>CAKZMO010000450.1 GCA_937128595.1 uncultured cyanobacterium | reverse complement strand
AAGATGAGATCATATTTGGGATGTATTATGTACTTGCATTTCTAGGCTTGAGGTGGACTCGCGCTTAGCTTTTTGCACTGGAGTCATGATCCTGAACCATCTGATAGCGATGATGGATGAAGCACAGCAAGTAAACGCTGATGAGTGAGAAATCACGTTGGGTCATCTGATAAACAGAGTAATAGTGGATCAAGGAAGCATAATACTTGATGCTTTCATTGGAGATCTTGAGCTGAGGCAATAAGCGACGTGCAATCTCGTACAAGGGCTTCATTTGTTGCCCGCGCTGAATTTCTCGGGCTAATTCCGTGTTCGCAAAACTACGCGGTTCATGTTTAAGCTGTGTGATTTCGTAGAGACCATTCGGATTGGTCAACAGGGTTCTGAGGGTTTCGCGTTCTTCATCGGTCATTTGTTGGCTAATAATCGCACTGAGACGGTCTTGTTCATTCAACAAAACCTCACCGATCATCTCTTGAAACCAACTGTAACCGGGCGCAATCCAGCGATGCTGAGTGAGATAAGCAAACAATTCACGCAGGATGTAAATCGGTTGACTGTCGATACGAGCTAATTGCTCTGCTCTGTGACGCAGTTGATGACGATCAGTATCTCCACAACGGCGATAGCCTGTGAGTTCCAAAATCAACTCTTGCTGACGCTCATGCGTTGTAGATGGGGCTAGTGCTGGTTCAAGGATTAAATCAGCGAAGTATCTTGCTTGGATATGACGCACATCTCCTTCTACATCTGCTAATGTAAACCGAAAGAACCGATGGCGTGCCTTGAAATAACCCAGTTGCAAAATGAAGTGTATTTGGCTGATGGGTGTTCTCAGTTGTGACAGAGCGACTTTTTCAGGTGGGGTCAGCTCGAAATACTCGATTTGATCTTCCAGACTGAATATTGGACGAGCATATAGCGCATCAATTTCATCTGCCGTCAAAATCGCTAATCGGCTTGTCGGTGGTGGTTCACTCATGACACTCACTCCTATTTCGTCTCAAAAAGTAGACGATACAAAAACCTCGAAAACGATGTCTTTTTTCATGTCTTATAGTATACTTCTCACAAGGTCTAAGGTAAATCAAAACATGGAGACAACGATGGCTTTGATTGGGTATGCACGGGTGAGTTCTGTGGGGCAAAATTTAGATGTTCAACTCGATAAATTGCAACACTGCGACAAAATCTTTCAGGAAAAAGTCAGTAGCCTCTCCTCAAAACGCTCACGACTTCAAGCCTGCCTCGAATACGTCCGCGAGGGAGACACGCTCATTGTGACACGCCTTGATCGTTTGGCTCGCTCAACTCTTCATTTGTGCCAAATTGCAGAAGAGCTTCAGCGTAAACAAGTTGACCTCCAGGTCATTGACCAGAATATTGATACCAGTGATGCTACAGGTCGACTGCTCTTTAATATGTTGGGGGCGATTGGGCAGTTTGAAACGGAGATTCGGGCTGAACGTCAGATGGATGGCATTCTCAAAGCCAAAGCACGCGGTGTTCACTTTGGGCGGGAACGAAAACTCTCCGATGAGCAAGTCATCGAACTCAAAAGGCGGCGAGAAAACGGAGATTTAATTAAACATCTCATGGCAGATTATGACATCTCAAAAGCCACACTCTATCGCTATCTCAGTCAGGAATAATCCGTTCAACAACTTCTGTGGGGTTTTTCGGTGGAGTATGCAAAAACCCCCAGGATGAGGCAGGACCCTACGGAACGGTGTCCTATCCAGGGACAAGCTGGCAACCCGAAGGTCAACCCGCCCAATTGTCTCACGAGTATTTCCGGGAAGGGACTGCCAAGATGCTCACGCTGCTGCATCCCAAAACCGGTGAGGTTCGCGTGAAGGGCGTGACAAACACGCGCAACGAGACGTTGCACGCCTGGTTACAGGCGCAGTTGACCGATATCCTCACGACCTTGCCTGATCCCGCACCTGTCACTGACCCACAGGCGAACCGGACCTTCTGGGAAAGCTGGCGTGAGGGACTGACGGTTAAGGTGACCTTGCTTCAGGACTTACCACCCCTGCGGCTGATCCTGGTGATGGATAATCTGATCGGACACAAAAACCCCGACTCGCTGATCTGGTGCTTTGGCAATGGAATCTTACCGATCTATACACCACTTGGCGGCAGCTGGCTGAACATGGCCGAGTCTATTCAACGCATCATCAAACGACGGGCGTTGGACGGCTTCCATCCGCATGATGTGCAGACCATTATTGATCGACTTGAGGCTATTGCATGCGGTTGGAACAACAACCCCACGCCTTTCATCTGGAATGGCAAGCGCCGTCAACGCCGTGATCGCGCACGGGTGCGGCGACTTCACCGAGCGGGTGGTTCAGGTGCTGCTACGCCACGTCCTATCGATCGCCTCAATAAATGGCGATCCTCATGCCAACTGACCCAGTAGTTGTCGTCAAAACCCATCTTAAAACGGGCAAGCGCGGCCATGTCGTGTTGTTTAGCACCGATACCGACCTGTCCGCAGAACAGATCGTCGATTACTATACGCTTCCAGATTGAGTTCAACTTCCGCGATGCCAAGCAGTATTGGGGCCTCGAAGACTTCATGAATGTGCGTCAGCAGACCGTTACCAACGCACATTCCGCACTTAGTAAGTTACTTTCTGCTGGATTAATTCGGGTCACAATGGCTCACATTTACAACTACAATTGCTATAGAGTTGCGAAGGTGTCTAATGAAATACTTTAGTTAATGATATTTGTGATCAAAACGTACTGTCTATGTCCGTGTCAGCTTGAGAGATCGATCTTCGCTGGAATCCAGACGTGAACTTGCAACCATATTTATCTGGATGACCCTCTACGACCCGTTATAAATTCCAAAATTTGATATTTCAACTGCGGAATGTGCGTACCAATGCTGCCAATCTGGCCCTTTTCATGGTCAATCTCTCGACAGCACTGCGACAATCTGATGCGGTGCCCACCTCAGTGTGCTTGACCTGAAAGCCCACTTTCGCGCTCATCGCTACCTCAGCGAAACAATTAAACTCCTTCCCGATCCGCCCGATGAGGTTTTAATTTCTCGTATCTGGCGACGATTAACACGTTTCAGTGCCATCCACCCTAAACAATCTGATCAATCCGCCGCTTAATTGGCGATGGTATTGCAAGTTAGAACGTGCTTTAATGAATTGACACCTCTTATTGAAAGATATAGAAAGACTATGAGAATGGTTTCGGAGAAAGTAAAAGTTCTCTATATTGGTGGCGTGGGTCGGAGTGGTAGTACATTAATTGACTTAATCGTTAGCCAAGCAGATGGCTTCTTCTCTGTCGGTGAGTTACGCTATGTATGGACTCGTAATTTCCAAGAAAATCAACTCTGTGCATCCGGCGAACCATTTCGTGAGTCACCCTTCTGGCAAAAAGTTGTCGAGGAAGCTTATGGCGGGTTCGACCAGATTGATGCCGCATACGTAGAAAGCCTGCGAGAGAAAGTTGAACGCTTGAGGTATCAGCCACGAATTTGGTTAGATCAAAAGGGCATAAAGACACTTACGGAAGACTATCAAGCGACTTTAAGAGAATATCAGGGCTATTTGGGAAAGCTCTATCAGGCTATTCAGAAAGTCTCCAATTGTGATTATATCCTCGACTCCTCAAAAAACTCGCCACACGCTTATATGTTGCATACAATGGATGATGTTGACTTGTATGTGTTGCATTTAATCCGAGATAGTCGTGCATTCGCATACTCATGGCAACGTAAAAAGGTTCGCCCCGAAATCCATTGGAAAACCGAATATATGGCACAGTTTCCCATTTCCTTAAGTATTCGTCGTTGGAACTCAGAAAATGTGTTGGTGGCGATGTTGGATAGTATTGGCGCACCGTATAAGAGATTGCGTTATGAGGACTTTGCTCATGACCCACAAAGTGGCCTGGACGTTATCTGGGATTTATTGGGGCTAACACAGTACAAATTACAGGATTTGCTGGATCGTTATCAACATGATGATAAACCCAACTATAGCGTTTCCGGTAATCCAATACGTTTTGGCGAAAGAAAAGAAATTAAGATTCGCCTTGATGAGGAATGGCAAGAGAATATGCCCTTCCGGCAGAAGCTTTTTATGACGCTCGGCACACTACCATTACTTTTATGGTATCGCTATATACCGTAGTGACAATGCACCGTTTTTAGACCGTAAGAACATCTCAGCCAGATGTAGCCTTATGGCCTCTGAACTGATAACACCTGTTCCGCTCAATCGTCTTTATCGTCCTGCTTGCGCATCGCATCAAGATAGCCCTCGTGGTAGGCTTTGCCGACCTCACGGTTGAGTGCCGCAATTTCACGTAGTAACTTTTCTCTCGTCTCATTAAGTTCTTGCGTCAGTTTCTCGCGAATTTCTTCTTTCTCTTGCTCGATCTCTGTAAGGCGATCCTCTAGCTCCTGTACCCTTTCAAGTGCAGCATCACGCTCTGCTAATGTGGCCGCAGCTTTGACAGACTGTTCTGCTTGAGGAAGCGGAATAGTACGAGGATCAGCACTAATTGCATTCTGTGGAAATTCTTGTTCTCGCTCTCCCTTGGACAATCTGACCGCGATTTCATCCCAATCCGTCACACTGTCAATATTTCGCAAGTGACGAATTGTGTTCAATATCAAAATGTCAGCTTCTATCAAAACACGCTGTGATCCACCATGTACACCACGTGCACCTGGGGAGAAATAGTCAACTACTGAGGGGTGGTCGATCCAATTTTTGACGGTATTGATAGCTACATCAAGTAATTTTGCTGCTTCACCTGTCTTCATGACGCTACTTTCTATGATATTGACAGTTTTTGGTAAATATCATTAACACATAGTCGTTTTCTTTTGTAAAGGCGATTATGTGTTATAATTATCCTATGTGCAAGCTGCACCTAGTGCAAAGAGGTGTCAAAATGTCACGCGGACGCTTTATTTTCTGGCTTGATTATAGCAAAGATGACGAATTGCTCCTGGCAGAGACCATCGACGAACTCAAGTCGAAACGGTCCTTTACCAGAACTATTCGGGATGGCATCCGCCTGATCTGTGATCTGCGAAAAGGGCAGGTCGATGTGCTGTTTGAGTTATTCCCGTGGGTGAAGGCAGAATTTGTAGCCGGTATTCAAACCCAGGAAACACCTGGAGAGAAACGATTACGCGAGCAGTTAGAACGCATCGAGAAGCAATTACTGGAGCAGGACAATCGGCCTGAGCCAGTAAAGCCAGGTCTCAAATCGCTGTCAGGCGGGCCAAAGTCACTCACAAGTGGTCCAAAACCATTGGGCGCACCGTCCATTTCTGCACCAGATTTTGACGAGGATGACGAGGATTTGCTTGAGGTCAAGAAGGATACCAGTACGGAAGCGGGGCTGAATTTCCTACGCTCGGCCTGGGCACTACAGCAGTAATTCGCTGCTGCTTTTTTGTTGAATGCCCCAATCGGAGTACGCCGACCGGGGCAGAATCGAATTGGAGGTTCGATTTGACTGATTATATCGCAAGCGTAGATGCTGGCAATGGGGGCGTGAATGCCGTTATTGCTACCAAGAATAAGAGTGGCTACAAAGCCTACTACGAGCCATCCGTGCGGGCTGCTGCGACTGGTGACTCGCTCGGTCTCGGTCCTAATTGGGAGATGGAATATACCTATGTGGACTGGAACGGCCACCGCTATGTGACCGGGGATAGCGTCACCAAGATCACAAAGCGCGGCCTGGAACGTCACATCGGCAGCAACCGTTACGGCAATGAATTTCACCAGATGCTGGTGGCCAAGGCCCTGGCCGAACTCGGTGTGAAGGCAGGGGAGGTGGATTTGACGTTATTTGCGCCGCCTGGATTATTCGTTGAGGCCCGTTCCGCCATGATCGAGCGGTTCCTGACCGATCCCCCGGTGAGCATCAAACTCAAGGGCGACAAAGAAACACGCGAATGGTCCTATAAATCCATTACCGTGTGGCCGGAAGGCATCGGCGCAGCGGCCTGTTTTGTCATCGACAAAAACGGCACATATCTCAACAATGACATTCTCAGTGGCGATACCGTCATCCTGGATGCCGGTGCTCATACACTGGATGCCCTCAAGATGGTCGATGGCAACTTCAATCCAGAAGGCTTGGAACATGCTACCTGGGAAGCGGGTGGGGTAGACGTGCATCTGCGCCAACCGATCTTACGAGCGGTCAAGAAACAGTCCGCCGATTTCACCAATCTGACCGTCGATGACGTGGACCGGGGCATCCGAGCCGGTCTGGTCAGTGGCGATTACACACTGCGGGCCGCTGGTCTGGAAGTGGACATTGAGCCGCTGGTGAAGAAATACGCCGAGCGGTATGCCGAATGGACGGCTAACAATATCTGTGATGGCGTCTTTGATGGTTTCAAGGGGATCAAGTCCGTTATCCTGGTTGGGGGTGGGGCGGTCCTGGTCGAAGATTATCTCAAGGAGTGGTACGGCGATAAGATCCTGGACCGCAAAAAGCACGCCGAGACCAAGAAGCTGCACCCGGTGGATATGAACGCAATCGGTGGCCTGCGCTTCGCTCAGATGCGGCAAAAACAGGGCAATCCGACCTAAAAATTGCACACTCAAGATCATACTGAGCCTGCCAATTTATCATTTGGTGGGCTTTTTTTCTTAATTTCAGTTGCGCAGGTTTTAGAAAGGGGGTATAGTTCTAGCTATGGTACATAAAACAAACACGGACTGCTGCAAACAATCCGTGTGAGTCGTACCAAGCCGTTTTTCACTCTTTAACGGTGTATATACTCACTATGGTAGCATATTTCTGCGAAATTGCTGCAAATTGAGCATATTTTAACCGTTTTTTATTCAAGTGAACGAACGGCCAGGAGGAAAGTAACACCCGGAAGTCATCAATAAATAGAAAACGCCCCGACCCGTAACCACAAATGCGAGATCGAAGCGTTTCTGAACAGACGAGGGCAGGTTGCTCTCGAATGACTTTTGTCTATATATGGAAAATGCCCGACTGGCAAAGTTTTCGCGGACCGAACCAGCGCGGGCGTTTCACAGAAACCGCAGGAGCGCGGTTTGCGTGTTGCGCCCCCTGCACCTGTCATTATAAGGCAAGTGCAAGCGCGATGCAAACCCTTTCTCCTGCGAGAATAGGGCTAATTTGCTAATCTCAACAAATTCTCATTTAAATAAAGTACTTTTATGTGCCACAACCTTATTTGATTCACCTGGTTGGTCGATTATTCCACTCATCGGCAAAGCTGCTGCCGTTCCGTGGAAGGATTTTCAGCACACACCGCCGCAGCCGGCACAGATCACCCAGTGGGGCAGTCTGCCCGGACTGACTGGTGTCGGCATTATCACGGGCCGGGTCTCGCAACTTTTGGTACTCGACTTCGACCGCGAAGGGCTTGCTTTCGCGTTCGAGGCCGCTTACCAAAATCTTGCCGAGACGCTGTGGGTGCGGACCAAGCGCGGCTATCACCTGTATTTCACCGTACCGGATCACCTGGAACCCGATCTGCACACCATGCGGGGTGTCGATGTGCAGTGGGAAGGGCGGTACGTGGTCGCGGCAGGTAGTCGGGTCGATGATCATATCTATACAGTTGTGCGCGACC
>CAKZMO010000449.1 GCA_937128595.1 uncultured cyanobacterium | reverse complement strand
ACTGAAATATAGCACCAGCGAATCTGTAATAGCGAATTATTGCTCATCCAGCAGCAATCTAAGGCGCTTCACGTACCGATTCAGTCGAATCAGGACTATTTCCGCCGCGAGAGTGAGTACCCTCGGTTTCAGGGAGCATCGCTTGGGCGATCGCAGCTTCATGCAAAACCTGAGCAACTTGAGTTTCATACTGAAGTTGTTCGGTAGTTGAAACTAAATCGTTAAGGCCGTCAACTAAATCTCTAATATTGCGACGAAACTCTGGATCGCCCGTCAATTCATCTAAATCCGCTGAGATCTTTCGGATATTTTCAAACGCTTCGTAAGCAGAGTCGAGCGTTCCCTGAAGCCTGATGAGGGAATCTTCTTGATTGACTAAGTCAGAAACAGTGCGGAAATTCTCAGATGCAGCCGCAGCGTTAGCAGCCAGGGTCTCCAAATTGGCAATAATATTTCCGTTTTCAACGGTAGGAGCTACAGTTGCGAGAATGCGTTGAACATCAGTGCTCACGGCATTGAGATTGTTGAGTGTACTGACTAGCGAATCTTGGTTAGTCGATATCGCGCTATTGAGTTGACTCGCCGTAATCTCAAATTCTGTTGCGACACCTGTAAGTGCACTGGTCGTCGTCGTTGCCGATCGCGCTAAAGCCCCAACATCTGTCTCTAGCGTCGCGGCCAAATCTGTGACTTGGTCGCTCAAAACAGCCACTCCCGCTGCTGCGTCTGAAGTATTTTGTACCAACTCTTGAATATCCCTGACCAGTTCTGGATTGTCAAACCGTTCGGCAAGCTGAGCTGTAGTCCGAATCAAGGTGTCGTAACTGACACCAACCACACCTGGCACGATCGTGTCATCACAAAGAATGACATTTGAATTACATTCAGACCCAAGAGGATTCATTTCCAGAGCCTGCGGTTGCAGGTCGGACTGAGGCACGATGTCAATTGATGTTTCACCAACCAAACCGATTTGATTCGCCTCGACAACTACATCCTCGGGAATCACAAAATCGGAAGATTGAATCTCTACGGTGACCCGAGCTGCATTTGCAGAAGGATTGACAGACAAAACACGCCCTACTTTCACACCTCGATAGCGCACAGGAGCCCCAGGCAAAATACCCGCCACCGTATCGAATTCGACCTGAATTTGATAGCTGCGGCTGCCTAGATTAAGTCCTCGAATCCATAGAATGAGTCCACCAAAAACAATTAAACCCACTAAAAGCAGCAGGCCAACAGAACCTTCTCGAACCGTCCGAGGTCGCATGGCGTTTCCTCACATCCATTAATCGCCAGAGTACAGAGCAAAGCCCATGGGAAGATACCGTAGAGCAGCATTAAACACACGCTGTGGAGCAGTCTAACTATATTTCAATGCGATCGCCTATCACACCAATTGAGCACACGGTTGCGGAACTCCAATTTTTTCAATCTTCCCCAGACATGTATGGTCTGCGTACGCACAATACCTCTAAAAAAGCGATTTATTAGAAGAGCTTGTGACACCTTTTTGGCGGTTAGAGAGATTCGCCACACATCTTTGTATTGTCGCAGCCTCAAGGTACATATAAAAATTGAGTCAAAGCGTTGCAAGTAGCAGCACTTTGACTCATCCCCGAATCGAGGCTTGAAAGAGTGAAGAGACTGACACAAGATTCGGTCAGTCTCAGCCGATCATCAGACTCCAGAAGCTACAAAGAGGGCGATCGTCAAAATTCATAAGAATCCCAATCTTCAAATCGTTAGGATTCGTAAGAATCATGCATCAAGATCGTCACAGTTCTCTTACTCGGAAAGTATTTACTGTCTTTCCGCAACTAACTTTGAGCTTCGAGCACGACTAAAGCGCCAAAACAAGCTTCCCGAAGAAATTCGAACAAAGAAGCCCTACGCTTTTCTCCGGTCAGTCACCACGACGCAGGACTAATACCGGACAATGTGAAAAACGAATTACTCGTTCAGACACAGAACCAAGTAGAAATCGACCAAGCCCCGTACGCCCGTGAGAAGGAATTACGATCAGACTCATGTTGTGTTCTTTGGCGTAGTCAATGATCTCAGAGCTAGGATCGCCGTGAACAATCTCCAAATGAATGTCTTTGTATTCTGGCTTATCCGATCGCGAATAAAAAGCTTGATTGACGTTGTCTTGACGAGATTGAGCGTCGATCGTTTTCCAGACTAGGCCAGGTTCTGTGGGCTCGAGTCTAGAGAGAACGTGTATAGCATGCAAATGAGATGGCCCGTCCACAAACGACAGAGCTTCATCGAGTGCTTTAAAAGCTTCTTCTGAAAAGTCAATAGGAACAAGAACTTGAGAATTTGAAAATAAAGCCATGTTGAATTCACCGATTTGAATCGATCACCAGTTTGGATGATACAAACAAGCCCCAAATCGCTTGGGACTTGTTTGTTAGCTTTATATCATCAATGTCAGAAGCATTGAGTCTGTCACCGCTGATACGACCATCGCAGGAATTTCTGCAGAAAAGATATTCCTTGAATTTCCAAGTCTTACACTCTATAAGTTAAGAGATACTAAAGCGTCTTGAGAAATGTCCAGACGGGCGATTGTTCTATCATCATCTTAAGCATTGGGTCAATCGGACTTGGCAGATGCCTTTTTTCTAGTTGATCGAGACGAAGACTTTGACGATGTAGAGCTTTCTTCGCTATCAGAAGAACTCGTTTCAGCATCGGAATTTGCCAGAGCATCTTCTGACGGCGCGATCGCTCCATTTTCTTCTACCGATCCAGATACCGATCCAGAGCCATTCGTATCGACATCACTGCTGAGACCCAATTGAGACTTGACCTGTTTTTCAATATCTTCCGTAAATTCGGAGTTCTCTTTCATGTACTGAACAGTGTTGTCACGTCCCTGTGCTAGGTTTTCGCCACGATAACTATACCAAGCACCCCGACGAGTGATGATATCGTGACCCTCAGCCAAATCAAGAAGACACCCTAGAGAGGAAATTCCTTCGCCAAACATGACATCAAATTCGGCAATTTTGAATGGAGGGGCAACTTTGTTTTTGGCAACCTTAACTTTCGCGCGAATTCCAACCTCATCGGTTCCCTTCTTGAGCGTCTGAATCCGGCGGATATCGAGTCTGACAGACGCGTAGAATTTCAGCGCGTTTCCACCCGTTGTAGTCTCAGGGTTTCCGTAGCTGATTCCAATTTTCTGTCGAAGTTGGTTTAGGAAAATGACGCTGCATCCAGTTTTACCGATGCTGCCTGTAATTTTGCGAAGAGCTTGGCTCATCAATCGCGCTTGCAATCCGACGTGAGTATCGCCCATTTCGCCTTCAATTTCTGCCCTTGGAACGAGCGCAGCAACAGAGTCAATGACCACTAACTCAACTGCATTGGAGCGCACTAGTTGATCGACAATTTCGAGCCCTGCTTCACCCGTATCAGGCTGGGAAACTAAAAGATTGCCAATATCAACGCCCAAACGCTCTGCATAAATAGGGTCTAGCGCATGCTCTGCATCTACAAATGCAGCAATACCTTCCTTTTTCTGAATTTCTGCGATCGCATGAAGAGCTAGGGTCGTTTTTCCTGAACTTTCTGGGCCATAGATTTCAATCACTCGACCTCTTGGCAATCCACCTCCCAGTGCCAAATCTAGCGTGAGTGCTCCTGTTGGAATTGTTGCGACTCTCATGCGTCCAGCATCACCTAACCGCATGATGGTTCCTTTCCCAAAATTGCGGTCAATCTGGCTGAGCACTATTTCTAACGCTTTTTGCTTCTCAGACAATTCATTTGTTGTTTTAGCCATGAACACCTCGGCTGCGATCGCGAATTAGGACTTTAGAAATACGGTTCGTCATTATGATTGAAAGCATCTTCGAGCACACTCGTAGACATACTTGCTTTCAGGAGCAACGGTCAATCGACAGAGTTTTATCCTTGCAAGAGCACGCCATATACCTGGCTGCCGATATTGGCACTTGCCCCTTAGCTTTCAAAGCGCGCTTGAATACGACGGATGCAAAACGATTAATTCAGAATCATTTGACATCATATTCGAGAACAAAAATATTTTACATACATAAGTACTATTTTATTGTAGTCTCATTGTGTGACGTTGGGTGGGGAATCCAGGCAAATTTCTCAAACTCTTGCAAAACTTGGAATCGTTGTCACTCTGAATGCTGCTTGTTGGCTGAAATCTCGAGAGAGTCTCAGTTGGAGGCAAGTAAGCACAATCCTAGTTTAGAAGTAGGGTTGATGCATC
>CAKZMO010000448.1 GCA_937128595.1 uncultured cyanobacterium | reverse complement strand
AATTCAAAAGGTCGTCTCAGCATCGATGCCAGCAGCACGACACCAGCAGTATCTGCATTGTAGCGTTCAGTCTTGGGTTAGAACGGCTTCAGGAGAAACGTCAAAAACAGGATGAAGAGACGGTGTTCCCTGACAGCGCAGCCGCAGCACTCGGACAAGCCGACTGAACTGTTCTGGAAGCGGAGCGATCGCCTCAACCCACTCTTCACTGAGAGGATGACGCAGTCGCAGCCGCCAAGCATGAAGCGCTTGTCCACTCAGGTTGACTCCCACCGATCGCCCAAAACTGTAAACCGGATCGCCCACAATGGGATGATTCATATGGGCACAGTGAACCCGGATTTGATGAGTGCGCCCCGTTTCAAGTCGAAACCCCATCAGCGTGTAGTTCCCCAGTCGTTCTTCTACCTGCCAATGAGTCACAGCTCGACGTCCCCACTTCTCTTCTGAAACGATCGCCATCTTCTTGCGCTCATTAGGGTGTCGTCCGATTGGTTCATCGACAGTCCCTTTTTCTTGTTGGGGCGCACCATACACCACCGCCAAATATTCACGCTGGGCAGTTTTCGCTTTAAGTTGAGCCTGGAGGTGCAGCATTGCGACATCGGTTTTAGCGACCATAATCGCTCCGGTCGTGTCTTTATCAATGCGGTGAACAATCCCAGGCCGCTGTACCCCGCCGATACCTGCCAGGGTCGGGCAGTGAGCCAACACCGCATTGACCAAAGTGCCGCTAGGATGACCCGGAGCCGGATGAACGACCATGCCCGCAGGCTTGTTGACAATTAGAAACTGGTCATCCTCATACAAAATATCTAGGGGAATAGCTTCCGGTTGCAGATCGAGAGGTTGTGGCTCATCCGGCAGCGTCAGCGAAAGGCGATCGCCCACCTGCACAATTTGCTTTTTGCGAACGCAAGGTTTCTCATTAATCGCGACCTGGCCTGTTTCAATCAGGGTCTGAATGCGAGAACGAGAAAGGGCAGGCAAATGGTCAGCCAGCCATCGATCAAGGCGATCGCCCTTGGTCGAATCGCTGGTTTCGTCAGAAGGCTTAGAAGCTTCGACCTGAAGATGAACTTGTACCATCAATGTGAGTCAAAAAGGGCTGGAAATTTGAGTCTGCGAACAAACCCATCGCGGGAGGGTCGGGTTTACTTCCGGCTCCCCTTTATACTAGATGGAACACAAGATTGCAGTTAGGTTACGTCTACACTCTTATGGTTTCTCCCAATTTGGCTGCGTCAGCGCCCACAATTGAGTTTTTTGATGGCATCTACGAAGACCTGAGCAATGTGAGTTTGCGGCGCGATCGCCAAACGGGCGATCGGATCGTCCTCTTGATCTTCAAGCAGCTCCATGCCATTGAGCAGTTTCGTAGCTACACCAGTCGATTTTCTAACGCCCTCAAACTCACCGACGAAGAAGGTCAGATTGCGATTCAGCCTGATTCAGTGCAGTTTGTGTTCGGTGGCCCAGAAGGGGATGACCTAGATCGAGTCGAGTGCAAGTTTGCGATTGATCGAGACGACCACTGGGATCGGTTCATGCGGTTTATGCATCGCTATGCGGAGGCCAATGGCATGGCCTATGGGGAATCTGAGCAAGAGCAAACGGAGGCATCATGATCGTTGCAATTACAGGTGCAACCGGATTTGTAGGACAGCGCCTAGTGAAACGCTTGTCTAACGAGGGTCACAGTGTCAAAGTGCTGTCTCGTAATGGCGATCGCGCCCGTCGAGTGTTTCCAGCTTCGGCGTTTCCCAAAGTCGATATTGTCGAATACACCCCCACTCAGTCCGGCAACTGGCAGGCCGAGATTTCTGGCTGCGATGGAGTGGTCAATTTGGCCGGAGCCCCCATTGCAGACGAGCGATGGACTCCCAAATACAAGCAGTCCATCATGGACAGCCGCAAGCTTGGAACAGAGAAGATTGTGGAGGCGATCGCCAAAGCCGAATCCAAGCCTTCTGTCTTGGTCAATAGCTCCGCCATCGGCTACTACGGCACCAGCGAAACAGCAACCTTCGATGAGTCGAGTCCTTGTGGGGACGACTTTCTAGCAGAGGTATGCCAAACCTGGGAAGCAGAAGCCCAAAAAGCAAAAGACTGCGGCACCCGCGTCGCCATCATTCGTACAGGCGTTGTCCTTGGGAACGGCGGAGCACTCGCCAAGATGATTCCACCCTTTCGCCTCTTTGCTGGAGGCCCCATTGGCAGCGGTCGCCAGTGGTTTTCCTGGATTCACCGCGACGATTTGGTCAATCTCATCAACAAGGCGTTAACCGACACCTCCATGGACGGAGTCTACAACGGCACGGCTCCAAACCCCGTCAAAATGTCAACCCTGTGTGATGAACTCGGCCATGCGATGAACCGACCCTCTTGGCTGCCCGTACCCAGCTTTGCTCTAGAAGCGTTGCTAGGCGATGGAGCAAAAGTCGTGCTTGAGGGGCAAGAAGTACTCCCTAAACAGACTCAGGAAAGTGGGTTTACCTATCAATACCCAGAGGTTCGCCCTGCACTGGAAGACATCGTTTCATCCTGATATTCGTAGTTCCTCAAGACCTTTTGAAACCCTATGCGCTATCGACGGTTTGGACGCACGAACTTACAGATGCCCGTGTTTTCCTGCGGCGGCATGAGATATCAGCATTCCTGGAAAGACGTACCAGGATGGCAAATTTCGCGCAAAAATCAAGAAAACTTAGAGGCTACAATTCGGCGATCGCTCGATGTCGGTATCAACCACATCGAAACAGCTCGCGGCTATGGCACCTCAGAATTGCAGCTCGGACGAGTTCTCCCTCAGTTCAACCGAGACGAGCTGATTGTGCAAACCAAAGTCTCACCTAGCTCCAACCCCAAAGATTTTCTTAAAACCTTCGAAAAATCTCTGTCGAATTTAAAGCTCGACTATGTAGACCTGCTGGGTCTGCACGGCATCAATACCGACGAAATTCTAAACTGGAGTGTGCGTCCAGGGGGTTGCCTAGACGTAGCTAAAAAGCTTCAGCAGCAAGGCAAAGTGCGCCATGTTGGATTTTCGACCCACGGGCCAACCGATGTCATCGTGCGGACAATCGAAACGAATGAGTTCGACTATGTAAACCTTCACTGGTACTACATCAACCAGTTCAACTGGCCTGCTATCGAAGCCGCTACCCAGCGAGATATTGGGATATTTATCATCAGTCCATCAGACAAAGGCGGACGACTCTACAGCCCTTCCCAAAAGCTGGTTAATCTGTGTGCTCCCCTCAGTCCAATGGTGTTCAATGACCTGTTTTGCCTTAGTC
>CAKZMO010000447.1 GCA_937128595.1 uncultured cyanobacterium | reverse complement strand
TGGTCACTACAAATTAATAGAGCGGGGTGAGAAGTTTTCACCCCCCACCCTACATCGTGTTTACACACGTTCTTCCAAACGAGAGTGTAACGCGGCAAGGGGATGGATTTGTAGTGCTTATATACAAATTTCATAGGAGTTCAGTATGAAGACACGATCGTTTTTGTTCGGTGCGGTAGTCGGCTTGGTTGCGGGGGCTTCCCTTGCGGCGGTCAAGGTGGCGCGTTTACAGGCCAAGCTCGCCCACTACGAAGCACGAGAGGCCGCTATGGCGGCACATCGGGCAGCCCGCGAAGAACTCGATACCGATATCAAGGTCGATTGGGCCGCAGAGAGGCTCGGGTAACTATTATGCGCACACGCAATAAGCATATGAACGATTTGATCCGTCTCTTGGCTTTCGAAGCCCGCTATAATCCCGACCCGGAAGAACGCAAGCGCTATTATAGGTTGTGGCACAAAGCTATTTATGCCAAAGACTATTACGAAGATTTGATCTACGAAGCGCAACAATTGGGCTTACGCAATGCCGAATTTGAAGGCGATTGGATGGGTCGTCCGGCTGACGACTTCGACTAAAAAATTTCGATGTCCGCGTAAAAAGAGCACCCCGCAGCAGCATCCACAACCGATAGACTGCCCTCACTGCTTACACAGATGAGGGCTTTTTTCGTCTTGTACTAGTACACGTTGGCATAAATACGCCAAGGGTTTAGCCTTTCAAAGGTCGTCCAGTATAAGTCCACTTGAAAGGTTTGGCTAAAACACGGTTGAAATAATCAATAAAATCCAGAATCCTTTGACGTAAATCATCAAGAGATGTGAAACTGGATCGTTTTAATAAGCGCCGCATTAGAATAGAAAACCACAATTCAATCTGATTCAACCAGGAACTATGTTTGGGCGTATAGACAAAGCGAATACGATGGCTCGGATCACTCAGAAATGTGGCGCGTGTTGCCATGGATTTGAGAATACCCGACTTGCCTTTTTCTCCTAATGCTTCTGGTATTCCACACTGTTCAGCCACCAGCCTGACCAGACTTTCCGAACGATGAGTATTGAGTTGGTCCAGTACAAATGTCCATTTAGCCTCAGGGTCCGTAGCGATCGTTTGGGCAATATGGGCTGCGAAATCAGCCTCGGTCCGCGTCGCACCAATGGAGGGAACTGGCACCTGTCCTGTTGCCACATCAAAGTTAGCAATCAGAGTTTGTGTGCCATGTCGAATGTATTCAAATTCACGTCTCTCAACCATTTTGGGACGCACTGGCTTGTCGGGTGCAGCACGTTCTAGCGCTTGGATGCCGGTCATTTCGTCGACACTCACTGTATGCTCTCCTTGCTCATGACGACTGGCGGCCTGTTGATAAGTATCACAAACTGCTCGTACTTGTTGTGAAAAGATTTCAGGGTCTTTTTCAGTCGTATTGAGCCAATAACGGCTTCGATGCGGTTGTAAAACTGCCCCGTTTTAAAAAGCGTCCAACTTGACGTTCGGAAATACTTTCTACTACCCCCCGCTTGACAGACTCCATCGCCAGCTCTTTCGCTGTCCAATGGCTCACCGGATAGCCACTATCTCGAGGAACTTCACAGGCAATGGCGATAATCTGCGCCACTTGTTCAGCACTGAATTTACCCGGTGAACCACTACGAGTCGCATCACTCAAACGGGTTTCAACACTATATTCTTCTAGTGGCATATCCTGCCATTCGACCCAGCGTCTACGCCACAAACGCACCTGATCTATGGAAACCCCTAACTCGCGTGCAATTTGGGCATTATTCCGATCGGCTGCTGCCGACTGGATAATCCGTACTCGCCGGGCAATTTGCTGTGTTGTTGTGTGTTTCCTCACACATTTCTCCAAGGCTTCCACTTCTTGCTCTGATAGGATGATTTCTTTTGGGTCTGGACCACGTGCCATTTGCTACTTTCCTAATTTCTAATCTCTGCTACTCGAAATCCATTATACCATTGCTTTACTTCTGCTAGACTGTACTAGTCTCTTTGATCAGACTTCATCACTTGCCATGCATTCACCGCATATCTGTTATGTGTCCAATAGTGTGAAGTTATTTTACGGCCTGGTGGAGAGTGCCAACCCGATACGAACCCCGAACTCGAGAATAGCCTGATGGAGGTCAGCTTGAAGTTGCCGCCAGAGTTGTTTCGGGCTAAGTTTCTCGGTATCTTGATTAGCAATCACCAGTAATGCCCAGACGATCAAGGCAGTTAGGATTTGACGTAGAACGCCGTTGGGATCATGCGACATGATATGATCTAAACTGAGAAGCTGTTTCAACCAGCGAAAGACAATTTCGATTGTCCAGCGATAGCGATAAAGCAAGCAGATTTGGTCAGCGGTAAGGTCAAGTAAACTGGTGAGAAGTACGACTTCTTCGCCATTGGTGAGCTGAACGCGAAGTCGCCGATAGACGGTTTCGTGATCATCGCCGAGATAAACTAACTCATCTGCAAGGACGGTATAGCCACTGTCGAGCGGTTCATCGGGCCGAGGTAAGGTTTCGACGACCGTGACCGTGATATGATCGGCGAGTTGCGTGACAAAATGGTTATCCGATTGGACAATCTGCTGGTAAGTGTCAAAATCAAGATAGCCGCCATCAAAGGCGAAAATCATACCGGTTTGTGCGTCTAAATCGCCGAGTAAGGGGTCGAAATAAGCATTATCATTCCCACTTGCTTGCGTGAGCATGATTTGCTTGAGTTCCCCCTGTTCACCCCCAATCTTTAACTGCAGTTTGAGCGCCGCTTGTTCTGCTTTCTGCGCTGGCGCCCAGTCTGCGAGCTTGGGCGGGAGGGGTAGGATACTCGCATCGAAAATATCCGTGCGCTTGAGCAAGTCGGTGATCCCGTGCCATGTCGTCTTATCCAACTCACGCAAACGACGGTAAGGCAATTGCGATACCTCTGTCATCACCTGTTGCATCATCACAAAATAAGGCTCAATCGGTCGCGTTTTGTTGGCTTGAGCCAGACCCGAGACACTGATCTCCACAGCCGCTCCATTCGCAACAAACAACACATCATTCTGCGCCGCCCATTGATGGTCACGTGCGCTTTCATACGCTGTTGCTTGCATCAAGACATGCCCGATAAAGTGCGTGTCAAATCTTAGCTTTCGGGCATGCCAATCGTAGTCGAATTGTTCAGCGACCGCGTCTCGGTTGGCTAAACTGCCGTTGCCATCTAAAAAGGTCTGTAATTGCTTGGGATTAACCAAGTCGCGATAAGGTGCTTTGATGTTCTGCCGTTCGATTTGTTTTTTGTCTGTCATATTTTCACTGTAACAACCGCGTCTTAATCTCGCGTCAGAATAACTTCACACTGTTGGTACAGCTAGAGCTGTTGGAACTAAACCACACTGAACTTATCCGCTTACCGGATGGTATCAGCAATTTGACGAATATTACCCGGCTTAACTTAGCGAGTGTTCCACTTACTGAATTACCTGATGATTTAGCCGACATGACTCAATTAGAGGCATTGAGCCTATCAGGTACACATTTTGATGAATTTCCCACTGTCATTCTTGAACTACCGAATCTTATATCGCTCAACATTAGCTTTTCTGGTATGACCACAATTCCACCAGAAATTGGCAATTTGACACAGTTACGGTACTTGATCTTAAATTCAACGAGTATTCAAGAACTACCCCCTGAGATTGGTTTGTTAGAGAGTTTGGTTCATTTAGAAATACGTCA
>CAKZMO010000446.1 GCA_937128595.1 uncultured cyanobacterium | reverse complement strand
GCAGGTCATCCATGAGTTGAATCTTTCCGCATCATTCCATGCTGTGCAACGCCGTGAAATCACTATTCTTTAAACTTCAAATCGGTCTATCGATCTCAAGGCTTCAACTGAACTGTAAACGGTTACGATTCAGAACCATTCCTCTAAACTGTTCATCCGTGGCAGTCTATAGATCTTATGGATCATCACACCTCATCAAATTTTGCTCCTGTTCCAGCCCTAATCGTCATCTGTGGCCCAACGGCAGCAGGAAAGTCAGCATTAGCAATGGCGATCGCCCAACGTCTCCACACCATTATCATTAGCGCCGATTCGCGCCAAGTTTACCGAGAATTTGATATTGGCACAGCCAAACCCTCTCAGATCGACTTACAAACGGTGCCTCACTACATGATTGACTCCTGTGAGCCAACTGAAACCTTGACATTAGCAGACTATCAAACACGGGTTGAGGATTTGATTCAGCAGTGCCATCAAAACTTGGGTCAAGATATTTCTGAGTCTCAAGCTTCAATTCAATCTGCCGTTGAGAAGACACTTGAGGCTCCATCGGCTGCGTCTACCCGCACAAAATCTCATGTTTCTCTCCCCACCACATCTCGTACCCCACTTTTGGTAGGAGGAACGGGACTCTACATCAAGTCCATTGTGCGAGGTCTCAAAATTCCCAGAGTGCCGCCCAACGATAGTCTGCGATCGCAGCTGACGAACTTGGGGCAATACCAATGCCATCGCTTTCTACAGCAAGTCGATGCTGCTTCTGCCGTACGCATTCACCCCAACGACCATGTGCGAACGCTGCGAGCGCTGGAGGTTTACTACACCACAGGTATGCCGATGACCGACCAGCAGGGAGAATCACCGCCTGCTTATCCTGTGTTGCAGTTGGGGGTGGACTGTTTTGAAGAAGACAATTTAGCTCGCCGCATTGAGCATCGCACTCGACAAATGGTAGCCCAGGGTTTTGTTGAGGAAGTGGTACGGCTAGGCGATCGCTACGGAACCGATTTGCCGCTGCTGGATACGCTAGGCTATCGAGAAATTCGACAGTATCTAACCGCCGACCTTTCCTTAGAAGAGGCGATCGCCCAAACCGTCATCCATACTCGACAGTTCGCAAAGCGCCAGCGCACCTGGTTTCGGGCTGATCCTTCGATTGAGTGGCTGGAGGCAACGAATCCCCATCTCATTGAGCAAGCCTGGGAACGGATTCAACAGTTTTTCAGTTCACTCCAAACCACGGAAGGCTAACCCCAGTGAATTAATCGTTGGCTTTTTCTTCAAGCATCCACAGCTCCTGCAATCCCACTGTCCCCACAAAGAACGTGTAGATAGCGTAGGGAAGCGCAGCTTTTTGCCGGGAAGGAGCCAGTCTAATCGCTACAATCGCTTCGAGTAGATGAGCTATAACGGCAAAACCTCCCAGAGCCAAAACTGGAGCAGGAATTGTCGGAATCGGCTGGTTGCTTATGACGGCGTAGAGCGTCATTCCTCCTAGGGCGATCGCTCCAGACATCAGCACAATCGATGTAATTTTAATGAAGGTCTTGAGTGGCGCGATGACTTTATCTTTCATAACTCTGGCGATAGGCTGGAAGCAGATGAGAACAACAATGACATGGTAGAACTGCGGCTAAATCCTGTCAGGCAGGAGATATTGCGGTCGATGTTTGGCATTCTGATTGGGCGAGAGAATCTGCGCCTTTTTGAATCGCTGGACTGGCAACTTGAGAGCGATCGCTGGTGTAATCCTGCGGTTGCCTACCCGACGTATTATACTTGCCCTGCCTTTCATGGCATTGAAAACGGATATCTGACGGAAGTGGCTGCCATCACCTATGACGCTGTGACGGCGATCGCCACACCTCCCCATGAGACTTGGGTGCGCCGCCAGCTTCTAAAGGCTGTAAACACGTCTCCTCAACGGATACTGGATTTAGGCTGTGGCACGGGATCGACCACCCTGCTGCTGAAGAAAATGTTTCCAACAGCCGATGTCGTCGGACTCGACCTGTCCCCCTATATGTTGATTGTCGCCGAATCCAAAGCACAGCGAGCAGGGATAGAAATTGATTGGCAACATGGGCTTGCGGAAGGAACGGGGCTAGAACCCAATTCTTTTGACGTAGTTACCGCCTCGTTTCTGTTCCACGAAACGCCTCCTCACATCGCTCAGACTATTCTGAATGAAGGGTTTCGCCTGGTGCGGCCAGGAGGTCAGGTCTTAATTTTAGATGGGAGTCAGCGCAAGTTGCGTCGTTTGGGCTGGCTGATTCATCTTTTTCGAGAACCTTATTCAGCTGTCTATGCCGCAGGTTGTGTAGATGACTGGGCAAAAGCGGCTGGTTTTGAACAAGTAAAAACCCAAGCACTCGGTTGGATTCATCAGCTCACTCAGGGCACTAAGCCTCTGACTGACCCAAGTGTTCACCAACTGTAAGGCGAGTCCCGTTGGCAAAATCCCAGCCCGACTGCGATCGCTTTCCAGCAAGCTGTACCTCCTGCAACATCAACAACCCGTCCCCCGTCTGCACCACAAAACCTTGGTTTTTCAGTATCGCAACGACAGTTCCAGGGGAGACGGCCATCGTATTAGGGGAAGATTGAATATCTGAAGCCACCTGAGGCAAGTTCTGAAACGCTGCGGGTAAATCGTAAGGCTCCGGAGGATGCAGCGGAAGTGAGAATTTAACTTTCAGTGCATCGCCGCGAAAGGAAGACACGCAATTGGGATAAAATCCGCGAATTTGGTTATGGAGGGCGATCGCGCGTTGACTCCAGTCCAGTTCAAAATCTTCTTTTTTGATCAAGGGAGCATAGGTGGCTTTGTCGTGCTCCTGAGCTTCGGGTGCGATGCTTTGGTTATCTAGGCCAAACAGGGTTTCAACTAACAAATCTGCTGAAACCGTTGACAGAGTCCTGGCGATGTCCCAAGCATTATCCAACAATCCCACCGGGACTGAGCGCTTAAGCAGCATATCTCCCGTATCCATGCCTTCATCCATTAGCATGGAAGTAATGCCCGTTTCAGTCACTCCGTCATAGATACACCACTGAATGGGAGCTGCGCCTCGATAGGCGGGCAGCAGAGAGCCGTGACCATTGATGCAGCCCAAACGAGGCATTGCCAAAATCTCAGCAGAAAGAAGCTGTCCATAAGCAACGACCACGAAAGCGTCGGCATTCGACTGCCGCAGTCGGCTCAGCACCTCCAAATCTGTTTTGACTCGGCGCGGCTGCCACACGGGAATGTCATGTTCAACCGCAACAGCCTTGATCGGAGAGGGAACGAGTTGCTTGCCGCGTCCTCGGCGCTTATCAGGCTGAGTCACAACGGCAACAACATTCAGCTCAGACTGCTGAATCAGTTTTTGCAAAGACGGAACAGCGAATTGGGGCGTACCAAAAAAAACGAGTCTCATTCTAGGATGATCGAAATTTCAACACGGCGATAGGGCGGTTCACCATTCTCCGACGAATCTAAACTTGACTCGGCAGACTCTGGCTGGCTCAACCCAGGCTGATTCGAACTCGATGATTCGGATGCTACTGAGTCAGAGCTTTGGACATCCTTGCCGTAGCCGATAGTAACCCAGTGGTAGAGATCTTCAGCCAGGTCGCTCGCCAAAGATTGCTGCACAACTTGTGCTTGCTCAAAGGCGGTTTGGCGGTTACGGGCAACGGTTGCAGCGCGATCGCTATAGGCTGCGACTTGCACAGTAGCACCGGGGTAACGCTGAATTTCTTGCACCACGTTGTCAAAAATAGGCTGATTCCCGGAAACTAGCGCCGAAGAACGATCTTCAAACAACACATCGCTGGGTAACGTGATTCGAAGAGCGTTATTGGTCTGATCAACTTCGGATGTTGCTTCGATTGAGGAATCGGAGTCTATCTCAGAGTCTGTAGGTTCCTCTGCGGGGGAACCAGAACCTTGTTCCAGCAGCTCATCGAGTGCAGCACCCGGAGACTGTTGCAATGCCCGACGCAGATTGAGGCTCCGTTTCAACGCCGTCTCTAACACAGGCGTGTTGGACACTTCTGCGGAATACATCGTGGCGATCGCCACTCCCAACAGCACAGCAAAAACGCTGCCGACCCCCAACAACAGGAGTCGAAAAATCAGCACCAGCAATCCCCTGAACCACCCACCTGACGATTGCGTAGAGTGTTCTTCTGTTGTAGCTTCAGTCGTCGTTTCCGTCACAGTTGCCCTATCAACACTGGATGATCAGCCTCTACCTTACACCAGCTCTGAAGAAACGGGATCAGCCTGCACCAATCCTTCACCATGCCTAACAGAAGAATAGTTATTACTCGCTAGCGTGGATGCCCCGTTGTCGAAGCTGTCCGACAAAAAATTCTTCGAGAGACGGGCGTGCCAGATTCATCGCAATAATTTCGGCATTCATCAGATTCAGACTTGCCAAAAAATCGTGGGGTTCTCCCTTGAGGTGTCCGTGCCAATATCCCTCCTGAAATTCCAGGTCGGGCACCCACTGTCGCAACACTTTCTCCTGCCCACCTTTAATGGTGACACGATACAAATCCGCCGTGCCTAAAAGTTCCTGCATTGAGCCTTGACAGATCAGCTCTCCCAACGCTAAAACGCCAATGCGATCGCAGATCTTCTCCACATCGGACAAGATATGACTGTTGAAGAAAATCGTCTTGCCCCGTCCCTTGAGGGAAACGATGATTTCGCGGATTTGATAGCGTCCCATTGGGTCGAGTCCAGACATGGGCTCGTCGAGGAATACCACCTCCGGGTCGTTGATCAGCGCCTGTGCCATCCCCACCCGCTGAAGCATCCCCTTCGAGTAACGACGCATCTGCTTTTTTCGCGCCGCCGACTGAGCCAATCCCACTAAGTCTAGTAAATCTGTAATACGCTTGCGCGTTTCCGTTTTGGATAGCTGAAAAAGTCCTGCTGTATATTCCAAAAACTCCCATCCGGTGAGAAAGTCGTAGAAATAGGGGTTTTCAGGTAGATAGCCGATACGGTGCTTCACAGAGCGATCGCCCAACCGATGTCCAAGCAGCGTTCCTTTGCCAGACGTAGGGCGAATGATGCCCAACAGCGTTTTCAGCAGCGTTGTCTTTCCAGCTCCATTTGGCCCAAGCAGACCAAATGTTTCCCCTTCACGCACCTGGAGAGTGCAATCTTTTAGGGGAACTAGCTTCTGATTCATCCAAAAGCCCGTACGATAGACTTTCCGCAAATTTCGAACATCAATGATCGCCGACTGAGGCGAGTCTGCGCTGTTGTTTGTGCTTTCAGATACCACATCCATTGCTCTATCTATCCCCAAACTGAAGCCTCATTCCTATTTACTTCAATTGTTGACTACATGCCTTCATTTCATACTTCAAGTTGATGAATGTGTCTCTTGATTCATGATTGTTAACTCGCATGGATGAACTCGCATGAACTCTAGCAACTGAAGACGAGTTTCTAGATCCTGAATTTTGAAGCACTCAGGGCAGATTATCCGCTGACATAGTGAAGTCGCTTCTCTTGCGGCTCATGGCCCAGAATGCCCATTTGTGTGTCAGTCTATAAAATGAAGAGAGTTTGACTCTGAAGGTCGAGCCCGATCTGCTCCAATTTCCGAATCATGCTCTACCGCAACTCTTCTTTAGACCTGCTTGGACTATCATCAGGTTCAAGCTCTACGCCTTTTTAACGCTATTTTTTAGTTTGCCGCACTACTCCTATGGATCGATCCAAAATCGTCGCCATTGTCACCGGGGCGATCGCCCTCTTACTTAGTATTGCCTACTTGGCGCTTGTGCAGTTTCTCGATTTTCGCGGAGAAATGCTCCCTGCACCAACAGATTTGTCTCTGCAGCCCCTATCCCAAATTTCCGCCCTCTCTACTCCCGTTCCGGAGAGTTTGCTTTTTTTGGAGCAATAGTTCTTTGCAATAGTTTACCGATCTAGAGTCAGCTCGATACATCACCGAACGTTTGACCAAAAATTCGGCAGGACATCCATATTCCAGACGTTCAAAATCTAGAATAAAATATCAACGCCAAGCTCCTTGAGATTAACGGTATAGAGGCGTCCGTATGACTTGTCTTGAGTCGCGATCAGCAACGTTGAAGGTTCTATCATGGCGATCGCAGTGGGGTTTGCAGGGCCTTCAATTCGGTTAACCTGACAGCCTTGCTGGTCGAGTAAGATAATGTGTCCCTGGGCGTTCATCACCACATATCCCCAAGAAGCGGCGACGAGAAACTGAGGCACAATCTGCACAGCAAACCGTACAACTCGAAAGGGCTTTAAGTCGATTTGTAGAATAGAATACAGGTCATACTGATCGGTGGCGAGCAACCGATAGGGCGTTGCTGTCAAAATCACCTGCCCCAGCAAAATGGGTAGAGACAAGGCTCCCACTAGCTGACCCCGACGGGTGAACACTTCAATATAGGTTCCGCCTGAATGAGCTTTGGGCGATCGCTTTTTCTTAGTATGAGTCGCCGTCGATATGCCCATCGATGGGATGTCCGATACGACTGCCACATGCCGCGAGTCGAGGGCGATCACCTGGAGCAACGCCGAAGCTTCACCCGCTAACGTCAGTCGAACAGGGTGCGAGACTAGCAGAGGAGATGACCCTTCCGATCGCAGCGGATAAAAAGATAAGGTGCTGAAGCCGCTCTTAGGCACGATCTGGCGCATGTCCGTCACCGTTGCAATCCAGCATCCTGTTGTATCTAGCGCTGATGTGCAGTCTTGCTCAAACTGATGAATCAGTTCTGCCACAGGTTCGCTTTGATAGATCTGATGGTTGGAGAGCAGGTGCAACGTGTGTTGAGTCATCACGTAGCAGCCTTGAGGACGTACTGCAATGCCCTGAATCGGCTGATAAAACAGTGCCGATGCTGAGAGCGTAGACACGGTCTGAGAGGCGATCGCCCCTGCAGCAGGAGGGCTTGAAACAGAAGCCTTGACTAAACCTTGTCGAACTTCCGCTTCACTGTCTTTATCATCACTCGATTCAAGTGCACCAGGACTTTTTCCATTAAATATTTCATCGAAATCCGACCCCAGTTGATCCGCGATCTGACTACTCTTTTCTGATTGGGCTGAATTCGGGAGTGGGCGATTGTCTAGGAGCGTAGATTCTCGAACTCCTTTCTCATGCACGACCGCTTGAGAAGAAAGCGCATCGGATAGTGCTGTGGTAGCGAGGGTCTGAGAGACTTGGACTCGTCGCATGGACAAAGGAATACCTGTCATTCTCAGTTGGAGCCCAAGCTGATCAGCCGCACCGTAAGCAATCAGCATATCCTGCGACGGAGGAGGCGGTTGAGATGCGTAGGCGGTCTGCTTCGCCATCGGTTCACGAGCATCCTTCAAACTCTTCTCTACACCGCTGTGACTCATCTCTGAGTCACAGCGAGTTCCGGCCGCAGCATCGAGATGAACTGGGGCAATCTGCAGGCGATCGCACTGACTAGCATCAAAAGGACAAGCGATCGGAACAACCCGAGACTCTAGCAATGGCTTGTCCAAAGAGAAAGCACTGGAATCCAGACTGATATTGAGGTCAGCGGCGGCTCTCTGCAGCGCGGCTAACATTTCTGCTGCGGAACGAAACCGACGAGCAGAAAGCTTTTGCAGCGATTTGTGGATAATGGGTTGAAGCGCTTCGGGAACAATATCTGAAAAGCGAACATGTTCGTTGAGGTGAGCCCCCATCAAGGCTCCTGGCGCACCCGTAAAGGGGCGATAACCAGCCAGCAGCTCAAACAACATGATGCCGACCGAATAGAGATCAGAAGTTGGAGAATATTGACCATAAAATCTTTCAGGAGCCATATAAGCAGGGGAGCCTGTATTGCTGGTGCCCTGCTTAGATAGCTCTTGGGACAGACGCGCAATACCGAAGTCCGAAATCTTCGCGATCCAGCCTTTGGGCTGGAGACACAGAAGAATATTCTCTGGCTTGATATCACAATGAACGATACCCCGCTCATGGGCATGTTCGAGTCCTTGCAAAACATGGCAGATAATTTGCAGAGTTTGTTCGATGCAGAGGTGATTTTCCTCTTCCATCAATCCCCGCAAAGTCCCACCTTCACAGTAGTCCATCACCAAATATCGTCCCGTTTGGGTATGCTCGATGGCATAGCAACTGACGATGTACTTGTGCTGAAGACTTAGCAAAAAGCGCAGCTCTCGCAAAAACTGATGGGTTGGGAAACGCTGCCTTTCCAGGTTTTTCAGCGCAACTAGCTGCCCAGTTTGGCGATGAACTGCACAAAACACTTGCCCAAATTGACCATGTCCAACAAGCCCAAGAATTCGATATTTTGGTTGTTTCAACGATTCGCTAAGAGGCATTGACCGAATAGGCGATGTGGACAGAGGGCTATCAGCTACAAAGCTGAGCAATAACGGCGTCGTGATCCTGACCGTCTTGAACCCATTCAGAGACAGGTTCCATCCGCTTTGCAAGACCTAACACAAAAATATTGCTATCCGCGCCCATAGATTCGCAGCTCGTTTGAACACAGGTCAACTCTCGATCCGTCAGTTGACTGAAGAAAATTGAAAAGACGCCCGCTTCCAAATAGCAGGAAGGCTTTGTCGTATTCTGAGCTAGCTTTGCAAAGGGGGAATTGGTCACGTTGAGAACTAAAAAGCCACGATTTTGATAAGCCTGGTCAAACTCAAGCTTTCCCCACCCGTGGGTAACCCAGCACTGCTTGAGACACTGGAGAAACTCTACCATGGGCATATCAGCCACAGCAGCTTGGTAATAGTCGGTCAGCTCTTCGCAAAAGCGAGCATAGAAATTTTTGCCCCACCAACGACCGCAGTTGTACAACACGAGCCCAGAGGCTTGTCCAGTTTCTTGATCGAGTCCAGCATAGATCCCCTCGATTAATGTTGAAGGCAATGCTAGAAGGCGATCGCCCCGACGGTTTTCGAGCAATCCCAGTTCCAAATCTCCTTTAACGTAGACATCGCTCGCAAAGTAGTTGCTGGGAATTCGGCTATCGACAAGCAAATCAGAAATAGAAATCATGATTGTGAGGTCAACGGAAAGGATAAAGAATAAGTCAATCTAAGTTTAGGAGTCAGCACATTCCCCAAATTCAGTAAGCGAGACCACTCAAGAGCTACTCACGCAAGCAAAAGCCTAGACCTTTGCCTCAGACTTGAGGGGACTCACGACCGCTTTTTCAGCACTGGTGAGATGAGGGCGGATTAGGCTGACTTGATCTTGAGTCAAAATTTCGCTCAATCGCTGGTTGAGCGACTGATACAGCGCGGTGTCGATGTCGCGTGTTTCGTACACGCTAGCGGTCTCTTCCAGCCACTTCACTAAACGGTTCGTCAAAAATGACTCGTCATTCAGCAACATTGACATCGAAGCGTAGCGCATCACCAACAGCGCATTTCTAAGACACCGTTCTAAAACAGCCTGAGATTTGTCAGTAAAGCGAGACTCTAGTTGATCTGCAACATGCTGCATCACCTCGATTTCCTGGTCGCGAATGAGACGGTAGGTTTCCATCCGCTCCGGTAAAGACTCCACATACGTATTGAGAACGCCCAGCTCCTCTGGCTTGAGGTAGCGATTTTCGGCTTCGTCAAAAATAGTCTCAATTGCTGGATGCATAATCAAAACCTCTCACTTCAATGGGTGCAAATACGCCAGATACAAATACACAAAGAAAAAATTAGTTCTCGCTCTGAGTCCTCAGAATCTAGGCTGACGAACCCCAAAGTAGATTCACAAGGTATAGACCAAAAGCTTTTCAGCGATTCAAGACGCAATCTCCTACTAGATACGTGTCTATGATTCAGAGCCCTCAACAACCCAGAGTTCAACACAGTTGTGAATTAGAACAGATCGGAGAAATCGTCTAACGTGATTTCATCGACAGCAGCTTCGTCTGTAACAGGGGCTTCTACAGCAACAGGAGCAGCAATGATCCGTTGTCCTTCCCATGGAAAAAGTTCAAAGAACTGTCCAACGTTCAGGGTCATACTGAGCGGAGTTGCTCCATTTGACACAACTGGTTGATCAGAAAGTTCAGTGTCTGAAGCTGAAACTTCAGGCGCAACCTCTAGGGGACGATCTTCCCAGTTGATCGTCGAGAAAAAATTTTCAACGCTTGAGCGTAACCAAATGTGTTGCATACCCTTCGACGAGCCGTTCATACGCGGCAAGGTCATCATATTCATGACAAACGTTCCCCAGCTCGCAGCCGTTTCTCGATATCGCGAGCGGTCGCTCCTTCATTCATCCAAAAACCCGCAGAATCAATTCGATCCTGACCGCCCAAGAGAAACTTGCAATAGGTCTCTCCCATGGAGTAACACTGAATCTCAATGCAACTCAGCTGCTTTTTCACCATTTCGGTGAAAAAGCCAGCAAAAAGACCGGCATAAATATGGCAAACGGGCTTTCCGACATCTCCTAGAGTACGTGCTACGGCCGAGTCAAAGAGGTTAATAAACATGAAGCCTTGTTTGCGATCGCCCATATCGACTTCCCAGCGACCCCACCCTTGGGAGGTGAAAGGCCACCACCAGGTTTCAAGCAGGAACATCAGATTGGTTTGACGAACACCTCGCCCAAACTCATCTGCAAACCATCGTTCGAAGAAGAAGGCATCTTTTTTCCCCCACTGAAGACCAATGGTGTACATTGTTGCTGCCGATGCTTCGCCCACTTCTTCTTCCAGACCTTCAATCAAACCAATAATGAAGTCTTCGCTGGTAAGCATGTTGGGGCGGTCGTTCCAGTCTAGAACGGTACCCTCTTCATTGTTGAACTGAAAGAAGTCACGAAAGCTATAGTGGTTGTGCTTTTTGGGGAATTTTGCACTGAGAATATGTTGGTTTGTTGCAGTGGTCATAATCTTGTTCAAACAACGTTACGAATGGAACAGCAGTGGTAAACGAAGATAGATTGGGCGATCGCCCTCAGATTCTGAACCGCGATTGAACGCGGTATAAACCGAACTTCGAGCCAATCATCTTTGGTGCAGCTCAGGATACACGGGGCTGAAGGCCGCTAAAAATTTGGTCAAAACAGTCGAACAACGCTAGATCAAAAGCCCGTTCTGATTATGAGGAATCAGGTTTGACTGAGATTAACAACGATGCGTGATGACAACATGATCCAATCGTGTCTGTTAAACGTGGGTTTCAAACATATTCTTGACAAGAATATATCTACAGCTCCAAAGCAGTCCGGGATGATATTGAGTCGAAAGGCTGGTTGAGATTCAGGAACGAAACATCACAATACAAACCCGCCATCGATCAACCATTAGCGCTTGGGTGGATGCTCCCTTCCGTAGCCGTAGGGCAGAGTAAACACGACTTCTATGAGGTATGTTCAATACTGATTGGGTAGACTGCCGGGGGTAGCTGCGACCTTGAAGCGCTTGAGTTGAATTGGCCTAAGAGCGTGTTACTAGATTTAATATGCCCAAGCAAGGAACGGTTTAACCGGCTGGCGTTCAAAGTTTTATGAATCAGCCTAAGAGGATGTTTGAAAAGTATTAGACAACACGCTGGAACAAGACTGATCCC
>CAKZMO010000445.1 GCA_937128595.1 uncultured cyanobacterium | reverse complement strand
GTTGGGTTTCGTTCCTCAACCACAACCTACAACTTTAGAGATGTCGTACCACTACCGACATGACACGTCCAATTTGATAGCTTGATTAAGCGATATAGCGAACCCAACTAAAAGATTGCTGTTATTGGGTTTCGTGACATCAATCCAGCCTACTCCATTCCACTATTTTAGCCGTGTCGCGCCACTACAGAAGTAGTCTTTCTCGGAAATTGCCTTAGAGAATTCAACTCAGAAGCCGTAGATTTTTCGAACGGGTGCGTGACATATTTCGTACTCCACTGTTCGCCATGGGCAGTTGTTAAAACCCAAAAAATATATAAGAATTAGTTAAGAGTTTATCTTTTTTAACATTCTTGACCGCTACGGGCATATTAGGAACTGAACATGGCACGTTCCAAGTTCTCGATCATTCTCATGGTTGACGGGTACAACGTGATTGGTGCATGCCCGTCACTTAAGATGGTGCGCGATCGCCACGGACTCGAAACTGCTCGACGAGATTTGGTTGATTCGCTGATTGAGTACAGCGCCTATCGAGGGTACGAAACGGAAGTCATTTTTGACGCGCAATACAGCGACACCCACAGAACTGAGGATCGGATCTCGAAGCAATTCAAAGTCTGCTACACCGATTTCAACCAAACCGCTGATACCTACATTGAGAAAGCCTGCGCTCGATTTCGGAACGATGTTCGTAAGTTTAACCGTCGATTGATGGTGGCGACTTCTGATCGGGCTCAGCAACTAACCGTCGTGGGATATGGTGCAGATTGCATGTCCGCGCCTCGACTACTTGCAGAGATGGAATCTGCTCGACAGAGAATCCGCAACAAGTTACGCTCCAAACAAAAGCCTTCAAGAGGATTGCTCTCTAACTCGATTGACCCCGTCGCTCGGCAGCGGTTGACGCAAATGCGGTTTGGCATAAAACCTTGATAGTTCTAACGTTGAGCTTGTTTCGTGAAATCGAGAAATGATTCGAGGTCACGAGACCATAAAAAAATTGGGCAGAAGCTTGCCAAAGTCCAACGTTGTAGATACGATGGTAAACGCGATCCTCAGTAGCTCAGTGGTAGAGCGATCGGCTGTTAACCGATTGGTCGTAGGTTCGAATCCTACCTGGGGAGTTTTCAATTCAAAATTGGTGGGAAGCCTGTAGAGCTTGAATTTACAGACTTTCGTCTCGTCTGAACTAGCTCAGCACAAATGCTGATTGCGATTTCGGCTGGGGTCAGGGCACCAATTTCAACCCCAATTGGTGCGTGAATTGTATTGAGGCGATCGCTCGCGAGTCCCTTTTTCTCAAGGCACTGAAAGACGTAACGAATTCGTTTGAGGCTACCCATCATGCCGATATATCGAATCCGCTGCCACACCGGAGCCATGTCTGGCGACAAGAGACATTCCAATGCCTGCAGGTCGTAGATGACGCCACGCGTGACCAACGCAATATAGAGTTCATCCACTTCTGCAAAATCTTTAAGCACGGTTGCGATCGCCTCTGCACTCACTTCAACATTGGGTGAAATAGCTTGAAACCGATGAGCCTCTGCAAATTCTGGGCGGTCATCTTGGACGATGATGCGGAACCCAGCGAACGTCGCCGCTTCGGCTAGAGCGATGCCAACATGTCCCCCACCAACGATGAGAAGAGTCGGGTTTGGGCGAATATACTCTATAAATTCAGCCATCGGGATAGAAAAATTTGGGTCATGTTCAGGACTTGTCTGAACTTCAGGCTCCTCAACGGTAGAAGAAGTCGAAGGGAAAGGTTCTTGCCAGTAGGGCAATTGGGCCGAGTGGAGAGGCGTGACCAAGAGGGTAGTTTTTCCCTGGGTTAATCGCTGGCAGAGAGCTTGGGCGATCGCCCGCCCCCAAGACGATAGCCAACAGCTCACCCAAACTTGCATCGTGCCACCGCAGACTCCTTGAGTCTGGCGCTGTGTTGCTCCTGTTAAGTCGATGGTGACAGCAGTGCCAGAAGCTTGGTCGGTAGGAGCAGAGAAATCAGAGTCAGAGGAATCCAGATTTTGGAGCAGAGCGATCGCCGCTTCAATGATGCTGGCTTCGCCTGCACCACCGCCGATGGTGCCTGCGGTGATACCTGTTGGTTCAATCATCATTTTGGCTCCCACCTCACGGGGAACCGATCCGTTAATTTCGATCACGGTGGCGATCGCCACGGCTCCGTGGTGAAGGGCTTTGTTCACCCGCTGATAAAATTCAAGCTGCATCGTTCCTCATTTCTCTGGTCAGTCCCGTCGTTTAGAGCGCCTTTATGAAACCTTATCAACAGATTCCCATTGCAGACTGTGGCGATCGCCTCGTCCCGATATCCGCCGATGCGGTTGCATTTGTTGATCCTCATCCCTATGTCCAGTTAGGTGCGCCCTATGGAGACAAGTCTCCTTATTTTCTGCGGCAGGGAGTGCTAGATCGGTTGTTGAAGGCACAGACTGAGCTTCAGCAGGTGCATCCGGGCTGGAAAATGCAAATTTTTGATGCTTATCGTCCGATTGCGGTGCAGCAGTTTATGGTGAACCATGCCTACGATGAACTGTTGCAAGAAAAGGGGTGGGGCGATCGCTCTCTCAGCTCAGAACAGCAGCAGACCTTACTTCAGGAGGTCTATCAATTTTGGGCTCCACCGAGCGACAATCCTGATACTCCTCCGCCCCACAGTACAGGAGCGGCTTTGGATGTGACGTTGATGGATGAACAAGGGCAGCCTGTAGAAATGGGGTCGCCCATTGATGAACTGTCGATTCGTTCCTATCCGGATTACTTTGCTCCCCTATCTCCCCTTCGCCCCGATTCAGACCAAACACCTGAAATAGAGTGCGATCGCGCCCATACCCATCGCCAACTGCTGCTCCAGGTAATGAGTACAGCCGGATTTCAGCGCCATCCTAATGAGTGGTGGCATTTTTCCTACGGTGATCAGTACTGGGCTTGGCTCATGGGAGAGCGAGAGCAGACCAATCTCAAAGCGGTCTATGGAGCCATCGAATCCTGTTGAGGTTGCAAGATGCTTTCCCCGGTCGTGGATAAAAATGCTTGAAGACTGAAGTGTCTTTTCTTGTCCCATGCCCAAAATTCAGCTTATGAATTTGCCTGCGTCAAGTTACATTCAAATCGCGCCCGACCTGAAGATTTGCCGAGTGCTGAACGGCATGTGGCAAGTTTCGGGTACTCATGGTCGCATTCCTGCCGCTCGTGCGGTCGAGTCGATGTTCGATTACGTCGAAGCGGGTTTTACCACTTGGGATTTGGCCGATCACTACGGCCCTGCCGAAGATTTCATGGGGACGTTTCGGCAAAAGTTGGCCGATCGCCACGGCAGCAATGCTCTGGATCAGGTTCAGGCTTTGACCAAGTGGGTTCCTCAGCCTGGCTCCATGCCCCGAAATCTCGTGAAGCAGAATGTCGATAAGGCTCGTCAACGCATGGGGGCAGAGGCGATCGACCTGATGCAGTTTCACTGGTGGAACTATCGCGATCGCCACTACATTGACGCGCTCAAGCACCTGGTTGACCTCAAGACGGAAGGGGCGATTCGGCATTTGGGGCTGACAAATTTTGACACCCGCCATCTGACCCTCGTGTTGGATCACGGCATTCCCATCGTGTCGAATCAAGTCCAGTTTTCTCTGATTGACCGACGGCCACTTGTGCAACTGGCACAGAGGTGTCAGAGCCACGATGTACACCTTCTTGCGTACGGAACTTTGTGCGGTGGACTGATTTCAGAGTCTTATTTAGGCCAGCCTGAACCCAGTGCCTGGGATCTCACAACCGCATCACTTCGAAAATATAAAAATATGGTGGATACCTGGGGAGGCTGGTCACTATTTCAAGATTTGTTGAAGCAACTAAAGGCGATCGCCACCAAACATCAGGTGAGCGTCTCAAACGTGGCTGTGCGCTATGTATTGGAACAACCCGCTGTTGCTGGAGTCATTGTCGGAACCCGGCTAGGCGTGTCTCAACACATTGATGAAAACGCTAGGGTGTTTGGCTTTGAGCTAGACGCTGAGGACTATGAACACCTTGAAGCTGTGATTGGGCGATCGCACGACCTGTTTGAGCGCATTGGCGATTGCGGCGACGAATACCGACAACGCTAACCCCACAGCGACACTCACCGCCCGAACTTCCTGCTCTAAAATCCGAAATTTCGACCCAAAAGTCCGTATTTTCCGCAGTCTTGATAAAAGCTTCATCTTTATCTCCTCACATTCTTCCGACACGCTATAGTCTAGAGACATCAGGGTGTGCTGTGCCGTTACAAGAAGTGGAAAGAAACGATCAGCGATCGTCTTCACTTCTCTGGAATAACTGAACTAGGTTCATCTCCTCGGTTCATCTACCACGGCAAATTGAATGACTTGCAGAAATACTTGGGCTGCGCCTTTGCAGTCAGCGGTCATGACATCCTCCACCCTTTCTTCTAATATGCTTGCGACCCTTTCTCAGATTGATCAGAAAGGCAGTTTGACGCGTCAGGTCAAAGATCTTCCCGTTCCTCAATTCACAACGCTGCTCGACCAGATCACCAAAGAGTTCGAGCATTTCCTCCAAGCGATCGACATGATCAACAACGATGCCTTGGAGACCATGTTGGAGCAGATTTTGGAGGCATTCACCCTCAAGATCGGGCAGATTCTTCAGGCCGAGCGAACGACCATTTTTCTTGTAGATGAAGAAAAGGAAGAGCTGTGGTCGAAGGTTGCCCAGGGAGAAGGAGAAGAGTTTCTCGAAATTCGCATTCCCATCATGGCTGGAATTGCAGGTCATGTTGCTAGCCACGGTGAGTGTCTCAACATCCCCGATGCCTACAGCCATCCTCTGTTTAACAGGGAAGTGGATAAGCAAACGGGCTATCACACGCGCAATATTCTCTGCATGCCAATCTTTAGTGGCGATCGCGGTCAGGTCATCGCGGTTGTGCAGTTGCTGAACAAAAAGGGTGGCTTGCCGTTCAACGCTTCGGACGAGCAGCTCTTTCGGCAGTTTGCAGGCTCGATTGGCATCATTCTTGAGAGCTGTAATTCCTTCTACATTGCTGCTCGCAACCAGAAAGGTGTCCATGCTTTGCTGCGAGCAGCGGCTTGTCTCGCTCAGAGTCTAGATTTAGAAAAAACGCTCCAAGCGGTCATGGACGAAGCCCGAAAGCTGATGGATGCGGATCGGAGCACATTGTTTTTGCTTGATGAGAGCGGCAAAGAACTCTGGACTCGCATCGCCGCAGCGGACGGAAAAACCACGATAGATATTCGCATTCCGGCCAATAAGGGAATTGCCGGATATGTGGCCTCAACCAAGATTTCCCTCAATATCGTCGATGCGTACAAAGATCCTCGATTTGACCCCTCTACTGACCGAAGAACTGGCTATCACACCCGCACCGTCCTTTGTATGCCAGTATTCAATTCTAAAAATCAGCTCATTGGGGTGACCCAGCTAATCAACAAAGAAAAAGGGTACTTCACGCCCTCCGATGAAGAGTTCATGAGGGCATTCAACACCCAAGCGGGAATTGCCTTAGAAAATGCCCAGCTATTTGAAAGCGTCTTACAGGAAAAGCAATATCAAAAAGACATCTTAGAAAGTCTATCGGATGCAGTGATCTCTACAGATCCAGAAGGTCGCATTGTCACGATTAACGATGCCGCTCTGACTCTTTTGGGCTGTCCAGAAAAGGGGGGCGATGCTCGTTCTAACCAACTGTATTGGCGACAAATGATGGTAGGACGACAAGTTTGGGAGGTCGTTCCGATTGAAAACTTGCGGATGCGGCTAGAAGATAGTCTCAAAACGGGGGCTCGTCACTATGTGCCGGAGCAGTCTCTGACGGTAGGCGTTGTCAAAGGAAGGTCTGTGCAGCGCCGTTCTTCTCATTCTTCTGCTCCCGATATTAGGCAATCAAAACCTGCCCACAGCAATGGTTCTCTCGTGCAAAAGAACGGCAATGATCACGTTGTCGCCAGTATCATCGATAGCAGGCAGGCGATCGCCCCTTCGATGGTTCCGACTGGAACTGCCGATTTGTGGATGTTGGCAGCGCGCGATCGCCAAACAAACCAATATCGCCTCTGGAATCGACCTCTTGCTGAGAGCAATACTGAAGTTCCCATTAACCAA
>CAKZMO010000444.1 GCA_937128595.1 uncultured cyanobacterium | reverse complement strand
AGAATTCTCATGGTCAGAGACAGACACAACTATTTGAGCCAATCTACCATTGCTCCGACGATTTATCGCTGTAGTCAACTTATGGCGTTGCACATTCGAAGAATGATTTTGGTCGGGGCATCGCATTGCGATGCCCCTATAGCAGGTCATCCATGAGTTGAATCTTTCCGCATCATTCCATGCTGTGCAACACCCAACTTATTTAAGGGCGTTGCGAAATTGACGAATAATTGACAAATAATATAGAACCTACCAACCCACCAATTACCTGCTGTACAGGCATGGCATTGTCATGCCCCCCCAAAGAATCATTCGCCAGTTGGCAATCTACCCATGTGAACGCTCATGTGATGTGGCAATCTCAGATGATTTGTGAGAGGAGGGGCGGGCTGCGCCCGCCCCTCCTCTCTTAGCAGTTCACAAGCGATTTAGTATCGCTATACCCGCACACTCGCAGACCAGTAAGATAGAACGAGAGGCATAGATCAGGAGGAACACCGAATGAGACGAGCTTTGCGCTATCGAGTGATGATCATGGCGATCGCCACAGCGCTGACGACTTTTCTCATTGTCGGTAGTGTTGCAGGTTGTGCCCAATCCAATTCCAAGTCCAGTTCTTCATCGGAGCAACCGGAAGCAGTGGAGTCATCTGACACTGAAGAATCTGACTCTGACTCTCAACTTCCAGCAATCGAAATGAGTGAAATTCATAGCTCTCTCGGAATGGCTGCAACCCAGTTTGGGTTTGACCTCTTTGCTGAGGTGTTGAACACAGAAGGAAATACCGAAAATCGGCTGCTGTCGCCCTCTAGCGTTGCCTTTGCTCTGATGATGACTTACAACGGAGCGGCAGCAGAAACGCAAGATGCCATTGCAGCCACTCTCCGGTTGCCCGATCTAGACCCAGCAGCCGTCAACGCAGCTTATCGCGACGTTCTAACCTATTTGGAGCAGCCCAGCGAAGAGGTAGAGGTGGCGATCGCCAATTCACTCTGGGTGCGGCAAGAGGTGGAACTCAAGCCAGAGTTTGTGGAATCCATGCAAACTTCTTTTGATGCAGAAATCGCGGCAATGGATTTTGAGGCCGCTGACACGCCTGACACCATCAATGCTTGGGTTAGCGAGCAGACGAATGGCAAAATTCCTTCTATCGTGGAGTCCATCGATCCCGACTTAGTGCTGCTCATCATCAATGCCGTTTATTTCAATGGTGATTGGAGATTTGCTTTCGATCCCGACCAAACGAGCGATCGCCCCTTCACACTCCTCAATGGGTCTCAGATCGATCGGCCCCTCATGTCCCAGAGCCACTCTTTTGACTATTTTGAGACCGACCAGTTGCAGGCCATTCGCCTACCCTATGGTTCAAATTCTCGAAATTCAGAAGAGTCCGAAATGCCGACTCCTAGAATCGGAATGACGGTGCTATTGCCGAGCGAATCTCTAACCTGGGAAGAGTTCCTTACCCTTCTCACTGCCGAAAACTGGAATACTTGGCAGACCCAATTCAGCAATCAAGACGGACGCATTGAACTCCCTCGATTCAAAATCGAAGACCAGATGCCGCTCAACGATCCGCTGAAAGCGCTGGGAATGGCGATCGCCTTTGATGCTGAAGCTGCCGACTTTTCAAATCTCAGCGATCTCTCCACGATGATTAGTCAGGTGCAGCACCGCACTTTTATTGACGTGACCGAAGAAGGAACAGAAGCCGCCGCCACAACCTCTGTCGGCATTTCCATCACCTCAGTTCAAGAGCCTTCAACCCCGTTTGAGATGACGGTCGATCGCCCCTTTGCCTTCGCTATTTCAGACACATCGACTCAGACGCTGCTATTTTTGGGCACGGTTACCGAACCGTAGCAGTTTGATAGCTTACGACCTCTCAATGCCTTAACCCGCCATACGATTTGCGACATAAGAATCAAACAGTAACTTGGACGCCATCGCAAAACACATGACTGTCACGACCGGGCGAATTAGCGCAGCCCCTCGGTTAAAGACCATGCGTGCGCCGATGTACGATCCCAAAAATTGACCACACAGCATCACCAGGCCCAGTTTCCAGAAAATTTCTCCAAATAAAATGAAGTAGAGCAGCGCAGCGACATTACTGGTGCAGTTGAGCAGCTTGGTGTGTGCGGTGGCTTTGGTTAGGTTGTAGCCACACAGACTCACAAACGACAGCGTCATAAACATGCCCGCGCCGGGGCCAAAAAAGCCGTCATAAAATCCGAGAACTGGAGTTACGAATGCAGAAAAGATCGACGAACTGACTCGTCGCTTGCCATCTACTGCGCCTAGGTTGGGAGACAGGGCAAAGTAACTGCCCATGAAGATCAGCAAGAATGGAATCATTTTTGCCAGGGTTGACGAGTCAATCTGCAAAACCAGCCAAACCCCCAATACGGAGCCGAGAAACGTCGTCAAAATCGGCACCCAGTTGTCGCCCAAGTGAACGGTTTTCTTTCGCAAAAAGTAAAGAGATGCCGTAGACGTGCCGCCGCTGCCCTGAAGTTTGTTGGTGGCTAACGCAGAGGCAGGAGGCACACCCACAATCAGCATCATCGGCAGTGCAATTAGGCCACCGCCGCCAGCAATTGTGTCAATACAGCCTGCGATCGCCGCCACTCCAAATAACAGCAGGGCTACCCCAATCCCAAATTCCATACGGATGCCTCTCGATGCCCCTCATGATTGTTTAGAAACAAGATTTTAGAACTCAATCGTGTCAGGCGGGTCGTAGTATCGCAGATCGTCAGAGGGGTTGTCAGCGTCGGGCTTTTGCGAAAGGTTAGGCTCAGTTTCGTGATCCGGTTTGGGTAATGAAGACAATTCGGAAAATTCCCTATCTTCGTCGCGATTGTCACCTGTGGGATGCTCCTCGTCTAGATCCCCCAGACCCAACAACTCCGCCCCAACAGATTGGTAATCCTCCCAGCCGAGGTGCGATCGCGGATCGCGAACCTGATTCACCAACGTTCCAGCCGTTGCTGCCTTATGAAACGCTGCCAGACGCCGAACTCCCGTTTCACAAACTGGGATGTTGGACTCAGATAGCAGCCTGCGAGTTTGCTCTCCTTCCTTACTCGGTTTGGGCGGCACAATAGTCATCAAGACCCGATAGCGACGGGCTTCGATGGCATAAAGATGCTCCAAGGTTAGAGCCAGCGCCTCTAGCGAAAGGATATCGGGCGTGGTGGGCAGCAAAATAAGTTCGCACGTGTCCGCGATCATGACCAGATCTTCTGGCATGGGACGAGCTTGAGTATCGATAATGACATGACTATAGTGGCGCATTCGAGCAGGCGACCACACATCAACCACGTCAAACGGAAGCTCGCCTCGGGCTGCCCATGCCGATGAGGAACGGTTGGGGTCGGCGTCAATCAGCACCGTACTCGCCAATGTTTGACAATAAGCCGCCAAGTGAATCGCTGTGGTGGTTTTACCCACGCCTCCCTTAAAACTAGCTACGGCGATGATCATGCGTCTGGTAATTGAACAGCGATATGATACTTGTAGTGGAAAACCCTATTGTATGGGCATCGTACAGTCATCTTAGTCTAATCATGTTGACCGAGTCTGAACCCAAACGTGAATCAACCTGGCGCGCGATCGTGCGTCTTTTGCGCTGGCACAAACCTGCTGGACGACTCATTTTAATGATTCCGGCACTGTGGGCTGTTTTTTTGGGCGCACATAGCATCAATTCTGGAAGCTTGCCTCCACTGCCTCTAATTGGAGTGATCGTGCTAGGAACCCTCACAACAAGTGCCGCCGGATGCGTCATCAATGACTTGTGGGATCGCAATATTGATCCCAACGTAGAACGAACGCGCGATCGCCCCATCGCCTCCCGTGCTTTAACTGTGAAAACAGGCATCGGGATTGCTCTCATCGGCTTTGTTTGTGCAGGAGTGCTGGCGCTATACCTCAATCCCCTTAGCTTTTGGCTGTGCGTGCTAGCGATTCCGTTTATTGTGCTCTACCCCTTAGCAAAGCGCGTCTTTCCCTTACCGCAGCTGGTGCTGTCGCTTAGCTGGGGGTTTGCAGTGCTGATTAGCTGGACAGCCGTGACTCAACAGCTCAGCCTTGCGACTTGGCTGCTGTGGGCAGCGGTCGTTTGCTGGACGATGGGTTTCGACACAGTCTACGCTATGTCTGACCGAGAAGACGACAAAAAGCTAGGGGTGAATTCGAGTGCGCTATTTTTTGGCGATCGCGCAGCAGATGCAGTAGGGGTCTTCTTCGCCGCAACGGCAGTGTTGTTGGGATTAGTGGCGATCGCCCTCAACCTCTCATTTTGGTTTTGGATCAGTTTGGGTGTGGCGATCGTTGGCTGGGCCTACCACTACTATGAGCTACGTCCCTACAACCCCCACCGCTCTGTTTATGGCAAGATTTTTGGTCAAAACGTTTGGATTGGATTTGTCTTGCTGGTTGGAATGATATTGGGAGTTGTGTCGTAGTGGCGATTGATCACTGAACAGTTCAATTACAAATCACAACCGACCTGATTGACTCCAAGTGTATTCCAACGTTTGCTCTGGTCATTCATTCCAGGTCTTCTTAGAGGATGTTTGAAAAGTATTAGATAACACGCTGGAACAAGACTGATCCCCCTAAATCCCCCTTGAGAAGGGGGACTTT
>CAKZMO010000443.1 GCA_937128595.1 uncultured cyanobacterium | reverse complement strand
GGTTTCTCCATCAACTATTGGTTTTATATCAGCGCGTAGCACTATGTAAGCCGGAACGATATCTGTCGCTTGACCGTTTGCGTTCAATTCAATTTCGTTCAGTTCAATCAAGAATGGCTTCGGCAAAAGTCTCAGTTGAGATCAGATTTCAAAAGCCTCTATTCAAGAGGAACTGTTTGAACTGTTTTGTTGGCGACGCACGATCCAAGCGACGAGCAATCCCACGGCTAATCCAATCAAGATGACTTTTCCAACGGGCCCAAGCACTTCCTGGATCTGATCGAACTGATTTCCTAAAACGGCACCTGCGATCGCCAAAGCAGCTGTCCAAATCACTGTGCCTACAGCAGAGTAGCAGAGATATGGAACGAGCGGCATGTGGCTAAGCCCAGCGGGGATAGAAATGTAGGTACGCACTCCTGGTAGGAGACGACCAATGCAGACGACCCAACCTCCCCCTCCTTGCTTAAAAAAGCTCATTGCCCGTTCTACATCGTTGGGATAGAGGGTCAACCAATGTCCATATCGCTCAACCCAGCGCATTATCTGCGAATGACTGACTGCTCGACCCAGCACATACCAAGCTGAGGTTCCCACGATTGAACCCACTGATCCAGCCAGAATAGCTAAGGAAAGACTAAAACTTTCACTTTGAGCACTAGTAAAACCGGACAGCGGCATAATGACTTCGGATGGAATTGGTGGAAACAAATGCTCCAGCACCATCAGGCCAAAGATGCCCCAGTAGCCTAAGGTTTCAATCCAGTGTGTAATCCAATCAAGCATAGTTTTGGGTCCATTTGGGTGAGTTAGAGCCATGCAGATTTTCTTGTCATTTCTTGAATTGCCATAGGGATTGCCCTAGCTGCCCCAAGAGCAGAGGAATCAGGCTTGCTCCAAAGACGAGACCCCAGGCTCTAAAAGACAAGCCAGTTGTGCCTAAAGCATCCGACAGGCCAGGAATGTAAACAGCTCCCAGCAAAATGAAGGTACAAATCGCCAGAGCAGCCCAGATGTAGGGATTCTGTATCACTTCATTTTGTAGAAGAGATGACCCTCTGCTACGCATGTTGAAAACGTGCCACAAGCGAGCAAATGCCAAAGTCATAAATGAGATAGTGACGGCTTGGGTATCGTCAAGCTGCCATACTTGAAGGGCGATCGCAAAGGCTCCTAAAGTCACGACCGCGATCAGCAGCCCATATAGACCGATGACAACCCAATGGGACTTGGTTAACACAGGTTCGTCTCCCTTTCGAGGAGGATGCTGCATCATGACCGAATTACCTTCACCCAGACCTAAGGCCAGGGCTGGAAAAACATCATTCACTGCGTTGATGTAAAGAATTTGCAGCGGCAGTAAAGGCAGAGGTGCGTTGAATAAAGAGGCCACTGCTACCGCAATGATCTCACCGGTGTTACCAGAAAGCAGATACAGAGTAAATTGACGGATGTTGCGGAAGATAGCACGACCTTGAGCAACAGCAGCGACAATGCTTGAGAAAGAATCGTCTTGTAGCACCATATCAGCGGCTTCTTGAGCAACCTGCGTACCTCGCTGACCCATTGCTACGCCGATATCGGCTTTCTCTAGAGCCGGAGCATCATTTACTCCATCTCCAGTCATCGCCACGATCGCACCATCTGCTTGGTGAAGGGCGACTAGATTGAGCTTTTGTTCGGGGCTGACGCGGGCGAAAATCGAGGCTTGTTGGAGCTGTTTCTGCTGCTGTGAGGTCAACTCATCTAAAGACTTCAGCTCTTTTCCAGAAATAGCCCGTGCCTCACGGTCGCCCACTAAACCTACTGCCAGACCAATGTTTTTGGCTGTAACAGGCTGATCACCTGTGACCATGATGACCCGCATTCCCGCCTGATGACAAGCTGCGATCGCCTGCTTCACATCTTCTCTGGGCGGATCTTCTAGCCCAACAATCCCTAAAAAGGTCAAATCAGAATATGGCTCTGTATCGGGATTATCAACAACCTTAGAAGCAAACGCTAAAACTCGTAGTCCTGCTTTTGCTGTTTCTGTGATGCGTTGCTGCCAGGAGTCGCGTTTTTCTTGAGTTAACGCCTGAGTGTTTTCGGCAGTGAGATAGCGGGAACAGCATTCTAGAATCGCTTCTGGAGCGCCCTTAACTGCGACCCAATGGCCTTTAGAGTCTTTGGCTTTGTGGAAGGTTGCCATCATTTTCACGTCAGGATCAAACGCAACCTCACGGACTTCGGGCCAGTGTTCTTGTAGTTTTTCCCGGTGAAGGTTGGCCGCTTGTCCGGCTTTTAGCAGGGCAATTTCCATTGGGTCGCCTAGGGGCTGATCTGAGTCTCCCGTGGCACACAAGTCGGCATTGCCGCAAAGCACTCCCACCCGCAAAAGCTGCTGGAGGGATTTGTCTTGAGACGGATTCATCGCCTTGCCCTGGTGCTTGAAGGGAGAATCTGCGTGCTGATTGACCTCGATCGATCCCGCATCAACATCAATTTGAGTCACCGTCATGCGGTTTTGGGTGAGGGTGCCAGTTTTGTCGGTGCAAATAATGCTGGTTGAGCCTAATGTTTCAACCGCTGAGAGTCGATTGATGAGCGCATTTTTTTTCGCCATACGCTGCATTCCTCGGGCTAGAGCGACCGTAGCAACGATGGGCAACCCTTCGGGAACTGCCGCGACGGAAAGGGCGATCGCCGTCTCCACCATGAGTACTAAATCTTTACCCTGGACGATGCCTGCCATCGCGACAACAATGGCGATCGCTATTGTTACCCAAATTAGCCGTCGCCCGAGCTGGTCGAGTCGTCTTTCTAAAGGAGTCTGTTCACTTTCCGCCTGCTCCGCTAAAGCAGAAATGTGACCCAGCTCAGTGTCCATTCCAATCGCAACGACAATCCCTTCGCCGCTACCTCGCGTAATAGATGTTCCTTTGAACACGTGATTGCGCTGCTCTGCAAGAGGCAGATCCGGCTCAATCGACTGGTTGTTTTTGCTAACGGGCAATGATTCTCCGGTAAGAGCTGACTCATCTGCCTGTAGTTTCGACGCTTCGAGCAGTCGCAAGTCAGCAGGAACTAAATCCCCCCCTTCTAGCACTACAATATCCCCAGGCACTAGCTCATCTGCTGCGACTCGCTGGAGCTGACCTGCTCGCCTCACGGTTGATTGAGTTTGGCTGAGTTGCTGCAATGCTTCCATTGACTTGACAGCTCGCAGCTCTGTAACAAAACCAATCAACGCATTGAACGCAATGGCAATGATGACCGCAATTCCCTCAATCCAATTTTGGAAGGCAAACGCCAACACGGTTGCGACGGTCAGCAGGCCAATAATCGGATTCTTAAACTGATCAATCAATATTTCTTTAGCCGTCCGCTGCTGAGTCTGTTTCAGACGGTTATGTCCATATTTGCTGCGCTGTCGCTGCACTGATTCAGGTGACAGCCCTTGGGCAGCATCAACACCAAATTCGTGAAGAATGGCTCGTGGTGATGCCTGCATGGCTTGCTTTTGCGAAACGGGGCTTTGCACACAGACTCCTTGATCTCATTCGCGGATGATTTCATCACCTTACACAGCAAGCCGATTCGAAAGCCTCTGCCTAGCTGTAGATTAGAAACGATGATGAAGAGAGATTTGTGACCAGACTGGAGTCGCAGCTCGTTGAGGCAGAAACGCAAATCGCGCAGCGATTGGAGAATGTCCATTTCGTTACCTGCGCGATCTGTCACCAGTGCGGTCTCACTACAGCCTCGCGATGGATTAGATTGTTAATGCTGATGATTGACCGTTGACTGGACTGATTACTCCGCCGCCAAAAGTGCTCGCTCTAGCGCATCTGAAGTGGCGATCGCTCGCAAGTTTGGATTGGTGAGGATTTGGTATGCAGTGATGTTGCGAACACCGTAGAAAACTTCATTCCGTTCTTCGTCAAACTCTAGGGTTGTGCCATCGGTAGTGCCGCCTCTAAAAAAGCCTTCGCTCCGGGAGTAAATCAAAATGTCGCTAGCCATCGCTGCTGGGTCCGTAACCGTTGCTCCCACAGGGCCAGCCATTCCGGTAATGCTTCCCCCTAGCTCAACTTCACCCATAAGAACATCTCGAATTGCTTCCGGAGACCTCACCAGCAGCACAAAGTCGCTAGTGCTTCCACCCACCTGCAAGCCGATGCTGTTGCCACTGAGAGTGACAAACACTGGGTTGCTCCACCCGTTGTCCTCACGCATAACCATCAAGCCATCACCGCTGCGTCCGCCGAAAATAAAGCCCCCTTGTCCCATATTGGTGATGATGACGATAGCTTGGCTGTCTCGTAGCAGAGCAGGGGGTATTTGTGTCTCAGGGTTGGACACAATTTCCTGAAACACTTCTCTCGAACGGTTGAGTTCTTCCACCGCTTCTATTCGATCTTCCTCTAAATCAGCTACGGCTGGAGCGCCTGTGCCCACGAGGATGGATAGAGCTACTGTCGATGCGATCGCCCATCTAAATGCCATGGTAAATTCCCCTTATTCAGATTTCTTTCGATGACTCTGTGTATTTGTCGATTGAAGGTAGGTCGAAGCCAGGTTTCAGCTTGTATCGTGTCAACTCAGATCGTGCTACTGCGAGGTGTGAATGATGGTTGAATCTGTGTTGAGCCTGAGTCAATTTCCCTTGGC
>CAKZMO010000442.1 GCA_937128595.1 uncultured cyanobacterium | reverse complement strand
ATTTGCGATCGCCCGAAATGGATGCGCAGGCCAGCCTCTCGATCCAGGCGATACTTGTACGGTTGATGTCGCGTTCGATCCGCCGGGAGCAGGAAGCTACCAAGCCAATCTTTCGATTACCGATGCGACTGGGAAATATCGCTGGGCTAGTGCTCTCGCAGGAACAGGACGACTTTCCGCCCCGGCTGTATCTCCCGCCCGTATCGCCTTTGGACAAAGCGTGATCGGTAGCCGCAGTAGTCAGACAGTGACCCTCTCCAACACAGGCACCGCGCCTCTCGATATTCAAAATCTAAGACTCCAGGGCGACACGAGCAATTTCTCGATTGCAGCAGATGGGTGTACTCGCAACCCTGTACGGCCCGGTTCCAGCTGTCGAATTACGCTGAACTTCATGCCTCAATCTGTACGCAACTATAGTGCCAGCCTCGTGATTGCTGACAATGCGGTTGGTAGCCCAAGGCAAGTCTCTATTACCGGCCAGGGGTCGAGAATTACAGCACCGAGCTTCACCCCTAGCCCTCTCGTTTTTGGTGAATTGGAAGTCAACGGACAGCGTCAAGAATCGATTACGCTGACCAATCGCGGTAGCGGCAGCTTGCGAGTGCGAGATGTCAGTTTGGCTGCGTCTGACGATTTCACCATTGTCAGCAATAGCTGTGCAGGAGAGACGTTGACGGCAGGCGGCACTTGTCGAATTGGGATTCGCTTTTCTCCAGAAACCATTGGCGATCGCTCTACGACGCTGACGATTAGTGATTCAGCATCGGGCAGTCCTCGCACAGTCTCCATCAGGGGCACAGGCGTCGCGATTCCTGCACCCGAAATTCTCTCGCTGGAAGCCTCTCCCCAGGAGGTAAATGCAGGCGAGCAGTCGAATCTGTGTTATCGAGTGGCCAATGTTAGCCAGCTCTCTCTCCGCAATGATTCGACAGGCAGCATTTCTCCCCTCGATCCGTCGAGTGCCTGCGTTTCCGTCTCTCCTGCTCAGTCTTCAACCTACACGCTCATTGCTCAAGGACGCACTGGGCAAAACGAAACGCGTCAGATTCGAGTTCGAGTCGCCGAAGCCGAAGTGGATACAACCCCTCCAGCTACCCCTGCGGCGATTGGCCCCGCCAACAATGAATATGTGATGTGTGGTAGCGGTGCGACTTCTCTCCGCTGGAATCCGGTCTCTGACAACGGTGGCTCAGTGAGGTATGTGGTGACTCTCCAATCTGGCGGTTCTGCTGTCGATGGAACTGTTGCCTCCTCCTGGACTCAGGCTACACGCCAGACGGTAGATTCCACCTCTCTCAACGTGACATCACTGCTAACCTCTGGACGCGTTAGCTATCGGTGGCAGGTCAGTGCTATCGATGCCGCAGGCAATGAAAGTCCGCCGTCGGGCTGGCTTTACTTCCGAACCTGTGCCGATGTTGAACCGCTCTAAATTTTTTCTAGATGCAATTGGGTTGAACCTTCAGACCTGACGAGAAGAACGCCGTCGATGGCGTAGGTAAAGGGTCGTCGCGCTGGCGAGAACGGCGATCGCACACAAAATGTGTACCACGTTGAAGGGCGTTCCAGGAAAAAACCAGGAATCGGTTCTGAGAAACTCAAGCCAAAATCGCCCAAAGGGATACCAAAAGAGATACATCAACATGATGTCTCCGGGCTTGAGAGACTTCTCAAACCGCCGCGACAGCCAGAAGATTAGGGCAAAGCCAACAAAATTCCATAGAGATTCATAAAGAAACAGAGGGTGAAATCGCGTGCTCTCTGGATAACTGCTGAGGTCGCGATACTCCTTGATGCGATGGGATGGGTCAATTCGCAATCCCCAAGGTAAGTCAGTGGGTGGCCCGTAAAGTTCTTGATTGATGAAATTTCCCCAGCGTCCAATGGCTTGAGCTAGGGGTAATCCTAGGGCGATCGCATCCAAAAACATCAGCGTTGGCAAATTTCGCAGTCGCGTAAATAGCCATAGTGCGATGGCTCCAAAGATAAACGCCCCGAAGATATGGATGCCGCCGCTCCATACCTTAAAAATTTCAGCAGGGTTGGAGAGATAGTAGTCAATGCCGCCTTCGTTCCGAGGTGACTGAATAAATACATAGTAAAGCCGAGCGCCGATGAAGCCGGGAATCAGTACCCAGATCAGCATGTCCCAAAAGTCTTCTGGATCTTCGCCTTTACGAGCGATGAAACGGCTGGCGATCGTAGAGCCAATGAGAATGGCGCTGACCATGAGCAGCCCATACCAGCGGAGGGCAAATGATCCTAATTCAAAAATAATGGGGTCAACAGGCGGGTACATGAGCACCGATCATCCACTCGACAATACGCACTAGACTAGCAAGTTTTGGGCAGGGCAGATTCAGTCGTTGAGCGATCGCACCCTCAGCCAAGCGATATCGTATCTGAGGACAACATTTTTGATCCAGTCCTGATTGGGATCAAAACAACGACTGGGGCGATCGCGCGATCGCCCCAGTCGTTTAGGGTCGGCATCCCCACAGATGGTGAAGTCCCACGCATTGAATCTGCTTATTGCCTTTTTTTCAGCACTTTATGTGTGACGAATGCGATCGTAAATTTCGACATACTTGTCTCCAGGATGATTCCAGGAATAGTCATAGGCCATCCCCTGAAGCGCTAGTTGCTTGAACAAGTCCGGATTTAGATACCACAGATCAAAGGCACGTTCCATCGCGGATTCAACAGCGTAGTTGTCTTTGTCATAAAACACGAATCCGTTGCGCTTTTCCCGAGGATGGGTAGTGTCATAATCCCAATCGAATACCGTATCTACTAAACCGCCAACTCCTCGGACGACTGGCACAGTCCCGTATTTCAGGCCAATCAACTGCGTCAGGCCACAAGGTTCAAAGTTGCTGGGCACCACAATCATGTCTGCTGCTGCATAAATCAGGTGGGATAGCTCTTCATTGAACCCTAATTCCAAATGACAGTCTGGGTGACTGCTTAGATAATTTTTCTCATGCCAAAACCATTGATTGATGCCGTCTTCTGTCGCAGAACCCAACAGCACAAACTGGGCACTTCTGGACAGGGCGTAGTACATCGCATGGTGTACTAGGTGAACCCC
>CAKZMO010000441.1 GCA_937128595.1 uncultured cyanobacterium | reverse complement strand
GGAATGCGCGTTTCGAGTTGACCTGTCACGGGTGAGATTCTGAATGGCGATCGCCCAAAGCACCCTCACAGGCGATACGCTCACCGAACAGTTTGGCTCCATGACAAGCACCCAGACGAAATCTCTCCAATATCAGCTCCAGCAAGATGACCAGCTCTGTCTGCTGCACATTCCCAAAACAGCAGGTTCGACTCTCACCGCCCTGATGGACACCAACTTCCACGTCCACGAAATTTTTCCGGGCACCAGCATTGGCGACTGTTCGGCGGAGGAATTGTCACAGTATCGGCTGTTTCGTGGCCACTACGACTACAACGTCAATCGCTTTTTCCCGAAGCCTCTGGTCTACACCACGATGTTGCGGGAGCCGATTGAGCGGGTCATTTCGCTCTACGAGTTTTGGAAGCGAGACGTAGAGCGGGGCGGTGGCGTGGGCGATCGCCGTGAGCGCAGCGATGACTTGCGCCGCGCCAGCATGGAAGGGCTGGAGGGGTTTGTCTGTAACGAAGACCCGTGGGTGAGACTACGAACGTGTAATCGTCAGGTACGCCAAATTGCATTGGGGGTCGGGGGCATTAAGACCAGTCCATCGGAGGGCATTCCTGATGATGAGCTGCTGGACATGGCAAAACAGCATTTGGATGAGTGCGCCTTTTGGGGATTGACGGAGCGTTTCCAAGAATCTATTTTCCTGATGGCCTATATTTTTGGCTGGTATCCCGTGGCAGATGTGCAAAATCTGCGTGTTGCCAAGCGCAAACTGCGGAAAGACAGCGTTGAACCAGCGGTACTCCAGCGTATTCAGGATGTGAACCAGCTCGATATTGCTCTCTATGACTATGCCCAGGAGAAATTTCAGGAATTATATAGTCAAATGTTGCATGAGCTGCGATCGCCCCAGATTCCCAACAGCCTCACCGCAGAACAGGCCGAACTGCTCGAAACTCAGCAGGCGACGCCTCAACAGCGCATCGAGTTTTTGTTGCCTGTTCTAGAACAGCACTATGAGCGGCGTTATCCTGAGCAGAAGATAGAGCCGTTGAAAAGCTACGACTTCAACTGTCTTCAGCCGTTGAATGGCAAGGGCTGGCATCGCCGCAACGGCAAGAAAAATGGGGTAATTATCACCGACACGCCCTTTCGCTGGACGGGGCCAGGAACGGAGTCCACGATGGATTTGCCCTTGGACAGTAGCGAAGATCGCTTCATTCGTGCTTACATCATCAATGCCATTACGCCGGAGGTGCTAAATAGCTTTCGGGTTCGGGTCAATGGTCACAAGATAGCGCTGACGCCCCTCGAAAAGCGATCGCGCTTCGCGATTTTGCAAGGGGTAATTGAAGCCGACTGGATGAAGGGCAATTGCCCCTTTAGTCGGATTGTGTTTGAGGTGGATCAGACAATGTCGCCTCACAGCCTCGACTCCAACAACAGTGACACACGAGATATGGGAGTTGCTTTGCATCGAGTCCAGATTTTCTCGGTGTCGGCGGATGCCGAGCGCAGTGAATTTGTCTACTACCGATTCCCTGAAAAAGATCATCACTGGACAGAAACAGCAGATTTTCTAGTGGCGCATCTCAATTCCCAAGATCGGCTGATGGCCATGGGCGAATTTAGTAAGAAATTTCCGAAACAGTTTTGCTCCTTTTTGGAGTCTTTACCCGATCGCCCCGACATCTCTTGGGTCGTGATTCACAAAGGCCATTATCAGGATCTCGATCGCGGCTCGCTCTCGCATCTGCTGAAGCAGTTCAAGCCTGTTTATGCCAATCCGGTGTTTGTCATCTTTACCCGGCGAGACGATGTGCCATCGCTAAATCCGTGGACAAAAGATGTGCTCAATCTAACCGCTCGAATTCGGCTATTGCAGCTTGAAGATCGAGGTCTGCTGTCTGCGAAACTGCGGCAAAAGCTCGTCACTACGGCAAAGACCCTACTCAAGCCGCTGCGGTCATAGAGTTTCCGGTTGAACTAACGTTATCTGTTCTGGGGCGATCGCCGTGAGTCATGTGCTGGTCAATTTGTCTTATATCAATCAGCAGCCGACAGGATTGATGACCTATGGGGTGCAGATTGCGCCCTATGTGCGATCGCTCCCTTCAACGTTGCTGCTGCCCAAATCGATCCAGACCTTAGGTGCTCTCGACCTATCCCAGCCCTCAGAGAATCTTCACCGAATTCCTGCCAACATGACTGCGGATCAGGGCAGTCGCGGTCATCTGCGACGACTGCTGTGGACTCAGTTCACACTGCCCCAACTGGTGCGCCAGCTTGACGCTTCGCTGCTGTTTTCGCCCATTCCCGAAGCGCCCTTAGGCATTGGCCGCAAGCCCTATCGCCTCGTCGTGACCGTCCACGACTTAATTCCCCTTAGATTTCCAAAGCGATTCTCGCCGCTGACTCTCTACAGTCAGAACTACGTGCCACAAGTGCTGCATCAAGCCGACCACATTTTGACCAACTCTAAAGCCACCGCCGATGACGTCACGAAATTCTTCGGCATCTCTCCCCAGAAAATGACCCCCATTCCTTTGGCCTACGATCAAAAACACTTTCGAGTGATGGATCTGCCGACTCAGCCCTACTTCCTTTACCTTGGGCGACCCGACCCCCACAAAAATGTCCCCCGCATCATCGAAGCCTTTGCGAAACTGCCCATTTTCCCAGAGGTCGAACTGTGGCTAGCGGGCACTCCTGATCCAGTCGCAACGCCTGCACTACTCCAGCAAGCAGAAGCACTCGGCGTTGGAAATCGGGTAAAGCAGCTTGACTACGTTCCCTACAATGACCTGCCCAAACTGCTGAATCAGGCGATCGCCCTCGTTTTCCCTAGCCTCTGGGAAGGTTTTGGGCTGCCTGTGCTAGAGTCGATGGCTTGTGGGACTCCGGTGATTACCTCTAACTTATCGTCGTTACCCGAAGTCGCGGGAGATGCAGCCTTGTTGGTTGATCCTTATAGAGTCGATGAGATTGCTCATGCAATGAAGTTACTTGTTGTGGATGCCGAAGCGCGATCGCACCTCCGAGAAGCAGGGTTGGCGCGAGTGCAGCAGTTTCGCTGGGAAAAGACAGGCACTCAAACCGCCGAAGT
>CAKZMO010000440.1 GCA_937128595.1 uncultured cyanobacterium | reverse complement strand
GTTTCCGCGCCCAATGCAGGCTCGTTTGTCAGTTAAGCAGCCTCTCAAAACATCATAGCGGCCCAAAAATGGACAAAAAAAACCCGGCGACAAGCGTACCGGGGATGTCATGACTAACTACAATTGCTTGTCAATAACGTAACAAGTTCGTTTGTCATCTTTTGTAACGTAGGTGTCATTCTCAAGACTTCAGCCGCAAAATCAAGCATCGAGCCACATTCCCCAGCTTGGAGTGCCGATGCTCCGTCATTCAGACGAGTGCGATCGCCTGCTCGTTTACAAACATGAGAAATGTTAAGTATTCTGTAGTCGGTCATTAAATCTAAAAAAAACTTAAACTGTTTATTAACGTTGTCTGTGGTAGTTACAGCGTTTCATTATGGATGGCCCTGATCCATCTGTTTTGATTGCGCGATCGCGCTTACTGTCTTGCAAAGTTCGGCATTGCGGCTTCGGAGTTATCCATGCGTCGCGGCGATGTCATCCGAAAACGGACGCTGTCCGCGATCCTATCCACCCCTGTGGCGCAGGTAACAAGGTCAATGACCACTCTCTATTGCTCTGAAGTTGGCAAACCCTTGCAATCCAAGTTATCCATTTGCACTCTCTTAAAGACGAGCACCCTGGCCGAAGCGCTACTGCAAGCCCTGAGAGACGCTCCTCACACATTTATGCAGTTTGAGTCTGAGGATCGCTTCTTAGAATTTATTGAGCAGGAGCCGCACGGTGTTGATTGTCTAATCCTTGAAGATTATGCCGGCATCGAAGACTTATTGTTCGAGGTGCATCGTCGGTTGGTCATGCTACCAATCATCGTGATTGAACTGGGGCCTCATGCCGATAGCCCTGAGCAGGCGATCGCTACGGCGCTGTCGTCTATAGATAGCCAAGCGGCGGGCGAAAACCCCTACTCTCAGGCCGTATTGCGACTGACCTTGCCCCAACTCGGGCAACTGGAGCAGTTTATTGACCAAGCCATTAGCCAATTTCTAAAAATTTCGCTATCCACGGGTCAACGTGGAGAACTGATTGCTCAGGATGCTGTAACGGATCCGCCTATTTCCCTGATGACTCAACAGCGGCGGCTGTCAGAAAAACTCAAGGAACGACTGGGGTATTTGGGCGTGTATTACAAGCGCAATCCGAAAAACTTTTTGCGAAATATGCCCCAACCGTCACGCAAAGAGTTGGTGCAGCGCTTGAAGGCAGAATACCGGGCCATTATTCTGGTCTACTTTTCACCGGAAACAAAGCAACTCAACGAAAAAATCGACAATTTTGTGAACGCGGCTTTCTTTGCAGATGTCTCCGTTTCGCAATTGGTCGAAATTCACATGGAACTCATGGACGATTTTGCGAAGCAACTGAAGTTAGAGGGACGGAGTGAAGAAATCCTGCTAGATTATCGATTGACTTTAATTGATGCGATCGCCCACCTCTGTGAAATGTATCGCCGGTCGATTCCGCGAGAGTCCTGATGTTTTTGTAATAATGCGATCGCATCTCCTCTGCAACCGGTTGTTACGTCTCAAGTTTCTTGTCCTACCCTGATTTCTGCCGTGCTGTTGAGCTACCGCTATGTCAAATCCCCTGAGAAAAACGTACGTTCTAAAACTCTACGTTGCTGGCAATACGCCCAATTCAATCCGGGCGCTAAAAACCTTGAATAATATTCTTGAGAAAGAGTTTCAAGGGGTGTATGCGTTGAAAGTGATTGATGTGCTAAAAAACCCGCAGCTTGCCGAAGAAGACAAGATTTTGGCGACTCCAACCTTAGCCAAAATTCTGCCGCCGCCCGTTCGCAAAATTATCGGGGATCTATCCGATCGAGAAAAAGTGTTGATCGGTCTTGATTTACTCTACGAAGAATTGCGTGATGATGAAGCAAATTACTGAGTTTGTTTATCGAATGGTTCATGAACCTGATAGCGTAAGAGGAGAGCATTGCGCTGTGTGCCAAAATTGACAATGGCTTCGGGTGATCTCGCCAATGGAAAGGCCGCGCCACTTGGGTATCCAAGCATGAAGCAGGTTGTCTGGGTGGGGAGCCTGTCATAGTTGCAAATCCTGCATTGCTCTCACCCCCCACTCCCGTCTCCTTTCTCCCACCTTTGGGAGAGCGATTTAGAGAGAGGGCGAAACAGTGACATGCACCCGTCTGGATGGCTGTCAGTGCAGGCATCTCAAATCATCACAGATAGCTTTTTTTAGAACCGTTTTAACCCAGTCCGGGTGATTGGCATTAGACGTTGAATTGACCCAAAGACTCAACGACACGCCATCAATTTTTATTGTGAAATTCATATGGTAGAAAATCCCACCTCTTCAGAAACTACACAGCGAAAATTGACGAGTGTTCAGAAAATCCACACGATGATCGAGGGATTTGATGACATTAGTCATGATGGTCTTCCTGTTGGTCGCACCACCCTCATTAGTGGAACGTCTGGTACCGGAAAAACGCTGTTTGCCGTTCAGTTTCTATACAACGGCATTACTTATTTTGATGAGCCAGGCATCTTCGTTACGTTTGAAGAATCGCCCGCCGATATTATTAAGAATGCCGCCAGTTTTGGTTGGGATTTGCAACAGTTTATTGATGAAGGAAAGCTCTTCATTTTGGATGCCTCGCCCGATCCAGAAGGGCAAGATATTGTTGGAAATTTTGACCTGTCGGCATTGATCGAACGGATTCAATACGCCATCCGAAAATATAAGGCGAAACGGGTGTCGATTGATTCGGTGACTGCCGTTTTTCAACAATATGACGCGGCCTCGGTGGTGCGGCGTGAAATCTTCCGATTGGTGGCCCGCCTGAAACAAGTGGGTGCGACCACGATCATGACGACGGAGCGGGTGGACGAGTATGGCCCCGTTGCTCGGTTTGGTGTGGAAGAGTTTGTGTCGGATAACGTGGTGATTTTGCGGAACGTGCTGGAAGGGGAACGCCGTCGCCGTACCGCCGAAATCCTGAAGCTACGCGGTACAACCCACATGAAGGGCGAGTATCCATTTACCATTACCGACCAGGGCATTAGCATCTTCCCGCTGGGGG
>CAKZMO010000439.1 GCA_937128595.1 uncultured cyanobacterium | reverse complement strand
AATAAGGATTGTTATGGTGAGTTATCTCAAATCCAAACCAACTAGCATCGAAGACATTAATGCCGCTATTCTTGAATCGGCCTCGACTGATCTCGAACATGCGGTGACGCTACCCGCCAGTGCTTACACCTCGGAAGAATATTTCCAATATGAGATGGAAACTATTTTTAAGCAGGAATGGATCTGCATCGCCCATCGCTCTCAAATCCCAAAGCCGGGTGATTATCTATGCATTGATGTGTTGGGTGAACCCATTATCGTAGTTCATGGAAAAGATAAGAACATTCGAGTGATGTCGCGGGTCTGTCCCAATCGAGCAATGGACATCATGCCGACGGGGTTTGGATACGATGAACGGGGCAAAGCCAAGCGACTGATGTGTCCTTACCATAGCTGGACATTTGAGTTGAACGGGCAACTGAAGGGCGCGCCCGCTATGCAAAAGACCGCCAATTTCAGCGTCAAAGACTGTAGCCTCTATGAATTTCGCAGCGAACTGTGGAATGGGTTTGTGTTTATGACGTTTAATGCCGACGTGGAACCCGTTGCCACACAGCTAGCAGACTTGGCGGAGAAGGTTGCGCCTTGGCCGATGGCAGATATGGATATTGTGGTGGAGATGGAATGGGATCTCGATATTAACTGGAAAAATATGATCGAGAACTGGATGGAACCCTATCACCACATGGGCATCCACGTCAGCACTTTGCAACCACTCATGCCCGCCACGGGCTGTTGGACAGAACCCTATCACCCCCATTTTACCCGTGCGCATTTGCCCTATCGGGATAGCCTGATTCAATCTATGAAAGAGGCAGAAGCTAGGGGCGAATATGACGGTACGTTTCCCGAAATTCCTGACTTACCTGAAGATTATAAATACATTTGGTCGGTGCATGTCGGGTATCCTGGCTATATGATGCTGACTGGGCCAAACTGTGTTCTCTGGTATCGGCTGGTGCCCATCAGTGCTGAAAAAATTCATTTGGTGACGACGATACTGGTGACGAAAGAAGCGCAGGAACATCCTGACTTTGCAGAACATCTCGCTGCTGAAACTCAAGGATTGAAAGACTTCCACAGTGAAGACATTGAGGTTTGTACAGCGGTGCAGCGTGGGTTTAATTCGATCGCGTTCCAACACGGACGCATGAGTTATCTGGAAGCACCTGTCTTCCAAATTCAATGTTACCTTGCCGATCGCATCAGAGCCACAGGCAATGTTCCGACACACCTGAACATCCCACCAACCGCTACCCCGCAGGAGGTTTCGGCATGAGCAAACATACGGTTGTCTATATCATGCCGCTGCCGCCGGGGCTGCATCCTGGCATGGATACGGTCGCCCACGGGCTGGTTCACGGACTCAGCGGTACGGATACCGAACTGCGCATCTTACCTGCTGACCTGCGCAACACCAACTACAGCATTGAGCAAAATCAAGCGGTAGCCGCCGCCACCGAAGCTAAAGTAGATGGCATCTGCCTGTTTATGCTGGATGAAAAAGAACCGGCTCCGGCCGTATGGCGAGCGATCGGAAAAAATATCCCGGTCATTGCCCTACACAAGCCCGTCTTTCCGGTCACGGCGACGATCGCCGTTCCCAATTTTTATCACGGCATCTTTTTGACACAGTATCTTTCCCGTCATGTGGATGATCAGGCGCGGGTCGCTATTTTGGGCGGGCCGCCGATCCTGGATGATGAGGAATTGGTGGATGGCCTGATTGAAGGATCAAAACGATGCGGCTTTAAGCTACTCAATGATCCCCATGACCCAGCCTGTCGCAATGAGTCGGATGTGGCAGGGGCGGGGGCAGATGCGGCTCGGCATGTGCTGGATACCTATTCCGATTTGGATGCTTTGATTGTCTTCAATGATGAAACGCTCCTCGATGTGCTGCCCGTGCTGAAAGAGCGGGAATTGTTGGGAACCTTGCCCGTGGTGTCTCGCAATGGCAGTCCGGCGGCGGTGGAGGCAGTGCGGCGGGGGGACTCGTTGGCAACCTACGATTATGGACTCACCGAAATTGGCATCGCAGCAGGCGAGGTCTTCACAGATATTTTCCTGAATGGTACGGAGTTAGAAGATGCGGTGGTGTGCCCAACCTACGGTCGCGTCATCGATCAAGAAACCGCAGAAACCTATGTGCCCTGGAGCGATCGCGCCCCTGCGGTTGAATTGGTGACGGGATTGGACTAGGGCGGTGAAGCAGGAGTGATCGGTAGCAGATGCACCGAACCCGATCGAATCGGCCGGGAATGACCGATAATGGAAAACGTTGTGATACGTTTAGCCACTATGCCGTTACCAGCAAATCTTACGACCCTTGATGGTGCAGCGCTTTCGCCCGAAACGCTGGAAAATAAAGTTATTCTGTTCGTGAACGTTGCCAGCAAGTGCGGTCTGACCCCTCAGTACAGCGGTCTGGTGGAGTTAGACAAGGAATATGGCGATCGCGGTTTGGTGATTGTCGGTGTCCCCTGTAACCAGTTTGGTGAGCAAGAGCCAGGGTCGCCCGAAGAAATCAAAGATTTCGCCAAAACTAAGTATGATGTGGACTTCACGCTGCTCGAAAAGCAAGACGTAAACGGCCCAAGCCGCAGCCCGCTTTATCAATTTTTGGTGGGTGATGGCCCTGACATTTCCTGGAACTTTGGTAAGTTTCTCGTCGGTCGGGATGGTCAGGTTGTGTCTCGGTTTGACCCCAAGACCCCTCCAGATGATGCTGAACTGAAGGCCACGATCGAAAAAGCACTGGGCTAACATCGATTTCGGTCACTGAAATTTAATACTAAATTGCGATCGCTCCTCAGTATTGTCCTTGTTGGACAACCGGGGAGCGATCGCGGTTTTTAGGGTGTTGGCTCGGTGCAAAAGGGCAGGCGCGTCACCACTTGTAGCCTCTGAATAGATGGCGGGAGGAAGGCGTGGTTGGGTGCATCCCGAATTTGCAAATACCTCATTGTGCAACTCGGTCAGTCATTCC
>CAKZMO010000438.1 GCA_937128595.1 uncultured cyanobacterium | reverse complement strand
CTTCCCATTATTCCCATTAGGATATGTCCAGACACTTCAATTTGTAACGAAATCATGGGGGGTTTCACCCATTGTGGAATGATTCCCAGTCTGGCATTCTTAAAGTTAAGGTAAAGCGAGGCAGACAAGTAGCACAGTTGATTCGCATATTCGATGGTTCTTCAGTTTTTTTGACCGAAGTCTTTTCAGAAATCGGATGACCATTGAGTACAAATATTGGTGATGAGCGGTAAAAAAGAGGACTACTTGAAGTCAGTTGAACAAAGAGATTAAAGACCTTTTGGATGGATAGATTTATCTAAATCGTTTGAATTGATTCAAGTCTATAAATAGTTTCCATATCTCGAATTTTTTGTTTTGTACTTGTCAGCTTTAGAAATATCTCTGCATCTAATATGCGGTTGAGGACGCTAGATACAGAATCTGTCAGTCTTAGTTATTCAGAAAAACTGATTAAGGTTTCTCCCGTATCGGCTCCAGCGATGGAATCGTGAACAGAAGCTTCGAATTCGAAGATGTGTGGTGTGAGAAAAGATGTTTTGAAGAAGGCTTTGCCCTCCACTGTCATTCACAAGTTGAGTCATTCACAAGTTGACGTAGGGTAGCCCTTTATAAAGAGTTGTTGGGATTCAGTGTTTGATTGAGAATTGTTCAAACGCAGAGGGTCAAACTCTACAAGTTGCTTTGTGAATCAAATTTCAGAATGCTGAGCGAAGTTTATGCCTCACGGTCAGACAGCAAACATTTTATCTCCTGATTTAGGTTTAGGCCGATGATTGCCAAAACTATTTTGAATAACGACATAAAAAACAAATACGCAAATAATACGATGAATAATTGCCCTTGCTGCTCACAAAGAATGTTGCGCCATGCACGCCATGGACAGATCTACTGGTTTTGCGCCCATTGTCATCAAGAAATGCCTAACTTAGGCAAAGCTTTAACTAGCTCTAACTCTGGTCATTTGAGACGATCGCCATTGGTGAATCTCAACCCCGTGCTCGACACCGTAGGAGTTGCCCACTAGAATTGGCGGTTTCAAATTGTTTACTCCAGTTGTGACAAGAGAGCTTGCTTGAGTAGGCTCTCTTTGTCTTTAGACAGGTTGCAGTAGATGCCGTACATCAGTATCTGGTTGCGGTGGTGCGAGCTGATTCTCAAATTGGTCAAGGCGGGGCTGACCTTTGATGAACAGGCCAGACAAAGCCAGTAATGTAACTTTGTCTAATTCTCCTGTGGTGTCAAGATCAAAATCTCTTTGAAAATGGGCGATCGCTCGTTGTAAATCCGACGGATTCTGATATGGCGTTCCATATCCTAGCTGGCTCAAATATTTCCCAGCATTCACTTGTGCATCAGCTAATGCATCCGAGCTAAAGATGGGGAGATATTGATCTCGCCAAATCGTATCAAATGTTGCTCGGTCAATGTCAAACAATTTCCCAGTGGCCGGATCGGCAATAATGGCTTTTGCATCATTGATTCCTAAAAGAGCGACTGCGTGGGGCAGTTTTCGGCCTGGGGTAATGAGCCACACTGACAACACACCTGGACGATTGATCTGCTGCATCAGTCTCCAGTGGGGACGAAGCTCTATGGCCTCCAAATCTAGGGCTTGAGCTGCAACGATGAGCTGTGGCATAGACGTTCCCAAACGGCTGGTTTCCGCAAATTTCGCTACTTCTGATTCCGTCGATGGAATCTGCCACTGGCGCATGACTGTCGCTAAGGCCGCAGGGGCGCAACTGCTGTTTGATGTTTGTCGAAAGACGCCATTCGGCAAAAGATTGTTGTGGAGAGAAGCATAGATGGGGTCTAGAAGATAGCGTTCTGCACCGCCCAACGCTGCCAAGCCTAAAATGCCCACGAGGGCGATCGCTATCACCTGAGTGCGATCGGTGTGTCGGGTAATGGTAAAAGCAACGCCACAGAAACCCATAAGGAAGACGCGCATCAGTCCCCAGCTAATCCGCATGCCATGAAATCGCCACTCTAGAGGAAAGAATTCCATTTGCGGCACGTTCAAGAGCAGCAGCATCAAGCCGATGTAGAGGCCTAAAAAGGCAAGAGAGATAGGATTTTGATTTTTGAATAAATCGCGGGCTGTAGCACCTTTTCTAAGGAGAACTTTTCCTAGACGCATGCCCCAAATAAAGACCAAAATGCTTGCCAGGGTGGTGACAGCTAAGCGAATAGACACAGTGATTAAGCCTGGTAATGATGCGGTTGTAAAGAAGCCTGAGGAGAGGCAAAACCAAACACTATTGACACCGGAAGACGAACATCTATCTTCTACTTCGTGTCTTGCACCATGATTGTTTCATCATATCCCTATGTCCCTCGTTATAGAGAGCGCTGCTCAACATCTTGAGCGACAACCGGGGTCGAAATCGTCGTTAGAACGTTTTGGGAAAAGGCAAGAACAGTCGAGGTTTAGCGATCGCCCGTCACTAAATCCCAGTTGGGTGCAGGCATCTTGTCGGGGGTGCGGCGTAGGCAGCGGCGTAAGTAGAGACTGGCCGCTGAATCATCAGGATTAAGATTCACAAGGGACTCAAAGATCGTAAGAGCTTCGGCCTGTTGTCCGTTGTGATAGAGGTCAACCCCTCTTTCAAACTGCTGGTTGGTCTCGTGTTTGCGCTCCGCCAAATTAGGTGCGTCTCCTTCATAGACTTCCCAGACTTCCACCATCTCAGTTTTGCCACGGGGCTGGACTCGGTCGAGAAAACGGCTACGAAATGGAGGAGGGCTAGGCATCTGAGCCATCGTGTCAGTGCTGACGACAATGCCAGCTCCATAAAGCTTAGTGATTTTTTCGAGACGAGCGGCCAAATTAACAGCATCTGAAATGACGGTGCTTTCCATTCGCTGGTCTTCGCCAATGGTGCCCAAGATCAAGCTGCCAGTATGAATGCCGATGCCGATGGCAATGGGAGGAAGATGCTGAGCTTGACGATTGGCATTGTAAAGCGCCACTTGCTGTTGCATGGCGATCGCCGCCTGTACGGCATCCTCTGGAGTGTGGGGAAAGAGCGCCATGACCGCATCTCCAATGTACTTATCGATGAAGCCGTTGTACTGACGGATAATCGGACACACTTCGTACAGATAAGAGTTAAGAAAGTCAAAGTTTTCGCGGGGCGTCATCCCCTCAGACATGGCCGTGAAAGAGCGAATGTCTGCAAACATCACAGTCATCGTTGACTGAATCTGATCGCCCAAGCGCACATCCATGATGCGTTCGCGCCCTAAGAGCTTAAGAAATTCGTAGGGCACAAATCGGGCATAGGCCAAACTCGCTTTTGATAGTTCGAGATGAACTTTGATCCGAGCCAACAGTTCACTCTTGGAGACAGGCTTGTTGAGATAATCATTCGCTCCGGAGTTTAGCCCTTCAACCAAATCCGCTACTTGATTCTTAGCCGTGAGCATCAAAATTGGCAGTTCTGTAGCAGGATAGCGCGATCGCAGTTGGCGACACACTTCATAACCCGTCATTTTGGGCATCATCACATCGAGCAGCATGAGATCGGGATTGAGTCCTTCTTCTATTCGCTGAAGCGCTTCGGCCCCGCTCGATGCCTGTTCGACCTGATAGTTTTGCAACTTTAAATGGTTGACCAGCACTTGCAAATTGATCGGGTCATCGTCAACCGCCAAAATGGTGAACTGAAAATTGCCTTGAGCTTTGCGATCGCCCACCAAAGCTTCAGGGATATCAGGCACAAATTGAGTTGGAGAAAGGGAGGGCTCTTGATCCTCTTTCACTTGGAGCTCTGCCTTCTTCTCAGAAACACCCAGAGTAAGCGAATCAGTGACCATCTCTCGCAACACCGCGTCAGGACGAATCGCCTGAGATGAGGTCATCAACTCAGTAACCGCTAGGGCTGCAGGAGAAACCGCATCAGGCACTCGCTTGGTCGTAGCAATCGGCAAGGTGAACTTAAACTTAGAGCCTTGGCCCACGACCGATTCAACCCAAAGCTTGCCGTGGTGAAACTCTACTAACCGTTGGGCGATCGTCAATCCTAGCCCTGTGCCTCCATAGAGGCGATCGCCCCCCCCATTTCCCTGCTCAAAGGATTGAAAGATGCGTTCTTGCTGAGCTAAAGGAATACCGATGCCTGTGTCCGCTACGGTGATGAGTAGGCAGTTTTCAGTCATCACAAACGTGTCTGACGGGGCGATCGCATTCTCCTGTGGCAGAGCGCGATCGCTGCTCGAAGACTCCAAGGGCGAAGATTCAAAGGGTGAAGATTCAAGAGTCGGGGTGTGACTGTTGTTGGATATCTCTTGAGTTGGGTTGATCGGCTCTAACTGGGATTTCGGATTTAAGATGTCCTGTCCGCAGATTACCGTTTGAGCTGAAATTGTGATGGAGCCTTCATCCGTGAATTTGATGGCATTGCTGACTAGGTTGTGCAAAATCTGTTGGAGGCGATTTTCGTCAACAAGTGCCTGAGGCAAATTCTTGTCAATGCCATTGATCAGCACTAGATTTTTGGAGCCGACAAGAGGGCGACTGAGCGATAACACGATCTCAGCCACCACTCGAATGCCCACAGGTTTGAGCTGAAGGGTTAAATCTTGATGCTTCAGTTTAGAGAAATCTAAGATATCTTGTACCAGCTGAGACAACCGCTGTCCGCTAGAGACAATCATGCTTAAGTTCAGCCTGGTTGCAGGTTCAAGCTCTCCGGTTGCGCCATCTTTAAGGGATTCTGCTAAGCCAATTATGCCGTTGAGCGGAGTGAGCAGCTCGTGGGAGGTGTTCGCCAAAAATTCGTCTTTCAGTTCATCGAGCTGTTTTAGATCCTGGTTTTTTCTCTCTAACGCGTCAAATGAATCTTTGAGCTGCTGGCGCATTCGATCAAACGATGTAGCCAGTTCCCCAATTTCGTCTGGGCGATCGGCGGCCATCGATTGTTCCCAATCTCCTACAGCAAGTTGTTTTGCCGCTGAATTAAGCTGCAATAGAGGACGCGCAATCCAGCGAGAGGTCAATACTGCAACGATCACCGCAATAGTCAACGACAAGAGACAAAGGCCAACCGTAAGACGAGTGTTCCGGTTGATCTGCGCCATAAAGTCTTGTTCAGGAATGACGACGACGACCATCCAGTCAAGTCCCCTCAGATCTCGTAAGGGCGTGACTTGCACTAACTCTCGCTGACCGTTCAGGGTAATCGTCAGTTGTCGAGGCGTTTCAATCGCCTCAAGGCTACCAAATTCGTCAAGCAGTCCGATGGCCGCAGCTCGGATTCGAGCTGCTTGGCTGTTAACAGCCTTCAGCCGCTGTTGTCCGTCTCTCCCTGTGATGAATGGAGACTCGTCAGAAGACGTGGCAACGACTTCGCCCGATCGCTCGATGATAAATGCTTGACCTGACGTGCCGATTTTGAGATTTTGGAGAAATACGCTGATTTGCGCCAGAGTCAGGTCAATAGAAAGGACGCCCTCTAGTTTTCCTTGCCCGTCGTAAACAGGTTGGGCAGCGGTGATGCCCAACAGCGGATAGTCTCGGGAAGCAAAGGGGTAGATGTCGCTCCAGGTTCCGTCGCCCGATGCGATCGCCGCTTGATACCAAGGGCGTTGACGGGGTTCATACTCTTGCGATGTGATGGGGGCGATGGGCTGCCCCTGGGTATCTAGTTTGTAGGTATAGCGGAGCGGTTCCTCTGAAATGTCTCTTTCCCAGCGCACAAAGTTGCCATCGTCTCGCCGCTGAACCCCGACGAAGTTTCCCTCAGCACTGCCGTAATAGATGCTGCTGTAGGATTCAGCCTGCCACAGTTGAGACCAAAAATATTGTCCGGCTTGGTCAAAGTTATCGAGATCGAGCGTTTGCTGCTCGATCACTGTCTCGTTCAGAATATGCAATTCGTGAGGGCGATCGAGGAACGTCTCCACATGCTGCTCAATCCGGAATGTGGTTTCGCTGCTAACTTCTGAAACCAACTGCCTGACTGCTTTTTGGCCGTTAAGAAATGACAACCATCCGATCAGTCCTGTGGCGATCGCCAACTGCGTCACAACGGAAACAATCAGCACAGTCTGAAGGGACATAAACCCTGGGCGATGTTTTTTTGAGGCAGATGAGTTGGCGTCAGGGGCTGGTGTTGGCATGGGGGCAACAGAGTAAGCGCTATAGGTGCGCTAAACCACCGCTCAATGAGATTTTTGCAGGAACAAGTTGACTCGACCCGGACAATCGTCAGAATAAGATTTAACGTGTGACTTGGCGTAACTTATTGTGACTTGAGCAACGCAATGTAGGCAGCCTTGCTCAATACATCGTCAAAGATTTGTGGGTTCGCGACGATGCTAGCCTAATCTTACCCAGCCTGACCCTCAAGATGTTGAGAAAAATCAAAACAGTCTGTTTCTCCTTCGTGTTTCTTGACAATAGAAAAAAATGCGCTGCTGTGAGTCTGAGGCTAGGATTTATCCAGGCATTGCATTTAGACGACCCCACCAGACGAATGGTTCTATGGGCTTCACGATGAATATTGTATGAATATTTTGATTGTCGAAGATGAGGCCGAAATTGCCCAACTTATCCGCCTCTATCTCGAAAAGGATGGTTTTACCTGTACGGCCTGTCGCGATGGCGAGTCTGCCTTGCAGCATTTTCGGGAGATACAGCCTGACCTGATCATTCTAGACTTGATGATTCCAAAACTAGATGGCTTAGAAGTGTGTGCTCGAATTCGCCAGCAACCTGGCTCAAAAGACCCGTATATTTTGATGTTGACGGCTAAGGGGGAGGAGATTGACCGAATTATCGGCCTTTCAACCGGAGCTGATGATTATATGGTCAAGCCCTTCAGCCCACGAGAACTGGTGGCGCGAGTGCGAGCCTTGCTGAGGCGATCGCTCCGCCATGACAGTGCTTCTTCGCAAACTCACAGCACGCCCCATTTCACCGTCAATCTAGACCAGCGAGTGGCACATCGCCATTTTCTTCCTGAGGACAGCCCGAATACTAATGCGATGCAGAACAGTGCTGAACAACGAGACTCGGAAGAACTCGATCTGACCACTCTAGAATTTGAAATGTTGGCGACCTTCATGAGTTATCCCGGTCGGGTTTGGAGTCGTGCTCAGCTGATCGAAAAGCTCTGGGGTGCGGACTTTTTTGGGGATGAGCGAGTAGTGGATACCCATGTGGCGCGTCTCCGCAAGAAGGTAGAGCCTGACCCAAGTAATCCTCAATTTGTCAAGACAGTGATTGGAGTGGGCTACAAATTTGAAGACGGAGTGTAGCTGTACTCCGGAATTATAGGGATGTCAAAAGGGAATGTCCAAGTCAAGATTAATGTTCAAGTCAAAACCCGATTTGCGATCGCGCTTGTTTTTCTCTCACGCCGTTGTCATGGTGGTGGGACTGCTGACGTTGTTGACGATTGGCAAGTTTTCGTCGCCTCGATTCTTCGTGGTGTATTTAGAGCGGATTGAGCGCCAAGGGTACACCGTCAATCAGATTCAGGCTCAGCTTGTACAGGGATTTGAGTCGGCATGGGCACGAGGAGCATTGTGGTCTTTGGGGATTGGAGCCAGCACTGCTGGAGGGCTGAGCTATTGGATGTCGCGCCGGATTGTGCGGCCTCTGGTGCAGATGGAAGAAATCACGAAGAAACTAGCGGAAGGTCAACTGGATGAGCGCGTTCCCCTCAGCGACATTCCAGAAGTGAATCAGCTAGCTTTGAGTTTCAACCGTATGGCAGCAGAGTTGGAAGGGGTGGAACAGCGTCGTCGCGATCTCGTGAGCGACCTGACCCATGAACTGCGTACGCCGTTAACGGTTCTGGAAGGCTATTTAGAAGGACTGGCAGATGACACCATTCGTCCTTCCACTGATATCTACAATTTGTTAGCCAAAGAGTCAAAGCGTATTCGTCGTCTGGTCGATGATCTGCAAGAGCTATCGAAGATGGAGGCTGGGTATCTTCCTATCGAAGCGAAGGCGATTGATGTTGCCCCGATGCTTGAAGGGTTGATTCGACGGTTTTCTGAGCAGATGTCGGGTGACGACAGTCCGTTGCTTCAGCTCAACATTCATCCGCCTCTGCCTAACGTGTTGGCCGATCCGGCTCGGCTAGAGCAAGTATTGATCAACTTGATTGGCAATGCCATCCGCTATACGCCATCGGGAACGATTACGATGCGAACCTGGACAGAGGAACAAAAGTTTTGGTTTTCAGTAGAAGATACTGGAGTTGGTATTGCTGAGGAGGATTTACCCCATGTCTTTGAGCGATTTTGGCGAGCGGATCGATCGCGCGATCGCAATTCTGGTGGCACTGGCATCGGACTCGCCATTTCCCGTCGTCTCATCGAGCTTCAGGGTGGAGATATTGAAGTCGAGAGTGTTTTAGGAAAAGGCAGTACATTTCGGTTTTGGCTACCGCTGGCATGACCACTGGCTGCGCCACGATATCGTCTGAAACGAGGCTTCTCCTGTAGAATGAACGGGTTGAATGTTCCCTTCTCTACAAAAGCTGGGATAAATTTGCATGACCGTTATTAACGGGAAAATATCAACGGGAAAGATCTGCGTGATTGAATCCCCTATTGCTATCCGTCACACTGAGCTGGAAAAGACTTATGACAATTTCTTCTGCGAAGCTACGAGCAGCCCTAGAGCAAAACCGGGCTCTGAAGGTCATTAGCGGACTGACCAATTTCGATGCAGACCGAGTAGCTGCCACAGTGAAGGCGGCAGATCAAGGCGGTGCGACCTGTGTCGATATTGCAGCTGATGCTGATTTGGTTAAGCTAGCACGGCAGCTTACTGACTTGCCGATTTGTGTGTCTGCTATTGAGGCGGAGAAGTTTTTGCCTGCGGTGGAGGCGGGAGCTAACCTGATTGAGATTGGTAACTTTGATGCGTTTTATGCCCACGGCATTCGCTTCGAGGCAAATGAGGTGCTGGCATTGACTCAGCAGACTCGTGCCTTGTTGCCTCACATCACGCTGTCAGTCACCGTTCCTCACATTCTCACCCTCGATCAACAAGCTCGACTGGCAGAAGATTTGGTCGCGGCTGGAGCCGACATCATCCAAACCGAAGGTGGCACCAGCAGCCAACCCACCCATGCTGGAACTTTGGGACTGGTCGAAAAAGCTGCTCCGACCCTAGCGGCGGCTTATGAAATTTCCCGAGTTGTAGAAGTTCCGGTGCTCTGTGCTTCAGGATTGTCGAGTGTGACCGCACCGTTGGCGATCGCCACTGGCGCTTCTGGAATTGGTGTTGGTTCTGCGATCAATCAGCTCAACAGCGAAGTTGCAATGATCGCCGCTGTTCGAAGTCTGGTTGAAGCGCTGGAAACCGCGAACCGTTCTGCCAACATTGCATAAGTTGGATTCACTAGATTGACACGTCATCCTTTCTCGTAGGGGGATAACGTATCACCTGAGGGGCAAATCCGCATTTGCCCCTTGACTACTGGCTGTAGCTAGATCAATCGTCTAGCTCGGTGACAATTTCGAGCCTACGAGTCACAGCGGTGATGCCATCCGCACGAACCACAACGGCTGAAATCCACTGGTCGTCTAGGCTCACCGGAGCTTGTCCAATCTTGAAAAGCCCTCCAGCCGCTAATAGTTCAAAGTCGATGGTGCTGGGAATCATGTAGCCCTCTGGAGCCACGGACTCTTGAACGGCTGTGCCAAGCAAAATGCGATCGCCCAGCGGCTCCAGCACAATGGCGTCAAAGCTAAACTGCTGGCCTACAGCAATCTGTTCGGGCAGGTTGATGTCCAGAGTCGGGGGAGTTGGCCCCAAGGTAAGCATGTTGTCTTCTGCCAAGACTTCTTGTTCCACCAACAGGTTGTCTTGAATGACTTGGCGAGACGTAATGTTTGCCTGAAGCTCGACCGAACGCGTCCCCACCGATTCTGTTCCGACTACGGCAGTAACGGTTTCAATCACAACATTTTCGCCGTCTTGCTCCCAGCCTGTGAGGTCAGTGGTGTAGCTGACGGTCGAGTAGCGCTCCCAAAAGGTTTCTAACGCAGCCTCATACTCTTCGTAGGCCAACCCATCAGCATGGCTAAAGTCAGGGCTGAAAAACGCCATCACCTCTTCGACATTGCGATCGCTCGCTGCCGCATCAATCTGCATTAGCATTTCTGTGATTTCGGCTGGTGCAGTCGCGGCGGGCTGCATCTCAGCTTGGGCAGGCGAACTCCACAATAGACCGAGGGCGCTTCCTGCGATGGCGATCGCAACATGCTTGGCTTTGAGCGAAAGAGTAGATGAATCGTCCATAGATAACCAGGCGAAAAGATGAGGATTCCGAGGGTGCATCGTAGAGTTAAACATAGCGGAGTAATAGGGTCAATATAACGAAGCTTGGCAGACCAGTCGGGTCATTAATATTAGGAATATCGAATGAGTGATATCGATTCATGCAGGGTTGATGCAACGAGGTCTACTCAAATGAAATTTCAGGTGAAATCGATGCTGACAGGATCTTACTGAAACGAATGGAACGTCTTTAGGCAGTTTTTCTAAGAAATTTTTCCTGAAGGATTGGATTTTTATTAGGGGATTGTATCAGTGTAATCTGGGTTTAGAGAACTCGACAGCATTAAGTGTCGGGAATTGAGCGTTAAGACGATTCAGGAGTTATTCAGGAGCGACAAGCAGATAAGCACTGTGACCCAAGCCTCTGCCAAACTTCTTGTTGCCGCGAGCGGAACCGGAGGACATCTATTTCCGGCGATCGCCACTGCGGAACAGTTAACCGATTTTCAAATTGAGTGGTTGGGCGTGTCCAACCGCTTAGAAACTCAGCTTGTGCCTCAGACCTATCCCCTTCATATTATTGAAGTCGAAGGGTTACAGTCTTCGCGGTTGGGGCTCGCCATTCGCAGCCTAACTCGCATGGCGAGCGCTACTTGGCAAGTGCGAAAACTGCTAAGTCAAGGTCAGTTCAGCGGTGTGGTAACGACTGGAGGCTACATTGCCGCTCCGGCTATTCTCGCCGCTCGTACTTTGGGATTGCCTACTGTCCTACATGAGTCCAATGCGCTGCCCGGAAAGGTGACACGCTGGCTCAGTCCCTTTTGTAGTGTGGTTGCTGTAGGCTTTGATGCAGCCGCATCCTACCTGCCTCGGGCACGATGCGTGCATGTGGGCACGCCTGTGCGATCGCAATTTCTCTCTGCGGTGAACGCGAGTGCTGATCATTCGAGTGCTGATCATTCTGGAGTAGCGGATTCAGAACTGAAGCCAGACTCTGTCACACAATCCACCCATTCATCCGCCGGACTTGCAGACTTTGACATTCCCGACGACGTACCGCTGATTGTGGTGGTGGGAGGAAGTCAAGGTGCAGTTGCGGTCAATCAATTGGTGCGGCAAGCGGCTCCAGCTTGGCTAGAGCAGGGAGCTTGGATCGTACATTTGACAGGGGACAATGATCCGGATGCGGATTCATTTAGCCATCCCCATTACATTTCCATGCCGTTCTACAACGACATGGCGGCCTTGCTGCAACGAGCCGATCTAGCGGTGAGTCGGGCGGGGGCAGGAACCCTGACTGAACTTGCCATAACTCAAACGCCTGCCATTCTCATTCCATATCCTTTTGCAGCAGAAGACCACCAGAGCTTTAATGCGGCCATCTTCGCGGCGGCGGGAGCCTCTCAGGTCTACAAGCAATCGACGCTCAGCGTCGATGACCTCAAAACTAAAGTGCTTGACCTGATTCAATCTCCCGATCGGCTTCAGGTCATGGCTACTGCGGCTGATAATCTGGCGATCGCCGACAGCGCTGAGCAACTAGCAGAGTTAATTCGAAAGACAGTACAAGGGTATCTTAAGTAACGAATCTGGGTTTCCCAGCTACTGATATTTCACTGGTACTTCGTAGATAAAGGATGACGGCTCGACACTTGTTTCGACATTTGTACCGTGAACGGAAGGGCGAGAGAGGGTCGATCGCTCAGACAGCGGCGCATTTAGGATTGGCGGCTGGGGTCGCGATCGCCCTAAGTGGCTGTGGCCCGAGCCGTGCGGTGCAGTGCGATCGCCTTGGTTCTGCCAACAACGAAGCCCGAGAACGGATTCAGTCGCTCTATCAGAAAACGATTGGGCAGTCGATGGACAAGCCGAAATTTCAAGAAGACCTCTCTCAAATCCGAGCAGAATCCGCTCAGGCGATCGCCACGGTTGAGCTGTCTGACCGTACCCTCCAGCAGTTGCGCGATCGCCTTGCTGCGGCCTATCAGCATGGCAGTCAGGTATCAGCTCAACTCGCGGCTCAGCTCCCTCAAGAGGGTCGCCTTGAACCTGAAATGGAAGAGCGGGTAATGCAGTTGCGGCTCGATGCCGACCAAAATATTCCGCCCGCAATTCACGACATCGACATGTATTGCCTGGGTGGCTAACACCATTTGGAATCGATAGTATCAATTCAACGATCATGGAACGTCGGACACTTATTTTTTTCTCAGGACTCATCGCCGTTTTTGTGGCAAGCTGCTGGGGGCCGGATACGAAGGCCGAATGTCGTTCAATCTTGCAAACAATAGAAGATGGTCGAACTCAGCAAGTTTTGGGCAATCAGGATCTGCAAGCTATTGAGCAAAATGCTCAGCTTTATGACCAAATTGCAGACAATTTAGAATCGATGTCAATGCAGACGGTTGATATCAAGCAGCATTACCCAATGTTGATTGATGGATATCGAGATGTCGCTGATGTTCTCTACGAAAGGGCTGAAATGTCAAATGAGGAGGGCATTATCTCGATTCGAGAGGGAGACACCGAAAAAGAACAGGAACTCAACGACCTCCGAGCAGACGAAATGCGAGCCTACGGCCAGATTGAAACCGCAATGGGGCTAATTTCTTCAGCCTGTCGCAGTGCTGTTTAAGGAGGTGGCTCGTACTCCGGAGAGGAATCAGTAGTTTCCGACGACTCCGAATCTGGCTGTGAATGGGCATTCGGAGTCGAGCAATCTGAATCAGTCTGAGGAGAAGCGCTGGCATGTTTGAAGTCAGACACCTGCTTGTCCTCAAAGTTAGTCTCCAAATCCACATCTGCCGAATCAGGTCGCGCTGAAGACGCGGACGCTGTTGCTAGGGCAAGTTGAGCCGGAGTTGCCATTCTCGGTGGTGGCGTTTTCCAAGGATCAAGCACATCTTTGATAAATGCCTCTTCGACCCAAATTTTTAACACAACTGCGAGAGGAACCGCCAACAGCAGTCCTAAAGGCCCCAAAAAAGAAGCAAAAAAGAGCTGCGCAATTAACGTCGCAGCAGGCAGCAAAGACACTTGCTGACGCATCACCATTGGACTGAACCAATAGGCTTCCAGGTTTTGCATGACGATGTAAAGCACCACAACGGCGATCGCCTTGCTAGGCGAATTGAGCAGTGCAACGCCCACTGGAAAGACGACACTGAGCGTCGGCCCTACATTAGGGACAAGATTGGAGGCTCCAGCCAAAAGTGCATGGGCATAAACCAACGGAATACCCAGTGCCAGCAGCCCAATACCACTGGCCGCCGCGATGAATACAGAACTGAGAGAAATTCCCCCTAACCAACTCAGCAACGATTTCTCACAGAGGGAAAGAATCTCGTCTGCTCGCCGCCGATAAAAAGAGGGAAACAGCCGCAGCAACAACTGTCGATAAGCCAACGGTTCTGCCACCATCATCAGCGTTAGCACCGTAATCAGCAAAATCTGAAGGACGACAGCGACAGAACCAGAGAAGAAGGCAAAAAAGTTGCCAAACACTTGTTGAGTGATGGAGCCGATTTGTCGTGCAACCTCAGACAAACTGGGCAGGTCTTCGACTCCAGGTTGAGGCAACCATGCTGGAGGGTTTTGGATGACTTCATCGGCCCAGTCGAGGAGCTGATCCAATCCCTCTGGAACTAGCAAAATCAACTCTTCGAACTGCTGGATGAAAGGTGGCACAACCACCCCCACAAAGACCACAGCCCCAAATAAGACAAGGAGTAGCGCCACCAGAACACTCCATTGCCGTTTCAGACCGAAGGTTCGAGAGAGCAAGCGCACCAAGCTATTGAGAGCGATCGCCAACACTGCAGAGGTAAACACGAGCAACACAATCTGTCTGAACTGCCAAAGAATTGCCAGAGAGATTACAAGTGCTAGAAATCCAATCCAGTCCAGTAGCTTCATGATGTGAGAGGCTCCGCTTCAATCAGCCAGTTATAAAGGAGAGCTAAGTCATTGAGATGCCCGGTCGGACAGCAGCAATTCTCACTACAGCTCAGCCTTCAGAATAATGCAGAAGTCTCAATTCACTCGAATCCCTTGAAAACTTTCGCCTCATTGAGCATCGAGATGATAATCGACAGGAATCTATGCTGGTTTCCCAATAACCGAAGTAGGATAGGAAGTTAGAGGTTTTTTGTAAGGCATTAGACCATTGCAATGTCCCAGAATTCGAGGCAATAGCATGCAGCAGCTTGTTATCTGAACCTCTGTGATTTAGCTGCGCGCATCCGACCTGCAACTTACGATCGAGTGCTTCGTCAATGTCATCGCTCCCGAAGTATTAGTAAGGCATTCTGCACGGTAGTCTCACATTTCTGGTCTTTCTCTTTCATCGCATCGGAGTTTCGTGATGGTTATGGTTAAGTTTCACATTCAAGCAGAAAGTGATATTCCAGCATCCACTCAACTGTTTAATCAAATTCGTTTTGCGATCGCCTCCCGTCAGTTTCCGCCAGGACATCGCCTTCCTAGCACGCGACAGCTCGCGATGCAGACGGGGCTTCACCGCAACACGATCGCCAAAGTTTATGGGCAGCTAGAAGAGCTTGGCATCGTAGATGCTCAGCCGGGATCTGGAATCTATGTTCGAGCACAAGGTGACGAAGGGGGCGCACGACCACAATCCCCTATCTTTGAGCAATATCCAGAAGCTCACAAGCGCATTCAGAATAGCTTGGATGATTTGCTCAGTCATGGCTGCACTCTGAGCCAGGCTCGCGAACTATTTCTGTCAGAAATCGACTGGCGGTTGCGCTGTAGTGCGCGAGTCCTGGTGACGGCACCTCAGCAAGACATCGGAGCTGGTGAGCTAATGGCGCAAGAGCTGGAGAAATCGTTGCGGATTCCGGTTCAGCTCGTTCCGATGGAAGAGTTGGATCAAATCCTCGATCAGACCCGTGCTGGAACAGTCGTTACAAGTCGCTATTTCATCGGTGAAGCTGAGCAAATTGCCGCGCCGAAAGAGGTACGAGTCATTCCCATCGATATCTACGATTACAGTCAGGAAATTCAGTACCTCACGACTTTGTCTAAGGGTAGCTCCATCGGGATGGTGAGCCTAAGTTCCGGTATTTTGCGCGCGGCAGAAGTGATTCTTCATAGTCTCAAGGGTGACGACTTGTTAGTCTTGACCGCTAAGGCAGATGATGAATATAAGCTCAACGCCATTGTTCGTGCTGCTCAAACGATTATTTGCGATCAGGCCAGTTATGACATCGTCAAAGCGGCGATTCAGAGTGCTCGTGACGATTTGATTCGGGCTCCTCAAGTGCTGTGCTGCGAAAACTACATTGGCAGTAAGTCCATTAATCTACTCAAGCGTGAGTTAGGTTTGGATTAGGCCATCACAGGTTGTCTCTTTTCTGTTCAAAATCGGAGGTATAGCTACAGCATTAGCCTTAGGACGTTTATGTTGTCTACGTGCTGCGCGAACCACATAAAAATGTCTGTGACTTGAATAAGCTGACTACAGCTATAAAACTTATGAATAAAAGTTGTGGATCAAAGGTGAATTAAGCATTGATTTCTATCCGAAAGCGTGAGAGTTTGCTTGCGCTACTCACGCTTTCGCTAAAGCTTTGAGTTCTCTCACTCAAGCAGAAACTCAACCCGATCCGGTTGAGCAGGCCCTGGTTCTCCATATCTCTCCGGACGCTCCATCAATCGTTCAGGCGTTTTTTGGTTGATCTCTTCCTCGGTATCTTCGATAGGCAGGGTCGGAACCTGAATTTCCACTAACTGAATCAGTGATGTGCTAGCTGGCTCAGTGACTAAGTCTGCACTGCCTGCATTGTCAGTGGGCAAAGCGTCAGCTTCAGGACTGTTCTGAGCAATGGGCTGTAATTCAGTCTGGGCGATCGCTCGACTGGGGATCAGGGTTGCCATTAGCATTGAAATGAGGGCAGCACCTGAAACGATTCCTAAACCAGATCTTTTCATCATAGATAGAGGCAAAACGGTGGATAGCTGGGTGGAATAAATAGTCATGACATCCTTTTCTGCAGAAAGGTCACTGAATCCGACGAGCAATATAGGACGAGCAATATAGAAATTGAGAAATGGAAATACAGCGAAGTAACAGATAATCCACAACAATGCAACACGAGTGTCGTGTAACGCGTTTGTGTATCAAAGCATTATGTTGTGCGAATCAGAGCAGGAATTTGGACAGGTAGACTGCTATACCGACTCATCAACAAATCTGCCGATGAGACGGGCGCTTGGGAAACCAATCCAGCACGCGAAGAGAAGCGAGTAGCGATCGCCCGTCGAAGACATATTCAGTGTGCCAATTTCCGCGAAGAATGACAGTGACCTAAAGGACGAAACAAAGGCTTCGTCATAAAAATTAACGACCATGAACGAACTAGAAAAAGTCAATATTTCTGTGAAAAAGGGGTCTGTCCATTTTGAACCTTTAAAGTTTCTAACATCTCAGATACATCAAAGCCCGCTTGCTAAACTATTCGGTAGTGCCTGAATCGGTTGAATCTAGTTCCCTTAGATTGGTCAGGTCATCTTTTTACAGCTTTGGCTGTGTGATCAAGCTTCAAATTCTGTTTTATTCAGAAAGCTAATTCATTAGGGGTTCGCGCATGGCAGGACTCGATTTGGCGGATTCAATGTGGCCGTTTGATAGCCAATCTACTCTACTGTTCACTACAGATGGAGAGGTTCAGTCTGCTGCAATGACGACTTACTTCATCCCATCCCAAGATTCTTTGGAGAAAACAGAGGTCGTTTTGCCTAACGCAGTTCTCTGTATTAGTCGCACTGATGATGAAAACGCTTGGGAAAACGACCTAGACTCCGAGTTGGCGATCGCCACTCCTATGAGCGTGGCTTCTGAACACTACATCGGAGCCTTGGATCAACTCGCTCAAATTCGGACGTCGGAGTGTCAGCGCATTCGTCGGATCTATCAGCTTGAGCAAGCGCTCGATCAGTCCATGATCTATCTGGAAGAGCTGAAGATCAAAATGCAGGATTACGAGCGCCTCCAATCACAGCTATCGGTCACAGAAGACTTTGCTTACGTTCAGCAACATGCGATCGCGCGACTCAAGACGCAAATTCACGAACAAAAGCAGGTCATTGGTGGTCAAAATGCAGACGCTCACGAATATGATGATGCCGTGCAAATGGTTTTGTCTTACACAGAGCAACTAGCCGAATATCAACAAGCTCAATTAGAGCATTTGAGAACGCGTCTCCTCCAAGACCAAACTGAAGAACACCAGCGACGACATCGCTTAGAGAAACAAGTCGAGCACTTGCAGACGGCGCTCACCACTCAGCAAGAGCAGGTGCGTAAGCAGGAATCGAGCGCTCTTGCCGCTCGAACACTTTCCGCTAGTCTTGAAGTCCAGCTCGAAGCGTCTCAACAACAAGTCAAACACCTCAGCATTCGTCTTGCGGAAAGCCAAACCCAGCGCGCAGCCTTAGAGCAGAAGCTCAACAGCTTCGATACGGTCATTGCAGAAAAAGACGATGTGCAAGATGCGTTGCAGCGTGCTCAGCGCGTGATTTCTGAGCAGAATCATCACATTGCTACGCTAAAACGTGACGCGGCGATGGCTGCGAGTCAGGTCGAGCATCTTGGGCAAGAGCAACAACAACAGCTTCGTACTCAAAGCCGCTGGCAACATCGTTGTATCGTTCTAGAGCAAGAGTGCGATCGCCACGTTCAGCACACCACTGAGCTAGTTCAGCAGACCTCAGACATGCAAGAAGATATTCTCAGGTATGCGCGTCAAGCTGGAGAGTATGAAACTGCAGTTCAGTTTTGGAAAGACCGCTATCGCGCGAGTCAACGTCAGATTACTCAGTTTAAGGAACTGCTTGAGCGACAAGTATCCTATCTTCCTGATGCAGCAGCAGCGGAGGTACAGGCCGCCCTCGAACTCACAATGCCAGAGCAGAATAGCGACTCTCCTCCCCCAACCGTTTTGCCTGCGCCTCAGTTCAACGTCTTGGAAATGCCTGAGTTTTTGCTAAAGCGACATGCGTTTCGAAAGATTCAGCGCGTACGCTCCCTTTCCAGCGCGGAACCTGATGCCGACGCTTCCACAAGCGCTGAGATCTAAACGATGGGCTTTGCACATTCGAAGAATGATTTTGGTAGGGGCATCGTAATGCGATGCCCCTACAGCAGGTCATCCATGAGTTGAATCTTTCCGCATCATTCCACGCTGTGCAACACCAAACGATGAGAAACTAGGCCAAATTTGTTCGGATAGAGGTGCTTGGTTCGACACTGCTTTGGGGATGACAAGGATGGGTTCGACGCGAGTTATGCGTTTCAATCACGTTCAGACTCTCTCAGTTTTTTCAGCGATCGGGTCGCACGACGCTTCACCTGGGTGGCTTCTAATGGGTGAGTGCGAACGTATTCGGTGCGGCGATCGCGCACCATTTGCAAGTGATTCTCCATGGTTTCAGGTTGCAGCTGAATTCCAAAATCCTGAGATTCTGCATCCTGAGGCGAAGACTTGAAAATCGTTTGAAGGACGCGATCGCCCAGCTGAGGCTTGAAGTGAGTAATTTCCCAAAAAAGCTGAGGAGTTTGATCCCATTGTTTGCGTTTTTCAGGAATGGACTGAGTCGTGAGGGGATGGTAGGTGCAGAAGTCCCAGATGGGAAAGGGATCAGCGTTTTTGGTCTCGGCTACCTCAAGATTAAGGGCAACGAGCGATCGCTTCCAGTTTTCAAACGTTTCCCATCGATCAATGGCGTGAATCACCTCTAGCAAGTAGGCATGGGAGGGATTGATCACAATACGAACATCAATGTCGTTCTCATAGGCAATTTGGAGAATCTGACGGTAATCCTCTAAAGTCGAATACCCAGTCTTTTCATTGACAAAACTGTAGCTAAATTCTCTACGACGATTGGGTCGAGCCAGATAGACATCAACCGAGCGCCCAGCTCCATTCAAAAAACGTCGTCTTGGAGCAAAGGTTTGAGGCTCGCGGTACTTAAATCCGTTGGCTAAATACGTTGGATTCAAGGTGTCTGATTGGTTTTTGAGGGTGTAGAGACTTGCCAACAGAGCATCTTTTGAAAAGAGTGACGGCATGACCTGTGAAACGCGATAGGAAGGCTTGAAATCTCCCTTTTCATTAACAGACAGATACTGTTCTCCGGTATCAATAATCTGATTATTTGAAAAGCTCTGATCGTAGGCGTTGAAGCTCCTGAAATCTAGTGCCAAAATCAGCTGTTTGACCTCGCTTTGGGCAAGAATATGCTGAAAATAGCGCTTCATTCGGTAAATATCGGCGGCGGGTGTCCCCAGGTTGTAGGGGTGTTCGGCTACGGCCTGCCATGCTGCATTGCGGGGATTGTATCCTTGGTTGGCTCTCGATGTTCCAATCACAACCGCATCAGGATTTTGAACCGCACTATGAAAAGCTTTGCTCATCAGCGGATTGCGATCGAATGCTGGCTTGAGCTGATTGAAGCCGTCAATGTGTACCCAACCAAATCGCCCAAAGGGATCAACAACTCCGTTAAACATCCCAATACTTAACAAAATGACCAGCGCATAAGAGGCGATCGCCACCAAATAGCGCAATCCCGCAAGTTTCTTGTTTCTGAACAGTCTAGAGATCAACGTTAGAAATCAAAGTAAAGGAACTCGCTCGTCTGGAACAGGTGCAAAACGGTGATGCCAATCAGCAAGCTAGTGGCGATCGCCCATCGATACGTTGGGTGCCATTGTAAGGTGCCGGACTGGATGGATGAAGAAACCTCGTAGGTTTCAAAGGCTGGTTTTTCATGGCGCATTAGCTCGTAGGTGTTAGGAGCGAGGAACACGATAGTAGCTGCCAACCCCAGCATGACAAATGGGTTGATTCCATAGGGATCGCTGAGGGTAGGAAGAAGACGTGCTGTTAGCGAAAAGTCAAATCCCTTCAACCCAAGCATTGCTGCGAGCATAGAGAGGGCGGCGTCAAAGCTTTCGGCTCGAAAAAACACCCATGAGATATGGACAGATAAGAAGGTCAGGGCGATCGCACCCATTTGTTCTAGCGGTGATAATTGAGAAGCCGATTTGAAGCGGTCGAACTGTTTCAAAATCCTTCTCCACATATGATTAACGACCAAATAGAATCCGTGTAGGAACCCCCAAAACACAAATGTCCATCCTGCTCCATGCCACAAGCCTCCAATCACCATCGTGATTAAAAGATTGCCATATCGCCGTAGATTTCCTTGCCGATTTCCGCCCAATGGAATGTAAAGATAATCCCGCAAAAATCGCGATAGGGTCATATGCCAGCGACGCCAAAATTCGACAATACTGATGGACTTGTAGGGCGAAAAAAAGTTGAGCGGCAAGGTTAGACCAAAGAGCTGAGCAATGCCAATCGACATATCTGCATAGCCAGAAAAGTCGAAATAGAGCTGAAACGTATAGGCTAAGGAGCCCAACCAGGCATCACTGAATGTAAGAGATTGAGATCGGAGTGCTGCATTGAAAATAGGATTAGCGGATTGAGCTAATGTGTCGGCGATCGCCACTTTTTTACACAATCCCATGACAAACAGTGTTACACCTACGGTCATGGCATTGAGATTGGGTCTGAAGATTGCAGGCTGCTTAAACTGAGGCATCATTTCCTGATGATGCACAATGGGGCCAGCAATGAGCTGAGGGAAGAAGGTAACAAAAAGGCAGTAGTCTAGAAAATCTGAATCGACAATTTTCTTCTGATAGACATCAACCAAATAAGCAATTTGTTGGAAGGTGAAAAATGATATGGCGAGAGGTAAGACAATCGTTTTGAGCTGAACGTCGAACCCTGCGATCGCATTTAGATTATCGACAAAGAAATTTGCATATTTGTAATAACCTAGGACAATCAGGTTGACGATAATCCCACCTATTAAAAGGAAGAATCTTGGCCTAAACTGATCCTCTTCATCTATTTTTAAACCACTGTCTAGACTGTGAGATTTAGCTATGCTATTTCTCTCTGATTCGATTGCACGATCATCAATATTAGAGCGACTCTCATGGTTCTGAGCTAACCTCTGAATGACTCGGCTAATTCCATAATTAAACAGAATTGACCCAACGATTAAATAGAGATAAGCCGGATTCCAATAGCCATAAAAAACCAACGATGCTAGGACAAGCCAAGCGATCGCTAAGCGATAATATTTGAGGGTTCCGAGTCCCAGGAAAACCGTGAGAGTAATCGGAAGAAATAGCAGAATGAATTCAAACGAATTAAACAGCATTTCAAGTCAATCGCCAGCACGCTGAAGTCAACCGTTCAGAACTATCAATCAAACAGGTCTTGAACTAAGCAGTCAACATGACATAGTAGCGCGTTGCCAATCGAGATTGATGTATCGCAATCTCGTCTCAGACCCTAGATGAATACCATGTTGCGGATTCCACCAGCCGATTTTTCCGCGTTCATCAGTCTCATTCGCATCCAAGCGGTCGCGGCAATCCGTTCGTCGTCGCTTTGTGGCGATCGCTGTATAGGTTCATGGTCTGGCTCTGGCAGATTGTCCAAAATAGATCTGGCGATCGCACGATAGTCCATAGTGGTAATCCCTCTTCGTCAGAGGATTGAGAGGACAAGTGGGCTTAAACGAATTGAAGCTTAAACGAATTGAATGAAACGGCTGCCTGGAAACCAGACTTGAAAATTGTCTCAATTATAGTCGCGGAAAATCTGGGGTGCTATGACCCTTGAGGGGAATATAGCCTTTGTTCGTGCGAGCCAAGGTATCTGAGATAACTTCAAAGAGGTTGACTCAGAAATTTTCATTGTGATTACGCCTTAACACTCAGAATCAACTGCGGCCTACAAAGACCCAATCCCTTCGGCACTGACAACCGACGAATCTCAGCCCAGATGGGCTTTCACTCGTTCGAACGCAATTTGTTTGCGGGTGGGTCAGACGCGTAGACAAGTACCTCATTTGGCCTCATTCGCCAAAATGAAAGTTGCTGCGTCCGCCTAAAACATCCGTCAACACAACCTAAACCTTGCTACGCTAGAACGTTTGGTAGGCTAGAACATACGGATCTTTTTCTGCTTTGCTGATTAACATTCCTACCCTTGTTTATTGACTTAGCGAACCTCTGACAACAGCCACTATGACGAACGCGTTTCTCAATCGACTGCACAGTCCAGAACACCCTGTTTTGGTGTTTGACGGGGCGATGGGCACATCGCTGCAAACTCAAAATCTCACAGCAGAAGACTTTGGGGGCGCTGACTATGAAGGCTGTAACGAATATTTGGTCACGACCAATCCCGAAGCGGTGAAGAAAGTGCACCGGGGGTTTTTGGACGTGGGAGCCGATGTCATCGAAACCGATACCTTTGGCGGCACGTCGATCGTGTTAGCAGAATATGACTTGGGCGATCGCGCCTACGAACTCAACAAGCGAGCCGCTGAGCTTGCAAAAGAGGTTGCTGCCGAATATTCCACGCCCGAAAAGCCTCGCTTTGTGGCCGGATCAATCGGCCCAGGGACGAAGCTGCCGACCTTGGGGCACATCGACTTCGACACCATGAAAGATGCCTATGTCGAGCAAGCACGAGGGCTGATCGATGGGGGATCAGATTTGCTGCTCATCGAGACCTGTCAAGATGTGCTGCAAATCAAATCGGCTCTCAATGGCGTCATGGAAGCCTTTGAGCAAACGGGAACGCGCCTTCCGATCATGGTCTCCGTTACCGTTGAGCAGCAGGGCACCATGCTCGTGGGAACAGAAATCAGCGCTGCCTTGACGATTTTGGAACCCTACTCCATCGATATTTTGGGGCTAAACTGCGCCACCGGGCCAGATTTGATGAAAGAGCACATCAAGCACCTGGCCGAACATTCTCCCTTTGTGGTGTCTTGTATTCCCAATGCGGGACTGCCCGAAAACGTCGGCGGACAGGCTCACTACCGCCTCACCCCGATGGAACTGCGGATGTCGCTGATGCATTTTGTGGAAGATCTGGGCGTGCAGGTGATCGGCGGCTGCTGCGGCACTCGTCCTGACCATATTCAGCAGTTGGCGGAGATGTCTAGGGATCTGACGCCTAAGGAACGTCCCGTGCGGCGATCGCCCATTATGTTTGCATCCGATGTATCGACCATATCTGAT
>CAKZMO010000437.1 GCA_937128595.1 uncultured cyanobacterium | reverse complement strand
CGGCTGGAGCCGTTACGGTTTCATATTTCGATTCCTAGCAGGCTGCTGTGCCGGGATCTGACTGAACCATTAGCCCCCCATCAGGCTTACCGAACGAAACACTTCGACGCCATTTTGCTCCAGAACCACAACGGGGTCACCGCCGCCCGCTAGATCAATACGCTTTAGCAAAACCTGTCCATTTGCGATGCGATCGCCGACACGAGCCGTTCGGCTGCTTCGTTCTGTCGGAACTCGGACAATCGCGCTGGTTTGCTCACCCACCCGAACAACTCCACTCACCTCAATGCTTTCAATTAGCGAGACGGTTGGAGCCGGAGCCGGAACTGGAGCCGCAGCTACAGGCGGTGCAGGAGGAGCCGATGCTGGCCTCGGAGGCTGAACTGGAAGCGGAGCCGCTGCGAAAGGTACCGGAGAAAGCTGTGTGGTTGCCGGAACGGTTGCGGCAGGTTGTTGTGCAAGTGGGCGTGGGGCTGCGGGCGCGTTGACTCGGGCAGGCACGACAACAGGTGACGTAGGCAAGGGAGCAAACGGATCAGGCCGACCTGGCTGAACTTGTCCAGCACGCTGGTCAGGACTCGTGGGTGGCGTTAGATAAGGAACCGGGGTAGGCGGCGGCAGTTCGCCATCTCCAGATGCGACCGCATCGTCTAGGGGTACTTCTATTGATTGTTCGCTGAGATCCGATATTGATTCTTCCGATGAAGTTTCTGTTTGACTGCTTGCGCAGCCCGTCATGACCGCGATCGCCGCGACGCTCATTACCATCCAAGACATCCAGCGCATTGCTTTTTCCTCACGCTACTGCCACTAGAATAGCTCCGATCTCTAGAGAGGTCATCATCAGCCCTAAAAAAGAAATGTTAAGGAAAATTCACAGACGTGAGGAGACATTTGCAGCGAAGTCTCTCTAAGGCTAAATCTGTCAATGTTCAATCTGTGTTGGAAACTGGAGCCCTTATTGTCGAGAAGCCCTGATTCCCAACACTATATTCAAAAAGGATATTCAAAAAGGTGCTAACGAAGTGCAGATGTCGCTAGCTGAGGGTAAGCAGCCTTGTCGCCAGTTTGACGTTGGCGTTGGTAGAGCTGAATCTGGTGGAGCAGCGCCTCAGTTTCAACTTGGAGATTCAAAAATTCAACTTGCTGGTTGGGACGATAGGGAAGCTGACGCACCGAGTCAGCGCGAGCAGGTGTGGTTTTGCTGGAGGATTGACGAACGTTCGATACTTTTTCGTCTTTGGGGAGAGCCAACTTGAGCGATGCACGGCTGGAAGCGGCTTGAGTGTCTGACTCAACCTGAGACTGGTTGGCACTGTTGTCGGGGCTGTTGAGGGGATGAACAGTGCTCTCTACGTCAGTGGTCTTAGCAGTAGTGGAGATTGAATCAAGTCCTCCAGGTTTATCTGCTGAGGCACCGAAGTTTGAAGACGTTTCTTCTAGCATGTGTTCCTTCACTCGTCGTTTTTTAAACTGATATCGATCTGAACTTGATAATAGGAAGCCATTGTAACGTAAACTTCACAATCTCACCGAATTCCGCACAACAAATCTGTGTGTTTTCATTTTGAATGCCAAATTGCTGTGACGAGAGATTTGTGATCTGAAGGGTGCACAAAGAATCGAATCTCAATAATAAGCTACCTTTTTGCACAGAGGATAGTCGATGCTAGAACGTGGCGCTGTTTTTCCTCTTTATCGATTCGATTGTCGCTGTTTGAGCGACACAAGCACATCCACCTATTGGCGGGGGCGCTTGATGTAGCCCCAGCGCCGACAGAGTTATTCACTAAACCTTCTTTACCGATGGGCGCGATCGCCAGATCGGTAAAGAACCATGAAGGTTTTCAATCTCGCTAATCTGTGCAAGCCGAGTCTGTAGGGGTGAGACGTTCTTTCGTTAGGCGATCGACGGTGTCTCCGAGTGCTCCCATCAGGCTTTGTCGGGTTTGAATATGAGCCTGCCGCTCGGTCTTGAGTTCTTGCTGGAGGCGATCGCACCGTTTCACAATCTCAACTAGCATTTGCTGTAGCTCCTCCTGCGACAACTCCATCAAATAGGACGGAACGGGCGCTTCATAGGTTGAACCCGTAATTGCAGGATTCGTCTGCCGCTGCCGCAGAGATGCAATCTCGGCTTGTAGAGACGCAACCGTTTTCTTGACTTCAGTGGCTTCTTCCCGTCGCTGCTTTGCTTCCGTATCGTAGAGCGATCGCCAGCTTGATGCACTGTGATAGGCTTCGTCGCGTTCTTGCCGAGCATCCGCGAGCTGTTGTTGTAAGGTTCGAATTTCGCTCAGCCACTGGCTAAACTCTTGCGTCATGAGAAGACTCCTTCAAGACACTAGTTTCATTGTGCCTGGATGCAGTTTGCTTGGATGCAGGTTTGAGCTGCAGTTTGAATTGCTATTTGAGTGAGTTACTGAAGAAGACTAACCTAAAACAGGCTTAAAGCAGTAGATCAGCCAACACGGGAGGCGCTGGCAAGACAATCAAAATAAGTAACCCTAGCGCGATTAATCCCAACAGGTCGCGACGGTTGTCTAGCTCAGAAACATCATTGAGAGCTGGCTCGTCAATGACAGGCATAAAGAACAGCAAAATAGCCCAAACTAGAAATTCTCTTTGAGCGAAGGCGAGAGCTAGTACTAAAAGCCGTGAGACCTGTCCGATTGCAGCACCCATCCGTTGACCAAACATAGCGTGAACAACGTGTCCCCCATCGAGCTGACCGACAGGCATTAGGTTGAGAGCTGTTACCACTAGGCCGAGCAATCCGGCGATCGCTACGGGATGCAGGTCGATCGCTGTCGTTGCAGTCACCTCGCTGCCTAGAGCCAGCTTGCTCAAAAGAGCGATGAGGATAGAGGTGCTTGGACGAAACGAGTCGAAGTTGAGAATGCTGGAATCTTCGCCAAGGGCCGTTGTGCTGGAATGAGCCAGACCCCACATCAAAATCGGGATCGTAACCACTAGGCCAGCCAGGGGGCCAGCAATCCCTACGTCAAACAATGCTTTGCGATTGGGTACGGGCGATCGCATTTGAACAAACGCGCCAAAGGTACCAAAGGGAAAGATGGGGGCAGGTGGAACAGGAATGAAGTAAGGAAGAGTGGACTGAATGCGATAGCGTCGAGCCGCGAGATAGTGCCCCAGCTCGTGAACCCCTAAGATCAGCATCAAAGAGGCCGCATAGGGCAACCCTAGAATCAGATCTGCAAAGTTTCCTTGCCATTCTTCGCTAATACTTCCTGCGAGAATGCCGCCTGCAAAGGTTGTGGTCATCAACGTGACAATCAGCAGCCCGATCGCCAATCCCGGACGAAATGTTGGAGCTGAGGATTGCGACTTCTTGGCTTTTTGGGGGTTAGGAACCAAGGCAAAGAAGGGTTTCCCATCTAATCCTTCTTGAAAAACCAGTAAAAAGCGATCGCCAAAATGCCGAATGATGTTTTCTCTAACTGTCTTGTAAGCGACTTCGGGAGACGTGCGGAGATGACCTCGACAGATCAGTGCTTGGGGACGATATTCTAAATTTTTAAGATAAAAGACAGCCCATGAGAAGCATGTTTTGAGTGTGGCTTCTTCGTCCCGATCGAGGGGAAGGCGGGTTTCGGGAAGGGGCGTGGACATTGGGGATTGAGTCTCCGCTTTGGCCGTATCAAGAGGACTAGGCACATCGGGCGATCGCTCTGGCCTTCCTTTTTGAATCAATATCCAATAAACAATAGGGCAGATAACAAAAGAAAGAAGCAAAAGGGCAACCCAGATTGGCTCGGTTGCAGTTTGCTCCCCTTGGGCGATCGCCACGACCCAGATAAATGCAGGGAGCATCATCACCAGCCATAGCAGCCAGACCGGTGTGCGAGTCAAGTTTGACACGCTGCGATAGATGATGAGATAGGTAAATAGCCCGAGTAAAAGTAACCAGAACAGCATTCTGTCGATTGTTTTGAAAGGCCAAGGATCAATTCATTCTCGAACTTGTCCTACATGAGGAGTCCCTTAGACACTTTTTAGTCAGCTTAGTCAGCCCGTCGTTCATAAATGTCGGCATATAGAGTGCTCATATACATCGACATGCTCACAAGCTTTAGAGATCTGAGCTTTAGAAAGCTTGACTCCTCAAGAGACAGAATTTTCTAGACATCCGTCCGAGAGCAATGGCTAAATCTAAAACCAAGAACCACAACTAGCGGATGACTACTTCCAGCATAGCGTTTTCGCTCCGCTTACAAAATTGGTTGACCCGAGGCGTTGTTAAATGCCAGATATGGCCTCGCTTCACGGGTTCATCCAGCAAGGAGCAGCCGTATATAGCGTAGTGATTCGCTACAGGATTTCTGGACTGGCTAATGAATCACCTCTCCATTGACGATCCAAATTTCACCAGGCGCATATTGATTGAATGACCGCTGTCGATTGACAACCCTTGACTACAATGGCTAAGGCTAAATTTGAGGACTGCTGTGAAATCGCCCCAACGTATTCTAGAAACCGTGTTTGCTTTTCCCCCTAACCGGGAGACTTTAGGCGGTACGGCTTACCTTATTCAGATAGATGAGGGAAATGTTTTAGTTGACTGCCCTGCATGGTCGGATGAGACCCAGGAGTTTTTGCACCGTGAAGGCGGAGTTCGCTGGATGGTCATCACCCACCGCACGGCCAAAGGCAAAGCTCGTGAGGTGCAGGCGGCGATGGACTGTCAGATCATCATGCAAGAGCAGGAAGCCTATCTATTGCCAAATCTGATGCTCACTTCCTTTCACCGACGACATGAGGTCAATCCTCAGGTTGAGGTATTTTGGACACCGGGACACACGCCTGGGTCGTCTTGTGTTTACTATCGTGCGGAGGGCGGAATTTTGTTCTCGGGGCGACATCTTTTACCCGATCGCCAAGGCAATCCGGTTCCGTTGCGACTTCCCAAAACGTTTCATTGGCGACGACAGGTACGGCATACTCAGCAGTTGCTCGACGACTTCTCCTCAGAAACCCTGAGGTATCTCTGTCCTGGTGCAAATACAGGATATTTGAGGGGACAGCGAGTGATTCGTGACGCCTATAAAAAGTTGGCCATGTTAGATACGGATGCTTGTTTATCGGCCAACTCAGGATTTTGAAGTCAGTTTGGGGACTGATTCCGTGCTGCTGTAACTCATGAAGTGGCCTCAATGAAATGACGATGTGTCAAGATGTAGAAGTTGAGTCGTTCTTGTCGCAAGCTGCGAGGCTTAGCAAGACGACCATTCAAGGGTTTTTGTTGCAAAGGTTTGCGAAGGCTCTGAGAAGGGTTTTCTGATTTTTGTGATGTTGACCGAGGTTATTTCTGTAAAATGGAAAACCATGTGTAAATTTTTTGCCCACCCATTCAACGAGGTCAAGGATGGCAAAACGCCGCAACCTTAAGAAAGAAAAAGCTCTACGAAACCAAGCCTACGCTCGTAAGTTCCGCAAGCGCTCTAACTCACGGTTTAATCGTCGTCGTTCTTTTAACAACAATCAGTCTGATAATGAGCAGAATGATGACGACAACAACAACAACAACAACAACAGCAACAGCAACAGTAGCAACCAAGATGATAAGGATTAAGCTTTGACGAGATGCAACTTGGTTCTAAACAAGTTGTGATTTTGATCATCGTTGAGACTCTCTTGCATAGTTGCCCTAAGCTTTTTTCTTCGCTTGAGTGGTCATGTCGCAAGTCAGTCTCTGTCATTAGTTGGCTGCATTAGTCTGCAAAAAATTCATGATTATCACGGTAGGGCAGTGAAGTTGGTTATGCTTCTTCACTGCCCTGTGCTTTGGGGGTCTATATCTCATGAAGGAAATCATTTGAAGTCTCCTAAAGCTCTGAAACAGCTAAGGGATAGAGCTGCTGTCGAGTGCTTGATGGATGCGATGAGCGATCGCCTGTCCTGAGGTCAGAGCATCTTCAATTTGGCTACCGCTGCACCAGTCTCCTGCGCATCCTAAAAGTAAGGGCTGGTGGGTGATCAGGTAGGGATCAGGGCTTGCGAGCGGACGGCGACAAAACCCATAGCGCCATCGTTGCACCTGTTGCCATTGGGGATCGCAGAGGGCAGGGCAGTTGAGCAGTTGAGCCGCACGTTCGAGAATGCGATCGCCCACCAGTCCTAGATCTGTATCGTCTACATGGGTAGCCGCAAAAGCATCGGTGCTTTGGAAGACAATAATCGGCTCATCAGAATGGCGAGACTTGCTGCTATCTAGCCCGACCCATGCCAAGATTTCGTCGCTAGGACAGTGAAGTGCGTCCCAGTGGCGATCGCCCATCTGCCACATGGGTATTCCTGTTTGGGGATCAGGCTGAAGGGGTAATGACTGGGCGGCATATCCTCCGATGACGCTAAAGCAGGGGGAAAACTCTATGGCACGAACTTGATCAATCCAGTCTGGAGCGCGGCCTGTCGGGGTTAGGGATTCTAACAGGGGGATCGCTTGGGGTGCTGGTACAGCAAGAATCACAGCGCGTGCAAATGGAGGAGACTGTGAGCGGTCTTCAGGAGTAATTTTCCAGCAGCGACGTTCAAGATTGGCATCAAGTTGGGTGATTCGATGCTGGCGACGGACATCGAGACCGTGAGCCAGAAATTTGGCGATCGCTGTCATTCCTTCTGGAGGAACATAGCTCTGAGCATCCGTTTGGGGAACACGAATTAAGTGCTGAACACCAGAGAATACGTTCTCGAAAGAATTGGCTGCGGAACTATCGAGTTGGTGGGGCGATCGCGGCCAGGAGATGAGAGTTGGAAGCGCGCTGGGATGCTCTACAAACTGATCTGTAACACTCTTTGGAAAGTCCGTCTGAGTCTCTTCGGCTGAGATAATTGGCGTGTGAACGGCAAGTAGTTCATGGAGAAGTTGCTGAGTCCGACTGCCCTGACGACTGACGAATCGTGCTCCGTGGTCAAAGCAGGTTGTATTCACTCGGCGAGTTGCGACTCGTCCTCCCAGCCCTCGGGACTTGTCGAACACGGCGACATCGTAGCCCCAGCGATGGAGCAATTGGGCACAGGCCAGTCCGGTCAGTCCAGCCCCAACCACGGCAACATCAAGCATTGAGATTTCCTCGAAAGAAAGCAGATAAAAAGGACTAAGTTTTGACGCATTTTCGTACAGTTCATCGCTGTCTAGTTCGTACAATAGATGAAACTGGTAAGGCACGTCGTCGCGCACGATGGAGTGATCCACGATGACATCTGGTCAAATCCTTGATTTGACCGAAAGGATGGGTACGAGAACCCAACGGATTCGTGCGTAAGGACATTGAACCAAAATTGAAGGCTTGATAGGAGGTGAACTCATGGATGAGTTGCGTTCGGCTTTGGAGTTGACAACAGAGGAAGAACTGAAAACAATTACCGATATTTTGTTTTGTCGGCGCTTCAATCCCTTAGATTACGCGATGGGGAATGATCCTCTTGACATTCAGAGCCAACCTCGTAACTACTGGCTCGATTCTGTAGAGGAACGATTTCGATTCTTGGCCGCCGATGGGCTGACGGTTCTACAGCGCCAAACCCACTGCATCGATTATCGAGATGTGCTGATTCGGGTGTGTCAGTTTCTCAAAATCTCTTATGGCCAAGATTGGTCAATCGCCGATTTTGAATCTGAAATCTTTCTTCACACGCTCGAACGCATGTGGAACAAGCTGCCTCACGATCAACAAGTCGTCTTGACTCAACAGGTGCAACGATCGCTCTCTACCGTCCAAACTCCAGATGCGCTTCCCGACGCACTCTTGCGCGACCCGGTGCGACTGATGCTGAAAGGGAGTGGGGCGATCGCCATTAATTCTGTTATTCGACCTTGGCTATTGCAGCAAATTGCTCGCCAATTTGCGCTCCATGCTGCTACCTATCACGGGGTTCAACACATGCTGGCACGAGGTGGTGCAGCGGCCTTGACCCGAGTACAGTCGCGAGTGACGCTGCACATGGCAAAACGCGGTATGGCTGTGAGTGCGGCTCGGTATGGAGCTGCTCGGAGTGTGTTGACCGTATTGGGGCCAGCCATGTGGATCTGGTTTTTTGCTGATCTCGGTTGGCGGGCGATCGCCACAAACTATGGGCGTGTGATTCCTGTCGTTGTGACGCTGGCTCAAATTCGCTTGCTGCGTGCTTCTTTCTTGGAAGCAGCTTAAATGCCCAATATAATCAATGAAACCGTCGTAAAGATTTGAGACGTTCAGCCTGTGAGTCAGAACAGCGTCAGCTATTACACGTTGCTGAATATTTCTCCGTGGGCATCTCCGCAAATGATTCGTCGAGCCTATCGAGAACTGAGCAAGCAATATCACCCAGATACCACTGACTTGCCTGTAGCGATCGCCAAAGAAAAGTTTCAGCAGCTCAACGAAGCTTATGGCACGTTGAGCAACCCGGAGAGCCGCAACACCTATGATCTCAAACATGGCTACTCCCGGTTTTCTGTTATTCAGACACCGATTGAGTTTCGCTCAACTGTAGACGCTCAGCCTTATCAGTCTCGATCTGCCTATCTCGATCCGAGCGATCGCCCATTGTCGGGGGGAGAACTTTTCGCCCTGTGCTTGCTCGGCATCACCTTCATTGGCTGTGTCGCTTTGGTCATCCTAGTAGGGATTAGTCGTGGTGAATTAGCCGTTTAAATCTGGCTGTTTGATATAAAGTGCTTCTTTCCCTTGCTATGATCATGTGCCGATAGCTCTCCCCCCTTTCACCATGACTCTTCCCTCTCCCGATACGCCTCTGTATAACCATCCGCTCCCTAAAATCGAACAATGGCTACGCTCTCAAGGCTGTGAACAGAGCAAAGATGACCGCCATTGTTGGGTCGTGAGTCGGGCGGCATGGAAGGCAGAGATTTGTCTAGAGATTGATTCAGTAAGAGTGCGATATATCAACGCAGCCGAAGGTGCTCGCGACATTCATCGAATGTTTCAATACTCTCTGAGTCGAAAAGATCTTGACGAGGCGATTTTTGAGGGGCCGTAACACTTGACAATCTACAATCCTCGACAGGGTCAATTCCAATCGTGCTGACGGGAGTGTGAATTGAGAGATGATAGTCAGGAGTCCTCTTCACAAGGCTCATCCAATCTCTCGAACGGATTCACGTTGAGCAAATGGGTGGGGCATTTGGCTTCCGAATTGGCGCTGCTATGCGAACAAGTCCACTTTTCAAGAAGCCAACTCGAAGAAGCCAATTCGTTCTAGCCTTGTTCTGTGCTTCCGTTGAACTCTTTTCGTCCTGTTTAGAACACTCGCAGCGCAGTGTATCGTACTCGTTGGTAGAGCACTCCACAATTTTCATTTCGTGATTTCGAAGCTATTGCGAATCAGATTTCCGATCAACGGTGACAGCAATTCCCGTTTTCAAAGACAGCACGTCACAGTCAGCGCAAATTTGACTTGATCCGTGACGATTTTTGATGGGAGATTGAATAGGATGAGGAAAAACTATCGGGCTTGGCTTAGCAATATATCAAGTTTTGTTCTGCAAGGTTTTTAAGGATAAATTGACACATGGTTTCAACGACAACACGAGGACAAAGTCCTTCGGGGATGCAGTTTCTGCCAGCGGATCGCAGCCCATCAGCATCACCAAATCAACAACTCATGCCCCTAACGGCTCAAGTCATTGAGGGCGATCGCCTTGCCATTGGTGAATGCGACGTGGTGCGGTTGCTCGAACAGTTTGGTTCGCCTCTATATATCGTTGATGAGTTCACGCTGCGATCGTCTTGTCGGCAGTATGAGCAAGCATTCAAGCAATACTATGAGGGTGATTCTCTGGTGCTTTATGCATCAAAGGCTTGGAACTGCCTTGCGATTTGTGCAGTTGTTGCCAGTGAAGGCTTGGGAATTGATGTGGTCTCAGGAGGAGAACTTTACACGGCTCTCCAAGCTAACGTCCCTACCGATCGCCTTTATTTTCATGGCAACAACAAGTCTTTGGAAGAATTGAAGCTTGCTCTTGATGCAGGCGTCACCATTGTGGTTGATAACTGGCAGGAGCTGCGATCGCTCACAGAAGTGACCCAACAAACATCTCAAATCGCACGGGTGATGCTGCGTCTTACTCCCGGTATCGAATGCCATACCCACGAATATATTCGTACAGGTCATCTAGATAGCAAGTTTGGATTTGATCCCGATCAGATTGAGCAGGTTTTTGAAACCTTGAGTCAGACTGATTCGATTCGCTGCATTGGGCTTCATGCTCACATCGGCTCTCAAATTTTCGAAATGCAGCCTCACCAAGACTTAGCGGGTGTGATGATGCAATGGATGGCAAAAGCCAAGCAGCATGGCCTACCGATGGAAGAACTCGACATCGGTGGAGGGCTTGGCATCAAATATACCGAATCCGATGATCCACCGAGTATTGATGCCTGGGTCAAGGGGGTCTGTGATGCGGTGAAGAAAGCTTGCGACGCTCACCAGATGCCATTGCCGCGACTCCTGTCCGAACCCGGACGCTCCATCATCGGATCGGCTTGCGTGACGGGGTATACCATTGGCAGTCAGAAGACCGTTCCCGACATTCGCCAGTACATTACTGTCGATGGCGGCATGTCTGACAATCCTCGGCCTATTACCTATCAATCGGTCTATCGTTCTGTGATCGCCAATAAGATGTCTCATCCTGCTGATGAGAACGTGACAGTCGCTGGAAAGCACTGTGAATCAGGGGATATCGTTATTCAGAAGGCTCAGCTTCCTAAAACTGAGCCTGGCGACACTCTCGTGGTTTTAGGAACGGGTGCATACAATTACAGCATGGCCTCAAACTACAATCGCATTCCTCGGCCTGCGGCAGTGTTGGTGAACGGAGGTGAAGCCAATCTGATCGTTGCCCGAGAAACGTATTTAGATCTGATTCGTCACGATCAGCTACCTGAACGTCTAACCTCAGGTCATGCCGATTCTCGCTGAGTTAAGGCATACTGAGTTATTTCAAGGGTTGCCTATATTTTACCTGGCTGGTTACGGCATTTGAATTGACTGAGCCAATATCGGCAAATGGGACTGACCACGCCCCTCGACCTGGAGCAGAGCATCACTCCTTATCAATCACATGGGTTCTTTTTTGCGGCAATGGCTAGAAACTGAAAACTGGGCTTATTCTTTGCTGTTTCATGCGATTGATATTGGTCTTGTTGTGGGACTAGCCTACATGTTGCTGGTGATCATCGGTGAAAAGCGAACGCTTTGGGTCGTCCGTGGACTGATTGTACTGATGGTTGCAGCAGCATTGAGCCGCGAGATTGGGCTGGAACTGTTGAGCTTTGTGCTGGACAAGATGGTGGTTGGCTCAGCTGTGGCCATGGCATTTATTTTCCAGGCTGAGTTTCGCCGCTTTCTAGAACAGCTAGGACGCGGCGATTTTTTACAGCTTTTTCAATCATCAGGCGAAATTGCGCCAAAATCTGACGACGTGATTGACGAGATTGTTGATGCGGTGAAGGAATTGTCGCAAAATCGAACGGGTGCTTTGCTAATCCTTGAAACAAGTCGTCCGATTGATGAACGAGATTTTTCGGTGCCAGGAGTTCGGATCAACGCAGAAGTTTCAAAGGAGTTAATCCAAACAATCTTTCAAACAACAACGTTGCTTCATGATGGAGCCTTACTCATTCGTGATTCGCGAATTGTTGCCGCAAGTGTCATTTTGCCGATTTCGGAGCGAAATGCTTCCCGACAATTAGGTACACGTCACCGTGCTGCTATGGGTATTACGGAACGGGTTGAGCAGTGTTTGTGTATCGTGGTCTCTGAGGAAACGGGGTCGATTTCGATGGCGGAGCGAGGGGTGCTCAATCGTCCTCTGACCAGTAGTAAGTTGAGAGAATTGCTGCGATCGCGCTTTTCTCGGATGGGCGATCGCGAAGTGGTCTCACCCCAACTTCGGAGTCTCTGGCAACGAGCAATTTCTGGGAGCGTCTCATCTGCTTCCTACATGACACATTTTCTCGTATCGTTTTTTCAGAAAGATAAGCGTTAGACCTTGGCCTCGGGGCTGGGCCTTGGGATGATTTCTCGTGTCAGATGCTTGTTTTTGGATAGAAGCGTGGATGTACGGTGGCGTGACATTCAGTTGCTTCAGAATGCGGTGGAAAATGTGGAGTATAACCTGTGTCTAGCACCAATCCTGAGTCAAATCGTTGCTTTCGAACCATCTCTGGGCACAATCTACGGGGATTGTTCACGGAGTAAGAAATTTTCAACACGTGAAATTTACGGAATATGGAATGGTTAAAATCTCGATGTGTTATTCGTCTCAGGATGCTGTGCGTCTGCTCTGATGGCATAGAGTGTCCTATGGTCGATAGATGAAGATTCCAGTACTTATTCATGCTGAGGCGCGATGTAGCCTGAAAGGATATGCATATACTGTCTGTGAACTAGACATAACACTGTAAATTCATGGAAGCTGTGCGCAGCGCGCTATAACTGTTAACTTGAAGCGGAAAGGGCTACGTCTCTTTGGAGAAGGCATGACGACTACTAAGCAAACAGCGTTGAAAGAGTTACCGTCTGACTTGAGGCGCGATCGCCTACCTCAGCATGTTGCCGTCATTATGGATGGAAATGGTCGCTGGGCAACCCGTCGCGGTTTGCCGCGCAGCGTCGGCCATCGGCAAGGCGTAGAGACGCTGAAGCAGTTGCTGCGATGTTGTGACGACTGGGGAATCCAGGCACTAACGGCTTATGCATTCTCCACTGAAAACTGGACTCGTCCTCTAGAAGAAGTCGAATTTTTGATGACGCTGTTTGAACGTGTGCTCCGCCAAGAACTCGATGAGATGGTGAGAGAAGACGTGCGCATTCGGTTTGTTGGGCGGCTGACCGATCTACCCAAAAACTTGCAGTCCATGATCGAGAATGCTATGTCGGCTACCCGTCACAACCAGGGTATCCAATTCACGATCGCGAAAAATTATGGTGGTCGGCAAGAACTCGTTCAGGCTTGTCAGGCGATCGCCCAAAAGGTTCAACAAGGCGATTTGAATACCGCAGACATCGATGAAGCAGTGGTCGCCGAGCATTTGTATACAGCCGGAACCTGCGATCCTGATTTGCTGATTCGCACCAGTGGAGAGATGCGGCTGAGCAACTTTCTTTTATGGCAGACGGCCTATGCAGAACTCTACATTGCTGATACGTTGTGGCCCGACTTTGACCGAGCCGAATTTCATCGGGCCCTGTTCTCTTACCAGCAGCGCGATCGCCGCTTTGGAGGACTAAAGCGCTAAACCGACTGTTGATCGCTGAGAGCTAACGGTTCAGGGGCGATCGCCAAACGTGTCAAGGTCACGCTCTATGCCGGTTTCGGTCGTCTCATCAGGGCCACATAATGCGGTAGAAGACGACCCATTTTCGTGGGAAAACTCGCTATGATAAATCTCCTCTGGAATCGAATAGTCTTCCATATAGACATCTTTAAACTCATGGGGCGGTAGAGTTGCTTCTAAGGTTAGGCAGTTGCGTCCGTTGACCTGTAGTCGATATTCGACCTTGTCCATGAGACGATTGAGAATCAGCCAGCCATACCCGTTCTCTTGAAGGTCCCCTGGATTAGGAGGCAGGTATGTCGAGAGGTCATAGCCTTTGCCGCAGTCCCAAAGTTCTATCGAAATATCTCGACCTCGCAACTCCAACCGCATGAGAACCGGTAGGTTGGGTTGTCCTTGATGAGCATGACGCACGATATTCGAGTAGGCCTCTACGAGCACGAGTCGTAGCCTACTCTCTTGGCGGGGCCAATCCACCGAATTTCCCAACTCGGCCTGGAGTGAACCAAGCAGCCAGTTTTCCACGATGGATAAAAACCTTAGATCGCTGGGTACGTGTAGCTCGGTTCTCATGAACTACAAAATCTCCATGGAGAGAATGGTTTGATCATCATCTTGACCCACGGAATGAGTCTGAATCTTCGCCAGCAGAGCTTCTAGCGAGAGTTCTGTCTGGTCTTGCCGGAGTAGATGCCAAAGTCCCTGTTGTTTCAGCATTGGGTAGTCGCGATCGGAGAGGCGATCGCTCTGAGATAGACCGATGGATTTTGCCTTCACGGCACGGGTTGAATTGATGTCGTTGCCATTACCTGACTGCACACATTGTATGGACGCCGCCGCCGTTGAGGACAATGTTTGTAGCCATTCCGGTGAAACCCTTGCTTCCGTAATTCCATCACTAGCTAGCAAGAACGTATCGCCAGACTGAAGCGTAAGCGTCTCTGAGGTGGCCGTCCACTTGGGCAAGATTCCCAACGGGACGCCACGAACTTTTAGATAGCGAGGTTCGGGTGGAGCGGCTGCTGCTGCTGACCGTGGTTCATCGACAGTTGGGAGCTTCTTGTCTTGGGAGTTAGGCACAGCCACTGATGATCGTTCCCACACCATCGGCAGAACGTGTCCAGCATTGGCATAAACGAGGTTACGAGTAGCCGGAGTATAGCGAGCTAGCGCCAGCGTAATAAAACAGTTGCTGCCGACGAGTCCGTCGAGCAGATTACTATTGAGGTTGCGGAGTACCTCATCGGGCGATGGAGGCGTTTCTTGAGAAAGTTCTCGTCGTAGTACAGACAAGGTGCTTGACATAAACAGAGCTGCAGGAACCCCTTTTCCTGAGACGTCTCCGACCGCCAGCCAAACATCTCCATTGGGATGATCGTAGACTTCAAAAAAATCTCCACCGACCTCTCGTGCAGGGGCGCAGCAAGCTTGAATCTTAATGCCTTCAATCTGCGGAATAGATTGACATAAAAGATGGGTCTGGATTCGTCTTGCAACGGTCAACTCGTCTCGCATTTGCTTGGTCTGTTCTTGAATTTGTTGGTACAGACGAGCTTGAGAAATAGCCAGTGCGGCTTGCTCCGCAACATCGCTAACGAGACGCTGTTCGTCATGAGTCCAGGCACGTGTCGTGTTGGTCTTGAACAGCGCTAAAACAGCAAGTGCTTCTTGCTGGTAAACCAAGGGAACGACGAGCTGTGCATGTCGGTGGTGATCTAGCTCCAGAACGTGGTTTTGAATTTGGCGATGATGTAAAGCTGATGTGAGGGAGGCGGGATGTAAGAGAGCACTCAGTTGGAGTGGAGATTCGGGCGTTGCTGGATTCGCTCTTGTTAGCGAAGGGTTGGAATCTACTCCAATTTCCTGGGGTCTTAGGTCTCCTGGGTTCGAAGTGATGAACGGACTGATGCCGATATCAACAGCCGAGGAGGAATTTTGAGTGAAATTGGGGAGTGAGGGGGCTCGATAGACGAATTGCTCAGAGCTGAACTGATAGGGATTTTCCGCTTCAAAGTTGAGATATTCAACCGGAATCAGCACCGATATGTCTGCTGCAAGGGTGCGACCGAGAGTCTCGACTGTCGTTTCTAGAATCTGGCGATAGTCGAGGGATTCTCGAATTGCAGTGATCATGGCGTTGAACACAGACTCCCGGCGCAAAGCCCGATGCAGCTCATTCGTGCGTCGCTTGATTGCACGATAAGTTTCCGATGCCTGCTGAACGACAGTCCTAAGTTCGGCGGAATTCCAAGGCTTTGTGATGTACTTGAAAACCTTGCCTGTGTTGATGGCGTCAACTAGATCCTCGACATCGGTATAGCCAGTTAGCACAATCCGAATCGTGTCTGGAAACTGCTCTACCGTTCGGCTCAGCAGCTCTGTTCCCTTCATTTTTGGCATTCGCTGGTCAGAGATAATGATAGCCATTTCTCCTTCCTGCTCCAACACCGCCAACGCATTCGGAGCGCTATCAGCCATAAACACGTTGAAGTCGTGCCGAAAGGTACGATACAGCAAATCTAGGTTGTCTGATTCATCATCTACAACCAGCAACTTCAATTTTTGATCTTCTAATTGAGCCATTCAGCCCCAATTCTCCTCAACTGCCCAGATGTTGCTCGTTCATAGTGCCCGATGTTGAGTGTGGAGGTATCTTTCTTTTTGGGCGATCGCAGCCGATGCTCGAATCTAGATACCTGCAGACATCAGGTTTTCAGTTTTTACATTTCTTGTTTGCCTGTCTCCGGTCAAACCGTAAAAATACTTACCTCTTTTGGGAGGCTCGCGTCAATGAAACAGAAAACAGTGCTCTCAGAAAGGCGGAAATGCTGTTCAGAAACTCTATTTTGAAGTTTTTAATCGGTTGGCTGGGGCTTTCATCGATAGACAAAGCTAGACATTTTTTGTCTAATGTTAAGTCTTCAACTGTTGGAGCGTGCACCCTACTTCTTCCTTAAATAATAAACCCTATTGTGGACACTCCAAGTCTGCTTCTCAAAAGAATCATCAAGAGAAGTTTGATTTGGAGTGGGACGGGTTTTCAGAGACCACATTGCTGTTGGCGATCGCCCACTTTCTCCTGAAGCCAAGGAGGAATACCGAGATTCGCATCAGAGTAGAGGCGGTCAAATTCGCGATGGAAGTGAGCTGCAACGGTTTCATTTTCGATGACGAGTAGATTTTCATCGTTGCTGTGATTGGCGGCTTTGCTCCAGTTTTGGGAGCCTGTAATCACCAATCGCTGATCGACCACTCCAAATTTATGGTGGAGCACGTCGCCGTCGGGCATTTGTGGGATGCCGACAGAGGTAAGCGGGACTCTCCAGGGGCGATTGTTCTCTTCATAGACACAGCGATCGCTCGCTAGGGCAGTGCCCAACATATCTAAAGCTTCGCTGTAGTCGCGGTAGACAAAACCCGAATCAATCAGGGCGCGAATCTGAACGTTAGCCTGGTGTCGCCGTTCTAATTTGTCACTGAGGGGTTGGTCAGAGAAGACAAAGAGGGCGAGATCGATGGAAGAACTAGCCCGGTCAAGAGTGCGACCGATGAGCCCATTCACACTGTCTTCCCAGGTGTAGCGGCTGGCTGAGGAGGGCGAAAACTGGACAGTGACGATGGAGTTAGGGGCGATCGCCACGGTCTTTGCAGGTAGATAGGGTTTTTGAAGACCAAACAAGCTGTTGTCTAAGCCGCCAGGGCCATCTCCCCACATCTGCTCGAATTCTTGGGTAAAGATGCGAGCCAGTTCTGCATTTTGGATGCTGAGGAGGTGATTGGCATTGCCGAGGCTGGATAGGGAGCCAAAATCTCCGTGGGTGCCACTCAATGTAAAATTCGCTGACCCAATAATGATGCGAGTTTGGTCGATGACCACAAATTTGTGGTGCATCAGGTCGCTGCCTTTTGACCCATCGGCAGTGTCGTCAATGACTGGAATTCTCGCTGCTTGAAGAATAGCAAGGGCATCTCGCTCAGCAATCTCTGCGGCAGTGACACGGCGATCGCCATCCATATCGGCAAAGTAGAGAAATTCCTGATAGTCTGCGCGATCGCGCTCGTCCATTTGACCGACCTGCTGAGACGTGAGCTGGCTCAGAGGCGTGCTGTACTGGTTTTCGAGAATCACTCGTACTCTCACGCCGCTTTCCTGTTTGTCTCGTAGGGCTTGGGCGACGCGGGGCAACTGCAGCTCTTGAACCGCGACATCAACTGAGGATTGGGCAGAGGCGATCGCCTCAATGATGACGGCTTCTAGGTCATCGCCGAAACGTTCTTGCTGACGATAGGGTTCGACGTAGCGGGCAGATTGAGCCTGGTTGAAATAGACCTGAATAAACGGATCTTGGGGCAGAGAGGGAGCGAGGGGAATCTCTTGGGGAATGTCTTGGGCGTGGTTGCGTCGCCACAGACCGATCCCCAACATCAGCAGAAACATTGCGACACCTAAGGCACCCCAGTGCCACCTGCGGGAAAATGGTAGAAGCATAGACCGGATTCGATAGTCCTTAAGGGAGAAGGTGTAGAGCTGAAATTTCCTCTAGGATTCCCTAAGACATACTTTTGAGAACGCTAGGCTTTTGAGAGCGCCAGGGGCAATCCCTCACGACAAAACCCTCATGATGAACGCAATGATGAAGTCAACATCGATGCCTGTGACCCACGACTTAGTGCTCATTGGAGGAGGCCACAGCCATGCGATCGCCCTGCGAATGTGGGCGATGAAGCCAGTTCCGGGCGTGAGGCTGACGCTCATCTCAGATGTGGTTCACACTCCGTATTCGGGCATGTTGCCAGGGTTTGTCGCGGGGCTGTACACCTACGATCATTGCCATATTGACCTGCGGCCCTTATGTCAATTTGCACAGGCACAGTTGATTGTGGATCAAGCGGTCGGGCTGGATCTGGAACGGCAGCAGGTGAGATGTGCGGAGCATCCGCCCATTTCATTCGATACGCTATCTATTGACATTGGCAGCACCCCTGCGGCGAGTCAGATTCCTGGTGCGACGGAGCATGGCATTCCGGTGAAGCCGATTTCTAAGTTTCTCGGCCAGTGGGAGCAGGTGCTGGAGCAGGTACGCGATCGAGTTCGAGCCAAGACGATAGCTACTCAGAAACCTCCAGAAAAGACGGCGATCGCTCCTGAAACCCCATTTCGGGTAGGAATCGTGGGCGGCGGGGCGGGAGGAGTGGAATTGGCGCTGGCGGTTCAGGCGCGGCTAGAGCGGCTTTATCGAGTAGGAGTGCTCGACCAATCCAATGAAGGAGAGCTTTCTCAATCCGTTAATGAACCGAACGTAGCAGCAGCACAAGTCGAGATTCATCTGTTTCAGAGAGGCACTGAACTGTTACCTAAGCGAAATTCGAAAATGCGTCGCATTTTTGAACGGCTGATGAAACAGCGCGGCATTCGGCTCCACCTGGGCGAAACTGTAACGGCGATTGAGCCTGCCCCCGATTCAGACCCCAACTCAGAGCAAAATGCAGATGGGGAAAAGTCTCTACAGGTTTTGTGCCAATCGGGTCTGGAAGTAGAGTGCGATCGCGTCTTTTGGGTGACTCAGGCATCGGCTGCTGGCTGGATACGGGAGTCGGGATTGGCAACTGATTCCCAAGGATTTATCCAGCTACAAGATACGTTGCAATCGGTATCTCATCCCCGCGTGTTTGCAGCAGGGGATGTTGCCACAATGGTGAATCATCCTCGTCCCAAAGCAGGAGTATTCGCAGTCCGAATGGGACAGCCACTCTACGAAAACCTGTGCCGTGCCGTACAGTATCAGCCCCTCAAGCCGTTTCGACCTCAGAAGCAATTTCTGATTTTGGTGGGAACAGGCGATGGACGGGCAGTCGCATCTCGTGGAGCATTGACCCTAGGGCCGTTTCGGTGTCTGTGGCGGTGGAAAGACCGCATCGATCGGCAATTTATGGAGCGTTTCAATCATCTGGATATGGTGATGTCATTGCCCTCTGCAAAACCGTCTGTGCCAAGACCGACCGTGCTTGCGACTTCGCCTTCACTACCCAATATTCCGGCCATATCTACGATGTACTGTGCTGGCTGTGCCTCCAAGCTAGGCAGTTCTGTTCTCCAGCGAGTCCTAAGCCGACTGCAAGTCGAATGTCCCGAGGGCTTTCGATCTCCTGATCTGCTCATGGGGCTCGAAACTCCTGATGATGCAGCGGCGATCGCCATTCCTCAATCGACTACTTTGATCCAGACCGTAGACTATTTTCGGGCGATCGTCAGCGACCCGTTTTTGATGGGAAAAATTGCTACAAACCATTGTCTAAGCGACTTGTTTGCTATGGGCGTTGCGCCCCACAGTGCTTTGGCGATCGCCAGTGTGCCTCATGGGGCTGAGCCTCAACTCGAAGCGACGCTTTATCAACTTCTCTCTGGAACTCTACAGGTGCTGCAACAGGCTGGAGCTGTTCTGATTGGAGGTCATACCGTGGAGGGGGACGAGCTGGCTCTCGGACTCTCCTGTAACGGGTTGGTGCCAACTCAGAATGCAGATCATATTCCCTCTCTGTTGCGGAAGGGAGGAATGCAGCCAGGAGATGCCCTGATTCTCACGAAGCCTCTGGGAACCGGGACGCTCTTTGCTGCCGACATGCAGTTCAAGGCAAAGGGACGCTGGATCGAAGGGGCGATCGCCATGATGCTTCAGTCCAACCAGGCAGCGGCGACTATCTTGCAGCAGCACGGAGTCACCGCCTGTACCGATGTGACAGGCTTTGGACTAGTGGGACATCTGCTTGAAATGTTGCGTCCGTCTCAGATGTCAGCGGAGATTGATCTAGACGCAATTCCCTATCTAACCGGAGCCGACGACACGCTCAAATCAGGTCTGCTGAGTTCTCTTCATCCCCAAACCGTTAAGACAACCTCTGCATATCTCGAAAATTCGCTCAATCAAGCCCATCCGCTGTTCCCAATCGTATTTGACCCCCAGACCTCCGGTGGTTTGCTAGCTTCCGTGCCGTCTACCCAGGCGAACGCTTGCCTCCAGGCGCTGCAACAACAGGGCTATCACCAGAGCAGTTGTATCGGCACTGTTCAGGCTACGGCATCTCAGTCGTCGCTGATCACTTTGACGAATCAGGGGTAGCTTGGGTTGAAACAGAAGAGACCGATGAATTGGTTGGAGAGGCCACTTGGATTGCCTCGTCGAAGTTTGGCGCTGGCGTTGGATTTAACGAGCGAGGCTGTCCGGCACTGTAGACGAGGGCATAGCTTTGGGCTAACAAAAGAAAATACAAGGACGGAAACCGAGGCTCAACCCAGGACTGAAGCCACCGAACAAGGGCAGGTAAGTCTTTAAATAGCCAGCCCAGTACAGCAAATAGGGTAAACGTAAAATAGCTGCCGACCCAGCGAATAAAGTCTTTGGCTCCGGCCAATTGCCAAATCCAAGCTACCAAAGCTGGGTTTTGGAGCGCAGCTCGCAGCGCCATGCGGTTGAAGGAAAGCCAACCCGCTCGGTCTTTGATGAATTTGTCGGCCACCTCTGGATACTCGCCCTCCAATACCCCAAAGAAGGTGTTGAGCATAGAATTGACGCGCTCTGGGGGAATATGACGATGGGTGGGCACCATCATGCCTTTTGAAAATAGCCAGGTAACGGCGACGTTGCTCTGATAGGCACGGATCTGGTTGAGGTATCGAGAGTCAAGAAGGTTGTGCTTGAGAGCTGTATCAAGCAGGTGAGTCAGACGACCCAAATTGCGTACCAGAGAGCCAAAACCCGTGAATACCAAAGGCGATTGAAGAGAGGCCGCATCTCCGATCGCTACTAGACGGTCGAAAGCAACGGTGCGATCGCTCCCTTTGGTGCTGAAATAGCCAGGAATATAGCCAAAGGTCGGCTTTTTCCAGGTGAGCTTGTCCATGTCGCAGCGGCGATATTCCGGCAAGATGTGGAAGAAGTCTTCGTACATCTCCAGAAGAGAACCGGGATTGTCGGGGTGAACTTCGTGGTAATGGAATAGGTAGAAGGTCAGGTCGTCTCCCTCACCGGGAAATAGCTCCCAAATGAGCTGTCGTCCGCGAGAAATATCGCCGTGACTGTTGAGCACATCTCCATACTGATCGTCCCAAACTTCGGGGGCAAACCCGCCAGAGATCACGGCTCCGACCGTCGGGCAAACGCTATCGAAGGCTCGTCCCTGATTGATTTGCCAAGCAATTGGAGACGCTGTTCCCATGGCATCGACGAGCAATCGAGCCTCGGCAATGCGAGGCGTATCGGTGGGTGAGTGGTGAGCAAACAGCGTGACCCGATCGTCGCTGATCTCAGCTCGCTCAAACTCCGTTTCATCCCAAATTTCGCCTCCTGCGGCTTTGAGGCGATCGCCACACATGCGCAGCAGTTTATCGGAAGCCAGTGCTACATTCAGCACTGTGGGCGTATGGAGAATCCGAGCCTTGGCACGAGAAGGATTGTTGGCGTCGAAAAACTTATGGAATCCGTCTACATATTCTTTGGCGATCAAAGACTCAAACTCTTCTGCCGTGAATAACCCTAGATCGATGAGGCTTTGGAACTCTGCCCGTGAAATATTCCACTCTCGATTCATCCGCCCGAAGGGGAGTCGTTCGAGCAGCAGCACTCGATAGCCGAGCCGAGCCATGACTGCGGCGTGGATGACACCGAGCGCCCCTCCTACATAAACCAGATCGAAGGGAGGAGTGGGGGCAGAATTTTCTAGGTCAGCAGCAGAATTGTCCGAATGAGATGGGCTAGAGACTTGCTGAATAACGGTTTTGGGAGTTTTGGGCGATCGCACCCCTTCTCGCCATCGCTTTTCCCACCAGTAGACGCGATTGAGGTCATATTCACCGTTGGGCATCCGCTGAAAGAACTTGACGGTTTGGGGATAGTGGGGCTTCAGCGCCTCAAAAATCGTCTGTTGAGACAGGTCGATCTCTGGAGGTTCGGGATAGTGGTGAGGAAACTGGCGACGCAATTCCTGAGTGAGCTGATTGATCCATTGGGTTTCTCTAGGGAGAGCCTCAGCCCCCCATCGAAATGCTTTTAGATAGGTCGTGCGCTGTACCGACCAGACGAAGATGGAAAGTTCGGCAATGGGATGGGCGATCGCCTCAGATTCTACGAGAGCCTGGTTGTTGTGCTCATTTTCTGTAGAAGCCTCCGTGGGAGCAAGAGATGACTGCGACTGGGTGGGAGCCTGATTCTCTTGCACAGAGGAATCTTTGGCGGTGTTGAACGATGGTTCGTTTGACTGGTGACGCTGAACTTCGGACTCTTTATCGGGAGATACAGACTGAATTGACTGAGCTTGGGTCAGTCGAATGCCGTCGGACGTGGCCTGAATTGATCCGTTGTCCACCCTGAAGTCATGCTGCAGCCAGTGACAGACAGCATCTGTATCAGGGGTTGGAATCTCCAAATAAAGAATTTCTCTCATCAGAAGTGTGAACGTAATAGTTGCGGCACGGATTTTTACGACTTACGAAAATCTCTCCTCTTTACTAGAGAAGCACCTTTACTCGGCTCAATCTCTTCTTTAAGTAATTTTACAATTCTTAAAAGACAACATAAAATATTCTCAGAATGTGCTGAAATTGTTTGACTCAAAGCTACGCCAAATTGCTGGCAGGTATGAATTATCCCACCTCTACGAACTTTCGAGAAATTTCTGATAACGAGTTGTCAAGACCTTTGTCAATGACAAGTGCCCCAGTACAATTCATTCAACCTGTAAACAAGGCTACTGAAAATCAGTCCTTAGTTTGTAGTTTAAGTGGCACAGTCCCGATTGCGTCACTTAGACGAGCAGACCACGCAGACGACAGTGATGGACTACAACCCACTTTTCCAATGGAAAATGCTTTGGAAAAATTGACTGACTCCAGGGGGCGGGCGGTTGATGAGACTCTCATTGCAGGAGCGATCGCCGGAGTGGTTCGTGCGGCTCAGCGTCGGGGTCAGACCATCGAAGAGTTGCAGGCTGAAATGCTAGCCGATCACCAAATGC
>CAKZMO010000436.1 GCA_937128595.1 uncultured cyanobacterium | reverse complement strand
AGCCGTCTTTTTTAAATTCACCATGTTTGCGGTGACGGTATTGAGGCTTCTTAATCTCTCGATACAGCGGCCTCAGCTTCTGCAACGGGGCTAGGTATGCCCAATCAGACTGAGCCACCACCCGATCCAAGGCAGCATCTTTCTGTACTAACGGACAGCCAATGCACCCCGTCCGAGCATTCATCGGCTCTTCTCCTTCAGCCGTATCTTGCCCATAGACCTTCGCAATGGCATCCGTCGAGAACCCCATCATCGGAGCCTCAAACATCAGCCAATCCCACACATGGCAAACTCGCCAATGGACAATTGGTGCCAAAGTATCTGCTACAGCCTTCGACGAACTTTGCTGAAACCAGCCCTGTCCACATTCGCCGCCATCCTTGGTGCAGCTCATGGAGATGCGCTGATCGCGCGCGGCACTCTCCCCAATCCGTACCCCGGTTAGCATCAAAAACTTCTCACCCCGCTCTTGGCGCAGCGTCTCCAATTCTCGCTCCATGCTCATCACTTTGAGCTTCGGCGTACACCAGCGGAACGTGTTCGACGGCGGCGGCACCCCTCGACCCAGCATGTAGACGAAATAGCGATGATCCATCTCAGGCAAAACGATACGAGTATCAAAGCCGCGCTCTCGCAGTTCCCCCATAATGTTCATCGCGGCATTGTGGAGCGGTGGCAGCTCCTGGCGGGTATCGGCATAGAGAACGGTGATAGATTCAGGTTTGGGAATACGTCCCGTTTCCAGCAGATGTGCCACTAGGGTCACGGTCGCGGTGCTGTCTTTGCCCCCCGAAAAGGCGATCGCCCAATGCTTATAAAACTCCCCATATTTGCTCAACGACTCAGCCGAAAATTCAACGCTCTTGGGCAGCGTCAAACGGTCGTCTTCAAATAGGCTGAGCGTTCTCATGCGATCGCCTTCCTCACCAGACAAGTCTTCCCTTGCATCATAAAGCTGTCAATGCAGCATTCAGACACAAAATGTTGAAGATTTTAAGGTTCGTCGTGTTGAATGTTCACAAACTATCCTTAGCGTCTTCTGCCCTCAGTCTACTTGAATTTCACTGAATATAGTGGGGAACACTTGCACTAGAGTGATGGTAATGACTTCTATAACCTATCGCTCTATAGCTGGGGATAGCTTGGAGGACAACCACTCGATACGGTAAGAGAAACCATCGCACTATGGGTCAAAGCTATGACTGCGATTCTCCATGGGAGAGGCGATGCCAACGCGTCCTCCCTCTTATCCTCTAACCTTGAACATTCACGATTTGAACAGCCATGCAAAGAGGTAAAGTTTGAGGACTGGGTCGAATGTTGTCAGCGCAGCGCTATTGGAAAGATTCTGCCCACCGCCCTCTACATTCACCATTCAGTCTTAGATTCACTGCATCCCCTCCTCCAGCAGGTTGAACATCACACCCGCCAGCATTTCTACAACTGGCAGAAGTGCCCTGATAACAACGCTCTCAGATCTCGCATCACTCTGGTCAAATTCCATTTCGACCAACCTAAATTGTCGTATCTCATCTATCCTGACTTCGACAACGACCCCCACCCCGCCTTGGAACTCAGTATCCAAGTCGCCGTTGACACCGGAGAAATAGGCATCCGAACCTACTCCAGCACCAGCAATCCCCCTGTCCTTCATCGCAAAGACACCTTCATCACCCCCGACTATCCTCACTATGCCAAATTCAGGCTCCTCACTCGCCAGCAAGACGCCCTTTGCCTCCTGGACAACTCTCGTGAGATTGGCTTCTACCAAAACTGGACACACCGCCTCGCCCAACGCGGCATCGAAATCCATGACCACGTCCTCGCCTGCCCCATCTCTTCTGTACGGGCAAATGGCCATGTGCCCCAATGTGCTCCCTCCATCCCCTCTGTCAAAACGCATCGAGACGCACCCCCACCCAGCACACTTAGCATCGATCGCCACAAAGCGGCTCTGGTTCGCACTTCTCTCTCCAAACCTGTTCGACTTGCCCTAGAAGCGGGACTCTTCACCCCAAGCAGCAGTTTTTTTGACTATGGCTGTGGACACGGAGGCGATGTTCAACGCACTGCCGAAAAAGGCTTTGCCAGTTCCGGTTTTGATCCCTACTATCAAGCCGATACGCCTCTCGCCTCTGCCCACATCGTCAATCTCGGCTACGTCATCAACGTCATCGAAGACCAGGCTGAACGGCGTACTGCCCTCCTCAGCGCATGGAATCTTACCCAAACCGTTCTCATCGTCGCTGCCCAAGTATTGGTTGAGGATCGAGTACGCGGACTCATCGCCTATGAAGATGGCGTCATTACTCGCCGCAATACTTTTCAAAAAAACTACGGACAAGAAGAATTAAAAGCCTATATTGATCAAGTACTGGGTGTTGAGGCCATTCCCGCAGCACTGGGCATCTACTTTGTTTTTCGAGACGAAACTAAAGCCGAAACCTTCCGCGCCTCCCGTTTCCGATCGCGCGCCCGCACTCCTAGAGTCTGCGCTAGTGTTCATCGCTTTAAAGAACATAAAGAACTGCTTCAACCCCTGATGGCTTTTTACACCGATCGGGGACGCCTCCCTTATTCTGACGAGATAGATACACACAGTTATACACTTTTGCAAGAACAATTCGGGACAATAAAACGTGCCTTTAAGCTTGTCCTGCAAGCGAGCGATCGCCAAGACTGGGATGCTATCACCGAACGCCGTCGCCAGGATTTACTGGTTTATCTCGCCCTCAGTCACTTCAGCCGCCGTCCCCGCTTTCGTGCTCTCTCTCCTTTAGTGCAAAAAGACATCAAGGCTCTCTTCGGCAACTATAAACAAGCCTGTGTTGCTGCTGACTTGATGCTGCTGAGTTTGGGGAATCTAGAGGCGATCGCCCAATGCTGTCAAGAGAGTGCGGTAGGGCAAGCACGACCGCACTCTCTCTGGGTACATGTTTCTGCCTTAGAACAACTCGATCCGCTTCTGCGCCTCTATGAAGGCTGTGCATCCCGCACCATCGGACGCCCCAACGAAGCAAACCTAGTCAAACTGCACTTCAACACACCCAAAGTTACCTACCTGAGCTTCCCTAACTTTGACACCGCCCCCCATCCATCGCTGCGGCTGAGTATGCAGGTAAGCCTACGCGATTTGCATGTGCGCTACCGCGACTATGACCCAGAAGATAATCCACCCTTGCTGCACCAGAAGGAACAGGTAGTGATGTCCGATTATCCCAGCTATGGGAAGTTTGCGAAGTTGAGTCAGCAGGAGCGCAACTGGGGTTTGCTAGATGAAGTGAAGGTAATTGGCGATCGTCGTGGTTGGGAGAAGTGCCTAGAAGAGCATTGTGCTGAGTTGCGTGGGCACCGGATTGTGTGGCGAAAAGATGCCGATCCATACCAGGTAAAACTGGTGAAAGCCGCTATTCGTAGAAAACAGAGCCGATACAACAGCGGTTTATAGTACAACTAAAAACGAAGTTTTTCTTGTTCAATCCAATGCTCAATGCTTGTGCGGGTCGGCACCCCATCTTTAGTAAATGTCCAGATAGCTCGCTTATGCTGCGGGCCGTAGCTGATGTGAATAGGTCGGTTTGCCCCATAGAAGTATAGCGAGTCAAACGGCAACCGTTGCGACACAATCCACTCTATTAGCTCATCACTCAGCAAATCCGTAATCCTAAAATCACACGCTGCCCCCAACCGTGAACAGTAATAGTTACCGTTGCGATTCACTTCATGAGCCATGTGTTGATCCAAATTCGGACTGACTCGACCATTTTTCAACCCCGTCACGGGATCTTTCTTCGCCAGCCATCGCTTCAAATCAGCTGAGCAGAATCCATAGGTAAGCTGAAAGCGATCGCGCCCAAATTCATCTATTATCGGTTCAGCAAGCTCCTGACATAACAATCTCAGAGCCGGAATCGTCTCTTCAATATTTTTTGGAAACGGATTAATCTGATCAGCGTACTTGCGATAAGTTCGCGTGCAAGTGCAGAACTCATCCAACGTTAGGTATTTGCCAAGCCGTGAAAAAGCAAGCATAAGCAAGGAAGTTTATTAGAGTATGACTGTTTGTAATGACTGATATCACAACGATGTGGGGCTTCGGTCATGGTTTGGGATGACCAGAAACACCTGTTGAGTACGACCAAGGACACGGAAAAAAGCGGGCGATCGCCGCACAATGCTTTCATTGGAAAACACAAGCCCCCTTTAGAGCAAGAACGATGAACTTACATTTCTTGGGTCGTCCCTACGCAGCCAACGCACATCAGGTAGAGACTTCTGAGCTAAGCATCCCAGGCAAATATAGGGGTAGCGAGGTTGCCTTCAGATCTGCTCATCCCAAAAGTCTGTACGGCATCGTTCCTCTTCAATATCGGGGCGCGGCGTATCTTCGCTGATAATACCTAAACGGCTCTCTTCAAACTTCCTGTCAATCTCTCTCACAACCAAGTCCCAGGTTCTATGGTGAACCGGGGCTTTTTTCTTTGGAACGAAGCTGAACTCAAAATGGGAAAAGCCGTGCAATCGTCGGTGTCTCTCTTCAAGCAGCATAAAGACAGACAATTCCGACAAATGCTCCTCCTCCTTCAATTTATCCTTTTTTACTATGATCATTTCGGATTCTTCAAATCACGCTAGAAGAATGAAAGATAACGACGGATGTTGCAACCATGGCTGAACCTGTTTTGGCATGAGCGACATTCAGAATTGATATCAGCGACGAATCAATCGTTATCTTGAGGGTCAAGGTTAAGCGATGCATCCAGATTTTCCGTCACGACTCAAAGCCCTGATTGCGGAGAAAATGGCCGGCTCTTGGAAAGATGGGTGGGTCTATGGGCGCTTAAAACAAGAATTTGAGCTGCAACCTGATGAACTAGATGTCATGGCCTCTGCGCTTGGATTTAAGCAGAGTTGGAATCCTGGCTTGCACAATCTTTTGGAAACTCAGTGGCAGGCTGAGGCCGACCGATGGCGCGAGCGAGAACAGGGGCGAGTCCGCGCTCGACTAGAGATTGAGAAACGTCAAATTCAGGATCGAATCTTTCAGCAGCAAGAACAACGAACGATCGATAAGCTGCGCAAGCATCTTCAGGAGGTCAACGCTGCAAAGCGATCGCCAAAAGAATTAACGGATATCGAGCGCGTATTAGTCACGCTGGTATTAAACATGCGGTTAGAGGATCAAGCCTGGGTTCTAGATAAGGTCTTAAACCGATATCGGATTTGAGCGACTTCAGCTCAGCTACAGCGATCGCCCCTCTCGCTTTCATCATCAATTCGAGGAGAGGAAACGTTAAACTAGCAGTCGGTTCGTGTTCTGTGATGTGACGATGCTTAACATTCCTCAACTGCTTGCTGATGAGCTGTCTCTAACACCCTCTCAGGTGCAGAGTGCCCTGGCACTGTTTGCTGAAGGCGCAACTATTCCCTTCATCGCCCGCTATCGGAAAGAGCGCACTGGAGAAATGAACGAGGTGCAGTTGCGAGATCTGAGCGATCGCCACACCTATCTCACGGAGCTAGAAGACCGCAAGCAGGCGATTCTTAAGTCCATCGAGGAGCAGGGCAAGCTCACTGACGAGTTGCGCCGATCTATCGAATCAACGCTGCAAAAAAACGAACTAGAAGATCTCTATTTGCCCTATCGTCCCAAGCGGCGTACCCGCGCCACGATGGCGAGAGAGCGAGGGCTAGAACCGTTGGCAGAGTTCATCAAAGCTTTGAATACGCCCCAGGCCAAGCCTCAGCCTCTCCCAGCAGAAGCGACAAAGTACGTCGATGCAGAGAAGGGCGTTAAAAGTGCAGAAGATGCACTAAAGGGAGCCTCAGATATTTTGGCAGAAGAAATCGCGGATACTGCCGAGATTCGCGCTTGGTTTCGGGAGTATCTGCTGAAAAAGGGCGTCTTTAAGTCTCAGGTCAAGAAAGACTTCCCCGAAGGTTCCACCAAATATGAAATGTACCGGGAGTATCAGAATCCCGTAAAGGCGATCGCCCCCCACAATCTGCTGGCGCTGTTTCGAGGGGAAACCGAGGGAGTGCTGAGCTTCGACATCGCGTTTGAGCGAGAAGATGTGCTGGGGTATTTAGAAGAGCGGGAACTCCACAGCAAGGTGCCTGAGGTCAAATCCTTCTATCGCACCATGCTGGCAGACTCATTTGATCGGCTGATCAAAAACTCCGTCACCAGCGAGATTTTGAGCCTCAAGAAGCAAGAAGCCGCTATTGAATCGATTCGCAGTTTTGATGTGAACTTGCGAAACCTGCTGCTATCCAGTCCCGCAGGCATGAAGCCGACTCTGGGCGTTGACCCTGGCTTTCGGACGGGCTGTAAAGTGGCAGTGCTGGATGAAACGGGCAAGTTTTTAGAATATCAGGCCGTCTTTCCCCATACTGGCTCTGGGAAACGAGCCGAAGCGATTCGCACCCTGACTCGACTGATTCAGCAATACAACATTGGCCTCATCGCCATCGGCAACGGCACCGCCAGCCGGGAAACCGATGCCTTTGTCAGCGAGGTGTTGCAAGATCTGGAACAAAAGCCCATCAAAGTCATGGTAAATGAGTCGGGAGCCTCGATCTATTCCGCCAGCGAAGTTGCCCTGGAGGAGTTTCCTGATCTCGACGTGACCGTGCGGGGAGCCATCAGCATCGGTCGTCGTTTGCAAGATCCTCTAGCCGAACTGGTGAAAATTGACCCCAAATCTATTGGTGTTGGACAGTATCAGCACGATGTCGATCAAAAACTGCTGAAGAAAAAACTAGAAGAGACCGTCGAGAGCTGTGTTAACTACGTCGGCGTAGACCTCAACACAGCCTCGAAGGAATTGTTGACCTTCGTTTCAGGACTCTCAGCAACGGTGGCGAACAATATTGTGGCTTTCCGCAACCAGAATGGAGCTTTTGGCGATCGCAAGCAGCTCCTAAAAGTCACGAAGCTCGGCCCCAAAGCCTTTGAGCAGTGCGCCGGATTCCTCCGGATTCGCGATGGCAAGAATCCCTTAGACAACACGGCAGTTCACCCCGAGAGCTATGGCGCGGTGAAGGCGATCGCCACCGATGTCGGGGTTACCCTCGACCAGCCGACCCAAGTTGCCGCCAAGCTTAAAACCACGAATTTGGAGCAATACGTTACCGATTCTGTAGGTTTGCCGACTTTACAAGACATTGTGCAAGAGCTGGAGAAACCCGGACGCGACCCCCGCGATGTGTTTTCCTACGCCGAATTCAAAGAAGGAATTAACGAAATTTCTGACCTTCAAGAAGGTATGGAGCTAGAAGGCGTGGTGACAAACGTTGCAAACTTTGGCGCATTCGTTGATGTTGGCGTCCACCAAGATGGCTTAGTCCACATTTCCCAACTAGCCGATCGCTTCGTCTCGGATCCCAAGGAGATTGTGAAAGTGGGTCAAGTGGTCAAAGTGAAAGTGCTAGAAGTCAACGAAAAGCTGAAGCGGATTAGCCTGTCGATGCGATCAGGCGAAGGCACCGGGGCGGCTGGAAAGCGAGGCAAGGGACCCAAACCTGCGAGCCAACCCAGACCCGGTAAGAAAAAGTCATCCACTCCACCCAAATCAGATGCCAAGTCCTCGACTTCGTTGAATGATCTCAAGGCTCGATTTAACAAAAAGCTTTAGGGTACGAGCCCTAAAGCTCACAGATTATATGTCTGAAGATACATCCTGGTTGAGGCTTTGCGGTTCTGTGAGATAGTCCTATTAAAGGCATCCTGTCGTTTAGAACTGCATTCTCTACATTTCCTATGGCTGCGGCTGACTCTTCCTCTATTTACGCTATTGATTTTGGTACTAGTAACACTGTCATCACCCGCTGGAATCCAGCGACTCAAGCGACTGAGACGGTTTCTCTTCCTGGACTCTCGGTAAGAGTAGGAGACAATCCGCCTCTGATTCCTAGCTTGGTATACGTCGAAGATGCAACTCAGGCAAAAATTCTAGCTGGACAAACCGTGCGCGATCGCGGCTTAGATTTATCCAGCGATCCGCGTTTCTTCCGCAATTTGAAGCGAGGCATCGGCACGGATATTCAGGGATTTTTGCCTACGCTGGATGACACAACACTGACGTTCGAGCAAGTAGGGAAATGGTTTCTTGCTCACCTGATTCGAGGGCTAAAGGCTCAAGATCCCAATATGGAGGCTCTGACATTCACAGTTCCGGTTGATAGCTTCGAAGCCTATCGTCACTGGCTGGGGCAGGTGAGTCAGTCGCTTCAGGTTGAGCAGGTGCGAATGCTGGATGAACCCACGGCTGCAGCACTAGGCTACGGACTGGGCGATCGCGACACGTTGTTGGTGATCGATTTTGGCGGGGGCACACTAGATCTATCACTGGTGCAGCTCACCATTAGTCAAAGCCCGTCGAAAGCCAAGCCCCTCGGGTTCATTCTCAAATGGGGTGAAAAAAATCTAGCTGAAACATCGAGTCAAAAACGCCAGATCGCTCAAGTGATCGCCAAAGCAGGGAAGAATCTAGGCGGAGCTGACATCGACCACTGGCTGGTGGATCATTTTGCTGAAACTCAGCAGTTGCCGAACACGCCGCTGACAACACGACTAGCAGAGCGGCTCAAAATTGAGCTGTCGAGCCGTCAGAGTGCCACAGAAGCTTATTTCAATGACGAAACCCTAGAGAGCTATGCACTCAGTCTCGATCAGGAGCAGTTCAACGCCATTCTCAGTCAGCAGGGCTTTTTCGACACCCTGAACGAATCGCTGCAGCAGGTGTTGCGACAGGCGCGGAACCAGGGATTTGAAACAGCAGATATTGACGCGGTCTTGCTGGTAGGAGGTACGGCTCAGATTCCAGCTGTGCGAGATTGGGTGACGCAGCACTTTCCTCCCGAAAAGGTGCAGGGCGATCGCCCGTTTGAAGCCATTGCCCAAGGCGCATTGCAGCTCAGTCAAGGCGTTGAGGTAAAAGACTTTCTCTACCACAGCTACGGCATTCGCTATTGGAATCGCCGAGAAAAGCGGCACGATTGGCATCCCATCATTCCCCAAGGACAGCCTTATCCAATGGAGCAGCCTGTGGAGCTGATGCTGGGTGCATCGGTAAACAACCAGCCTCATATTGAGCTGGTGATTGGGGAACTGGGCATCGCTGAAACCCGAACTGAGGTTTTTTTCGACGGCGATCGCCTGATCACACGCACGTCGTCTAACGATAATGCCAACGTTCAGCCACTCAACGACCGAGACGGCGCACGCAACCTCGCGACCCTCAACCCTCCTGGCTCACCCGGCAGCGATCGCATCAAGCTCTTATTTTGGGTCGATGGTGAGCGATTTTTGAGAGTGACGGTGGAAGACTTACTCGCCAATCGCAATCTTATCGACAATCAAGCCGTCGTTCAGCTCAGCTAGGGATTATAGCTGTAGTCAGAGTTAGGACAGGGACATTTTTGTGGGCGGGCAGTGCCCGCCCACAAAAACGTTTTAAGGCTACTGGCAATAGCAACAAATCCTAACTACAGCAGCCTCTGAGCTAACACCAAAGCTTCTTCTGGAGTCGCCACCGTTCCTTCTGCCTGGGCAATCTGAATCTGCGACAGTAGCTTACCAATCTGACGCCCCGGTTGAAGATTGAGATGTGCCATTAGATCGCGTCCCGTCACCAAGGGATGAGGATGCGCGACGGGATCACGGGGATCAAGAAAATGCTCAATCAGTGGCGTCATGGCCTGTACTGACGCGCCTGCCGCGATCGCCAGCACCGCTACTGCCGGAAACACATCACCCACATCCTGGAACAAGAAGTAGAGATCCCGTCGCGAGAGGTTGGCGATCGCCCCCGACTCAATCAGGTCTCGGTGTCGCAAAATCGCCATCACCGACTGCACCTCCAATCGACTGCATTTGAGCCGCCAGAGTTCATCTTCTGCAATGGCAGGATTGTCATGGAGCAAACAGGTGAGCTTAGCAACCTTAAGCCAACTGCGGCCCCCACCCACCGCATGTTGCTGGTCACGGGGCCAGCGTTTCAAGGCATCGCCCATCTCGTGCCAGCGAGTCACCACCTGGGCGATCGCCTCGTCCACAGCCTGAACCCGCTGAAGACTTTCCCATCGGGCACAGGGAAGCCACACCTGGAGGAGATGACTCTTCCAGGCTCGAATCAACATTTCCGTTCCTTTGGCATGGGAGAGCAAATAGCTCAACTCACTGTAGACTCGCTCGGGTGCAACATGTTTGAGCAAAGCCGCCAAATCTTCAATCGCGTCTTGAGTGGCAGGCTCAATCCAAAAATCGAGTTGAGCCGCTTGGCGATAAGCACGCAACAGTCGCAGCGGATCTTCTACTAAATTGTCGCGGCTGATCATGCGAATCGTTTTCTGCTCCAGATCCGAGCGTCCAGCCAGAGGATCAACCACCGTTTCCGTTTGAGGATGATAGGCGATCGCATTGATCGTGAAATCGCGGCGACGCAAATCATCATCCAGGGAGTCACCCACCTGTTCAGCAAAGTCAGCAGTGACGGCATCAAAAACAATTCGCGCAATCTGATGCTCCACATCAAGCACGACAAAACCTGTGCGGTAATGGCGGGCGATCGCCCGTGCAGTGTCCACCGCATGCTGGGGCAACACAAAATCTAAGTCAAGCTGACTCGAACGGCGGCCTAGCAGCCCATCACGCACACTGCCCCCCACCAAATAAGCAGCTTCAGGCAACCACTCTAAGCTGAATGGCCAACGATGGGGAGTTAGTGATTGAGGAAGAGAGTAATTCAAAACCTAATGTACTTCGGGAGTTCTAGATGGATTAGTCAAACGTTCTAAATTTTAGGCGTTTATGGCGATCGTCATACATCAATTTGAACGACCTGACAGAACAAACTCAGGAACCACAGTGCAAAAATGACAAAAACTTCATCTCAACAATGTGCTGAAACAACGGCAAAGAGAGAAGAACACAGCGTCGAGAATACCATCTTCCTCAAGCCTATCCCATGAGCTTGAAAATCATCATCTTGAGCACAGCAGAAAAGAGACCGTAGAAAAACTCGGGTGAGTTCATGCCCATCGATCGCCGCCCATCGATCGCCCACAGCTGTCAACAACACGCAGTTCTGAACAGTATTCCGAAGCAATATTAGCGATCCGCTATACCAAGATTATCTGCAACTTGTTCAGAGCAGCTTAATTTTTGATGCCGTAACCTGCTCAAAAATTCATATCGCAGTCTCAAATAATCTAGTATCGCTACATAGCGCAATCTATTCTCAATAAGCTCGAAGATTTGACCTCAAGCTCCTCAATCCCATCTTCATCTCCTTTTACCATTTCTAATTATTAAGAAGAGTCAGCATTAAGCATTTCGCAAAAACCCTCAAGGGCACACTAAATCTGTCTGATTTTAGTGAAGGACAGAAAATCTGTGATTTCTTTACGTTCTCTGAAAGTCGTTACTGTTCGTGTGTTTCTAATTGCTGGAGCATTGCTGTTAATCAGTAAAGTTCCATCCTTAGCTCAGCATCGAGAAAATTGCGATCCAGCCTATCCAAACGTTTGCATTCCATCGCCGCCCCCGGATCTAGACTGCGGCGACATTGAGTATCGTCGATTCCAGGTGCTAGAGCCAGATCCTCATCGGTTTGATGGGGATAAAGACGGCATCGGCTGTGAGAGAGGTTGATTAGGCTGTAAGTCGTAAGCTGCAATATGGTGCATCTTCCATCCACAAATGTTTGGAGACATATTTATGAATCAATTTATCCACGAGGCCGCAGGTGTTGGATTACCTGCGATCGCTCTGCATAACCTTGAACGGAATTTCCCTTATTAGAGAATCGCTTACTCCGACACGTAGTCCAACGGCTGTCCAGTGACCTAACACGTTAGAGATGGCGGTCGCCCAGAGGCTCAAGCATGGAAGCGATGAGGTGGTGACGTAAAGTACGTGATTCTGAATGGGCGATCGCTCCAAAGGCTCATCATGAGAGGGTGATTTTTCGTCATCGCCTTGATAGGCAGAAATCAAGCTGTTTCGTCAATTGTTCTGATTGTGACTGATTGTGAAGAAGTCGCAGCATTGCAGTATTCCGTAAAAGCGTAGGGGCACACTGAAGCAGAACTATTTCAGTTAAGGTCAAGCCACTGTGTTTTCCTTGCGTTCTCCGAGAATTGCTGCCCCGATTACTCTTCGAGTTTTGCTCGTTGTTGGGGCTACGACGCTGACGAGTGAAGCTTCATCCTTCACCCAGCAGAATGAGATCTGCGATCCGGCGCATTCCAGTGTTCGTAGTTCATCACCGCTACCGGGTTTGAACTGTAGAGACATCAAATATCGTCGCTTTGAGGCACGTGAGCAGGGCCGCATCAGTTGGATGGGGATCAGGATGGCATTGGCTGCGAGAGTGGGTGAATATTGCTGTGACATTTCAGGCACAAAATTTTTTCCTGCAAAATCCGTACACATCAGCACAACCGAATCGGGTTGTCATCTACTACTCAATAACTATGAAAAACAACACGAACCAACCGGAAATTCACGGCATTGCGGCACGAACCGTAGGCAACGTTTACGCTCCGACTAATGGAACCGTTACAAAGCTGAGGGTTAAAGGAGACCTGCTACAGGCCGAAGTGAACTTCTCAACGGGGCAGCAAATGACCTGG
>CAKZMO010000435.1 GCA_937128595.1 uncultured cyanobacterium | reverse complement strand
CGTCTCCACATCCGCCAGCGACATATTGTAATGGGCCCCGCTGCCGGTCTTATCTGAGGCAATCTTGGGCATGAAGGAGGCAAAATACCCGTGCGATCGCGCCAGTTCTTTCACCATCAGCCGGAAGAAGGTGAGGCGATCGGCCATTTTCAGGGCATCGCAATAGGCAAAATCGGTTTCAAACTGACCGTTGGCATCTTCGTGGTCGAAGGAATAGACATCCCAGCCCAAGCTGTTCATGATCTCTACGATTTCACCCAGCACAGGCAAATTGTCGAGCAGTCCCGTCAAGTCATAGCAGGGCTTCGCCAGATTGTCGCGATCGCTCGCTGGGCTGTAGCTGCCATCAGCATTGTCCTTCAAAATAAAAAACTCTGTTTCAATGCCCAGGTTGAAGGTGAAGCCTAACTCAGCAGCTTTGGCGAGCGATCGCTTCAAAATTCCTCGACTACAGGCTTCAAAAGGTTTTCCACCCAGATACAAATCACTCGCAAACCAGGCTACATGGGTCTGCCAGGGCAAGATCGTAGCTGTCTCAGGATCAGGCATCGCTGCCACTTCCTCGTCGCTGATCTCTTGCGGCACTCCATCTAAAGCAGCCCCAGTGAATAGTTCTGAGCCTTGAAACATTTGTCCCCAGTGGTCTAGCGGAACCGCTTTGGCTTTGCACATGCCGTGAATATCAACATAGCTAGCCAGGGCATATTTCACCCCTTGATCGGAAAGGTGAGTTTGAAGTCGCTGGAGTTCTGGAGATAGGGAGACCATAGAGTAGTGTCGGTGCTGAATGATCGATAGAAAGCGCAAATTGCCCTGTCAGCATAGGAACTTTTGAGAACGATCAACTGTAGCGAACGACGCAAAATTGGGATGAGGATAGGGCGACAAAAGAGCCCAGAATGAGTCTGCGATGAAAAAAAGTCGTGAACTGTTTATAGAAGGTTCAAATCGCTCCCCTACCGTATAGCAATGCGCAGATAGGTTAGGACAGATATTGATGGAGAAGGCCGCGCGGTGCGCAGCTTCTCCATCAAATATTGGTTTGGCGTTGCACATTCGAAGAATGATTTTGGTAGGGGCATCGCAATGCGATGCCCCTACAGCAGATCATCCATGAGTTGAATCTTTCCGCATCATTCCATGCTGGTGCAACGTCATTGGTTTTATATCAGCGCGTAGCGCTATAGAACACAGCAACAAAGGTTGTCCCGTTAATTTTTAGAAAAGCAAAAACATGATTGAACAAAACAGCAACAAAAGCGTAGAACCGAATTTGTGTGCTACTTCGCCCAGTCCATCGGAGCGGGAGGAATAAAAGTCGTTGTCATGTGGTAAGTAGAGCTAGCCTCCATTGCATCCTGGATGGCGATCGCCAGTTCGTTATTATGAAGCGAAATGTCAGCAGCCATTCGACTTGGGCGATTTTGAGCAATGGCATCAGCCATTTCTGCCACACCTCTGCAAAAGTCCATCCGCTGGGCTCCCCGAGTATTGAACTTGGGGGGCTTTCGAACGAGAGGAATCTTTTTCTTGAAGGGATTCATAAAGACCTTCCGACGAATCCGCATCATTCGCTGCACATAGACCGGATCACCATAATTCCAGCAGTCGTCCATAGAAATGACGCCGTCCTCTCCAAAAATACGCAGTTCGTGATCGTGGGTCGCAACAATGCTACAGGTGAGCCGAGCGACCACACCCGACTGAAATTGAATACAAGCTACAGAGAAATCAGGAGTACTAGGAGGTTCTAACTCAACATCTGAGACTTTGTCCTTCACTTGGCACGAAGAAAATGCTGTGACTGACTTTGCTGGCCCAAAAAACATGGTCAACCAGTTCACATAATATCCAGCATGTTCCAAAGTACATCCGACTTCAAACTCATCTTTGTAAGGCCAGGGAGTTCCTGAAGCCGATAACCACTGCTGATAAGGCATTTTGTGGACAAGGCCATCATCCATTTCGGCATAGACAAGGTAGACCTTTCCTACCACTTCATTTCGAAGGGCCTTCCAAATCGTTTGAGCGGTTTCACTCAGCGCACTACAAGGTGCCGAAGAAATATGGAGGCTTTTTTCTTCGGCAAGATCGACCAACTCTTTTGCCTCTGGAACAGCCATGGCAAAGGGCTTTTCAGAATAGACATGCTTGCCTGCATTCAATGCCGCTTTTGAAACTTGATAATGGCTTCTCGGATTCGTAAGATTGAGGACAATATCGACTTGCGGGTCAGAAAGCAAATCCTCAAGTTTTTTGTATATCGGGACTGAATGAAACTTAGCAAACTTCTCGATTCGTTCTGGAACCTGGTCAGTGACACCAATAAGTTCCAATTGAGGATGAAACGGAAGGGTACTCAAGTAATAATCAGCAACAAACCCACACCCAACAATAGCGATTTTCATGGCAACCAAGGAAAACAACTTACAACGCTGAAAAATTACAAGCGACTGGACTGAAAGCCAAAAAATGGCGGTGCCGAGCATGTCTAACAATTTTCATACAGTCGTAGTGAAAATACTAGCTCGCTTGCTGCAATGTTTGAACAGCATCAGACGAGCCTTGAACTACATTGGGAGGAGTATACCCAGCCATTCAATACTGCTCGCAGCGAAGACAATAATTAACGGGTCATCCTTAACAGGTTCTCATTCTCTAGGAATAGGGAAATCGGATGAGAAAACTAGAAACAATAGACATAGCCAATAAAAAGAGCGATCGCCTTTTGACAGATGTCTGAGCTTAGTTCCACATGACACGATAACGGCATAAAGTATGTTCCCAACATCGATAGATCTGCTTGCAAATATGAACTCAATCGCGGGCAACTAGGCTTGCAATTGACAGTCATTGAGGGCGCGAAAGGATAGGCGCTTTTCTCATACTTATCCATTTCTGTGGCATGCAGGCTGTAGACAACTGGGATTTATATCCGTTTTCTAAGGAATTTGACCATGAATCGTATCGTATCTAAAGCATTTCGTTTTGTCGCACCCCTAACTTTGATTGGTAGTACTTTTTGGGGTATTTCTTTACCTGCAAATGCGGCAGAAATCGATCATGTTTCTCTTGAGACTTTTCAATGTATAAAGGAAAATGGCTCCAGTGATCGGGGCTATTTATCTTTTCCAAATGGTAATAGCGGCACGGTTGATGCCTATGCTAATGCGCTTGACGTTTGGGGCGGTAGCGTTGATTTCACCTATAATCCAAATGCCCAAACTCTGATCGTCACGAATCCTCAGGGGCCGGGTGGCGATCGAATCGTTGAAGGATTGAGAGACATCGCTCAGCAGTGTATGAATGGGGAGTTGAATTAGAAAAATCGCAACTCAGTCAAGAGTCTGTTGAAATATCTGTTGAAATATCTCTGGAGCCCAGACAATTGCCGTTAGGGTCGAGAATTAGAGCGATCGCCACGCTGATGACCGATACTTCAACGGCAAGTGGTCTAGAAATATCGCCTTCGAATCGTCCGCTGTTCACGCTGGACAAGGAGTCTCGAGCCTACTGGTAAGGAATTTGGCGGTTAGATAGCATGACAGCACAAAAAAATGATACCCATTCGATCAATGAGACAAGCAAACTCAATATCTCCTGAAGAAACTTCCTGAAGAAGTCGAACTAATCGGCGATCGCCCACTTCCAACACAAATTAGAGGAGTTTGAGTTTGGGGCGTCGGGTGGTGTTCGGCAGACAGAGCCTAAAATAATAATGATGTGGAAACATTCCGCCTATCTACCCAAATTGTAATAGCTGTTTTTTTGGTGAGCGTTATGACCTCTGCCCAAGCACTCAATACAGCAGCTCGTCGTTACTGCCAATCGCAATCCGACTATTGGTATCAATCTGCTACTCAATTGCGACAAATTAAACCTCGCGATCCGAGCAGCTACAGACAGACGCTCTTAGACAGCTATGCCCGCGCCAACGTGCTCATGATGATCTGCACCGAAATAGAGCACCTCGACCCCAATACACTTGCCGATATTGAACATACTCGCGAACTGATTTTGCACATTGGTCAAGTCGCTCAAGCATCCCCACCCCGTCCAAACATGGGCCAGACCTCAGCCTACCAAGTTGTTCAGCCAACATTTGGGATCAACACCAAAGATGCGATCGCCAACGAACGAGAAGCGTTTTGCACGTACATTCAAGAACTTTCAGGCTCACAACTAAACTGTGTTCAGCCGTTACCTTATCAGCGGGTTTTATCTCCAGTCGAGTCGAGTGCCATGTGGCAAAAACTCCGTCACCGATGGCAAATTACTGGCTGGCATTGGCACCCGTTAACTCAGTGCAAATTGTCAGATATCACGGCATTTGAAGAAGATGCATTTGAGGAATTTTGTTCGTCTATTAGCCTAGTAGAGATGTTGTCGTCTCGCGGCGTTACACGAATTTGGGAACTGCGTGAATACGGAGTTGAATACCACCAAGATGTATTACTGTTTGACCCTAAATACAATGGCTATGAGGGCTATTGGACATCTGACTGTTTAAATTGGATTGTCTATGCTTCCCACGAAGCCTCCGTCACCGTGGGTGGGTGGATGCTAGAGAACATTAAGGCTCAGTGGTCAGACTGGGAACAGCATATCTGGTAACCATAGGCTTTGAAGCTGCTCAACTACCCGTGCGATCGCCCACTTCCAACACAAATTAGAGGGGCGATCGCTCCTGTTACCGACTAGACAACATCTATCTGTAGCTGAAGCACAACCCGCACACGTTGGCGAAAGAGCGTCTGAGGCTGATAGTCAGGTTGCCATTTCCGAATTAGGATCATAAGCTGCCTAATCAAGCTGGAGGTTGCCACAACAGAACTATTTTGCTCACTTTGAACTAGATTTGCGACCTTAGCATCCTTCAATTCAAATTTGAAACTGAGGTAAACGCTTTCGTTTCCACCGTACTGATTGTCAAACAATGGTGTCGATTGAAGATGGCGCTGTAATGATGCGGCCAAAGACTTGTCGAGTCCACGAGCTGAAGAGATGCTGACCTTTAAAGGTCTTTCAGGTCTATTTGGAGGGGGTGATGAATATCCCCTGTCTGAAGGGGGAAGTGAACATAGAAAACTCTCCGAAGAAGTTGAACGGGGTACAGAATCCGCTGAAAGCTGAGGTCTCAACGCCTCTTCTGGAAAGTCAGCAATAAGTTCTGAGTAGGAAATTCCAACTGTCTCTGCCTTTCTCGCACGTGGAGCGGAACGAGCACCCATCGCTTCGGGTTGTGCTGCCATCTGAGCCATAGGGTCAGCCATCGCTCTAGGTGGCGACGCCGTTCTAAACACTCCGGCATGGCTCACCCCTTCTGGAATCTCCACCGGAACCTGTACCGACACCGATCCAACCTCTGGGCTTACCCGTACATCTTCGCTTACGGCTACAAACGCAGTATATTGCGACAGCAACTGATAGCTCAGCGCGGTTTCCGTCACTGCTTCAACGCCCTGACGAACTTCACTACTCACCATCTGGTTCATCAGCGACTTGATGCGGGCACGTCCCCAGAGTTGGGCGATCGCCACATTCACCCCAGTCTCAGATTCCTCACGAGCCTGTGATGACGCTCCGGTGAAATCTAGGTCAAACACTTGCTGATAAAACTGCCCTCCTGCGGCCATGCCTGCGATGCCGAGATAGCCAGGTTCAGCATCTACCTTGCGACCAAATACCACAAGGGGTTGTTCAGCAAACAGATCCGGCAGAGGATTGGGGTAAAACTCTGGCGGTTCTCCTGCTCCTTGCCACGAAAGCTGAATGTTGGTAAGCACGGGATTGTTGATCTGGCGGAAGAATTTCTCTGCGACTTCTTCCGTCGATTCGTCCTGACGCACCACCCGGCAGACACCGCGCCCAATCTCTGCAATCCGGTTCAGCAAAAACCGATTGACTGAACTGCCCGCCCCAAAACTGAAGAGGCGAGGTGAGCTATGCCCAGGCAAGCCAACGCCCCCTCGCAATCGCTGCTGTACCTCGGCGAAAATTTGAGTTTCGTTGCCGATGTAGCCATCCGTCAGCAACACAATATTGCGCACTCGATGGGGGTCAATCACAGGCAACGATAGCACTTCTCGAATGCCGCCCAGCATGTAAGTTCCCCCCCCGGCGGTGAGCTGGTTGATGTAGCGCATCGCATGATAGCGATTGGCTTCAGTGTTTTCGAGCGGGACGGGCGACAGCCTCTGGGTCGTGTTCGCAAAGTCCATAATGTTGAAGGTGTCGTGGGGGTTGAGCCCCATGACAAAGCGGCGCATCAGCTCTTGGCACTTAAACAAAGGATCACCCATCTGTGAGCCAGAGGTGTCGATGAGAAACACGATCTCCTTTGGCACAACGTCGCGGGGCTGGTGCTGCAATGCCGGAATGAGATAAACCGCTAAGTGCGCCCCTCGCTCATCGGTGTGAGTAAGCACCGTAGACTGGAGGCGATCGCCCATAATCTGATAGCGCACAATCAGATCTTTGTTAGGAAGGGTGTCATGGGGAGCCAGGGTGACACGATAGAGAGAATCTTGTTGCTCGACCTGGAGCTGATGGGAAGGCGATCGCACATCCTGCACCTCTACTCCAGCAGCAATCTCCAACGTCACCGCAATATCATGCCCCGAGCGCATTTCTGGCGGCAACACAGGGGCATTCAGTCGAGAGGCATCGGGCACTTGGTCGGTGTTTTGGTTAAGGGTCATGGGGTGAGAAGCCGACCCCGCATTCATCGTGCCATCTTCTAAAGAGATACCAGGAATGTAGCGCGGCCCGACAACCATCGGAAACACAAACTCATAGTCACCTCCCTCAAATCGGAGGCTTTCGCTATAGCGAATGGTGACGCAAATCTGCTCTCCAGGTCGAATGTTGGCGAGAGACTGGGTAAAGATATTGGCTCGCTCTTGCTCCAGCAGTCCTGCGGTCTGACCGCGCTGTTTGGCCTGAGCATAAATCTGCTGGGCCTCTTGGCGCTTTTTGATGGTGCCATGAAGAGTGCGATCGCCCAGTCGAATCTCCATCTCATCCACAGCCGCCTCGTCGGGCAGCGGAAAAATATAGGTGGCTTCGAGAGGCGTAGTAAAAGGATTCTCAAACTGGTGAACCACTTCCACTCGTGCTAGATTGCCCGTGACCTTGGCGGTTACGGCAGTGTGCTTGAGGGGAAAGACGAGGGGCTGAGTTGATGAATTGGGGCGATCGCGCTGGGGCTGAACGTATAACCCGGCGGGTTGCGCCATGCGGGAATGGGTTGTGGGGGATGGCATGATGTGACCTCCTGCTGATGAGCTGATGTATTGGTAGATTCAGCGTAGAAGCACCCACTGAGTCAGTTGACTCACTTTTTGACTCACTTTGGGTTCAGGCGTTGTAATTGCGGCTGTTGCAGACGCGCAAAGAAGAAATCATCTTTGAAACAGTAAGAGGATGTTTGAAAAGTATTAGACAACACGCTGGAACAAGACTGATCCCCCTAAATCCCCCTTGAGAAGGGGGACTTTGATTCCGGTTCCCCCTTTTTCAAGGGGGGCTAAGGGGGGATCTGAAGTAGCATTGACGACTTCTCAAACATCCTCTAAAGAGAAAAAAACAATCTACTAAAATTTTGGGATGCGCAGTAATTTTGTTACATCCTGAATCCTCTCCACGTATTTTAATGAGTGGTATCGACCGTGAGATTGTTCTAGATTCCAGGCACACAGCCAAGCACTTGCCGGGTACGTCCCAGGTGCAACGTTTGTTAAAGCGAGGTGGATCTGCCCACGTTTTCAATAACGAAGCCACAATAGAGAGGGTTGCTCAAGCCGTCATTGATAGAGGAGAGTTTACGGGGGTTGTTCGAGGATATGAGCGCTACGGCCTGTTTTTTGCTGAATCGATTGGGTATCGAATTAATCCCGAAGATGACTCCAGGACTCCGTTGTTTTATGGTGAGGTGAAATTGATGCAGAAAATCGATACCACGTCATCCCCCGAACACGACCCAGTTAAAGGCGGTTGGAGCTTTGCTGAAGTCTGGATTGACCCAATGCTTTCTCCTCCTTACATCTTACTGTTGATAGGAAATCCAGTCGGAAGCTGTTGCGTACATGATCCCGCTGAGAACTATAAGGTTGTGTTTAGTTGTGCAACATACGATGAAGCTCAAACTTGGCTGTTGGAAGATGAGTACGAGCCAGTTGAAGGCCGACTTTCAGCCTCAGAGCTTTAGTTTGATGAGTTTGGGATTCAGGGCATGGTAGGGCGGCATATCTCCACTGTCATACCCCATAGTTCATCAGGCTAAACCCAGTATCAGTTTGCTCCAGAATTGCCTGATTAGAAAATAAACTGCATCGCTTCGACGCCCGAAGGCAGAGATTGATTACTGTCCCGTTTCACAAAGCCCAACGATCGGTAAAAGGCGATCGCGTTTGAGGCTGCGTTAAGCCGAATCGCGGGTTTGTCACTTTTGAGTGTGCATAGTTGTGTAAGACGTATGTTCATATTGGTTGAGGCGCGATCGCCATCTTGTAGGGTGCCTCAATGACGCACCTTTAGTAGACGTACAGCAAATCTGAATAATCAAAATTATGCAAATGGTGCGTTTACTTGACAGCAATACACCCTATCTCGTTCCCACTACAATTG
>CAKZMO010000434.1 GCA_937128595.1 uncultured cyanobacterium | reverse complement strand
GTCCGAGAGGGGTTGATCCAGGCCGAAGCTTACGAATGCGACGTGCATGGTATGCAGATGAAGATCCTACACAGATGGATTTTAGTGACATCCATTCTCCTAATGTATTTCCGCCACGTCCTATACCACCTGAGCCACAGAACGATCCATCAGAGATGTTCATAGTGGAAAGTTACACTAGGTGGAAAAGCTATAGGAGTAATCATGACGAATATCAGGGATGGGCAGGACATCATGGAATCAATAAGGAGTGGTATCAACAACGCACAGATTTGTATCCGAATTATTCTGCTAACGATGCACCAGTTATCGCTATGCCAGCAGATCCATACCACTATAATACATTTGGGGTATTCAATACGTGGAGGGCAGAAATGAGACGCTTTCATAAGTTTGGGAGGAATCAATTTGATTGGTCAATGATAACAGAAGCTCAGATCCTTGATATAGCAAAACGCATGGCTAACTCTGCGGCTATTCCTGATAATACTTGGCGAGAATTTATGATTGTTCACAACGCATATCTAGATAGAATTTCCAGGAGATAAGTCCATCGAAGGGCAAGGGAGAAAAGTTGTATGTCAAAATCAATAAAAACTGATAATGTTCCACCAAAGTTTCAATTTCTTATACCATTAGCCACTAGATGGGGTATCTCAGATGCGGTAGAACGGGATGTTTTGATAGAAAAAGCAAGCAGAAGTGAGCTTACTGAATTAGTTTCAGTAATGGATGAATATGATGAGGTACTTGACGAATGGTTAGCTAACTCAGATATTCAAATGGGTGAGATAACTTTCGAGTATGTTGCATTTTCATGTATGAGACTAGCGGGCGATACGGCGAGAATGAAACTACAGAAATTGGAAGGTAGATGACCATCGTAATTCTTTAGTCTGATAATTGTCGATATCTAAGAATTCGAGATTATTTTCTCTATAAGTCGCGCACCCTTACACTATGGGTGCGCCGTCTGTTTTTCAACTCACTACGCTGACCCGACCACCGGCAGCTTCCTCAGCCAGGACCCCGTACTGGGCGTGATCGGTGGGCCAAGCGTCACGTTCAACCCCTACCCCTACGCGCAGAACAACCCGGTCAATATGGTCGATCCGAATGGGGAGTTCCCGTGGTTAGCGGCAATTTGGGCGGCTACAAAAGTTGCTGGATTGGTCACGGGAGGAGCCTTCGCAATTGATGCAGGGAACCAAGTACGTGCCAACCTCTATTCTGGTATGTCGCTCGGTGATGCCATTGCTGGTGTAGATGGCTGGGGATCGCTCCGTCGTAGTGCTGAATGGGGTGTGAGCGCAGGACTTGGGCACATCACGGGTGCGTATACTGCCGCACGAGTAACACATGGGTTAATGACGGCTGGACGCGCAGCCATGATTAACAACACAATTGACATTGGTACAGGTTTCTTCTGGGAAACCGTTGTCAACCGAAACGGTGCTGGTTCAGCAGCATTTAATGCAGTGGCGGGAAGCACGTTCGGTGGCATTTTAGGAGCCAGTGGCAAAGGTGCTGGCTGGATGTTAGGTCGCCTGGGTGCTGGGGCTGATTGGGTTGGGCGTCAGATGAACTGGTCCCCACGTTGGGCTTTGCCAAATAGAGGTAGTTTGGCAAGAATGACTGATGTTCCTACTCAGCACCCGTTCCCAAATATGCCAGGAAAGGAAGAACCGAGCAATATATTTTACCGTCCTCTCGATGCAATTGGACGACCCACAGGTGTAGATGCTGTTCTTGAGAGACCTCTTACTGAAATCCCATATGGTACTAACTCGATTGGTAAAAGGAACTGGAGCAAAGAAGATCCCGATTATCATTTAGATTTCGGCCTAGATCGGACACACCTACTTGCACATGAATTAGGTGGTCGAAACACAGTGAGAAATCTTGTAGCATTTAGCTCAATAATTAATCAGAGTTTCAGTGAAAGTGGTGGTTTCCGATATTATGAAACTATGATTGAAAAAGCAGTTCGTGGTGGTCAAACCGTTAGAATGTCAGTTACTCCAATATACAGAGGTAATGAAAGGATACCAATAGGTATTACAATGATTGCACGAGGAAGTGGAGATTATGCGATAGACATTCGAGTGTCGTTTACAGGAAATCCTTGGAGAAAGTTTCCTCAAAACTGACATTTAGTATTAGGATATCAAAATGAGTATAGAAGAACTAACAAAAGTGTTGGAAGTACCCAATAACCCTGTTGAGATACAAGGTGGTAAAAGTTGGGCAGAAGTTGAAAGTGAGATAGCAAGCAGATTGCCAGATGATTACAAGGCCTATATACAACAGTATGGAACTGGCTATATAGCGGATTACCTAGTTATCTGGAATCCTTTTGCTAGTCTTGAAACTGTTAATTTAATTACTCAGCTAGACCTTAGGCTTAAGGATATAAGAAGGGCCAAAGATAACTATAGAGAAAGTTTTGGTATGGAATTTCCCCCTTATCCAATATTCCCAGAGGAAGGGGGCATTTTACCTTTTGGAGCTACTATCAATGGTCATATTATATTTTGGAAAACTACCCAAAAACCAAATAATTGGACGATAGTAATAAGCAAGTCAAGAAGTACAAAATTTGAGGAACATGTAATGAATACAACTGAGTTTCTCACGAATTTGATGCTTAGACGGTTGGAAAATACGGCAATGTACGGACCAGATTTTGAACCTAAAGTTGGATTTGTGCCTATGAAACCAAAATAAATCTTTATGCTTGAGCCAAGAGCAGATGAACACAAAACTTGCAGATGCTTGTTCACCTCTAATATCTTCTGACCAAAGGTAGTTTTCTGAGACAGGTATGTGATTCGGGGCGTGATCGGCGGGCCGAGCGTCACGTTCAA
>CAKZMO010000433.1 GCA_937128595.1 uncultured cyanobacterium | reverse complement strand
CGCACGGTGCGCGGCTTCTCTATCAACTATTGGTTTTATATCAGCGCGTAGCACTATACCAATCTGAAGTGGGAAAGAACGCGATACCACATGGCATAGCCTTGGGGATTGAGGTGGAGTCCGTCAGTTGTTAGATCAGCTCTGAGGTTTCCTTCGGAATCAGCAAAATAGGGTTGCAAGTTAAGGAACTGCGCCCCTTCTTGTTGGGCGATCGCCTCTAGTTGGCGATTGATGGGCTGAATGCGATGGCTGGGTAAATAGTGCAGCCGCGTTGGCAAGATGGAGTGAACTACGACTTGGGCTTGAGGATGTTGCTGGCGCAGACGCCGCATGATGTAGCGCTGGTCGTTGAGAAGCTGAGCGTCACTGACGCCTCGCCGCAGGTCATTGATTCCCAACATGACATGGATGGTATCGGGTCGAGTTCGAGAAAACAGTGATAATCGCCGAATGGTTCCTGCTGCGGTGTCTCCGGAAATGGACTGATTGAGCCAAAACCGATAGCGCGCCATGTAATCAGACGGAAACCATAGACTGATGGAATCCCCAAGCATAATCGTGAGGCGATTGCTACCCTGACCCCGAGACATGGCGTTGGCTTCTTGGGCTAAGAGACTGACCCAGTCTTCATGGGAAGGTTCATAGGTAGCACTGCGCCACTGCTGTGCAAAGCTGTCGGAGGCGAGGCGAGTGTAGCTGCGGCCTGCCTGGAGTGCTTCCCATCGCTGTCGGAAGAACTGCCGTCCTGATGCTGGACGCACGGCTTTCGTTTGCGGCACGGCAATGCGAGCTAGCAAAGGCGATCGCGCGTCTGACGAACCTGCTCCCAAATCTATTTCGTGTTCAACAATTGATAAACCTGCTGAAGAGGAACCTGCTGAAGAGACAGGGGAGATCTCCTGCTCTGACCATTGGGCTGAATTGAAATGAACTGGGTCTGGGGCACTGGGACTTGGAGTGCTTGAAACATCGGAAGCATAGGTCTCTGCCGTGATAGGCAGCAGCTCATCGGAAGAACTCGGCTTCGTCTCCCTTGAGGTGTCGATCGCCGAATGACTCGACTGGTCAGGAGAAACCGTCGAAGCCTCATGAGGTGCGTCGGGCAAAGAACGAGTGCGGTCGGGTGGAGCAGTCGAAGCGCTAGATGGCGTAGCATTCGGCAGGATTGGAACGGATAAAAAGGGATCGGAAATGGAAGGGAGCGAGAGAACTGTCTCACTTTCCTCTTGAGAATTTTGATATTCGACGTGTTGAATGGCTTGCGCTGAATGTTGTGCCACATTTTGAATTGGCGATCGCTCTGTTGCGTGTTCTGCACGTGTTCTTTCCTCGCCAGCTTCATCAGCAACTGGTTGAGGAGCGCTGAACTCTGGAGTTTGCCGTTCCACCGCCATCATCTGTACTGAACCATCATGAGTTGCTGAAGAGGCGATCGCGCGCTCGGCTTCTCCATGACAATCGTTCTGTGATTCTGCTATTTCAGTCGGTTGAGGCGTCAAAGCCTTTGAGAGAGCCTGGGCGTGTTGTTTGGCTTGAGAGGCCGCAAGAGCAGCGAGTAGGCATAGATCACTCATAACAGTGGGGCGATTTTAGTGGGGCGATTTTCTATCGTCGTCTCAAAATGGCATGTGATAGCTTTCCTGCATACTGTTTATGACAGCAATCGACAAGCTGTTCAGGACAGTTTTTGCAAAATTCAGACAGCAATTGGATAGTATTTCTCAACATTCCTGAACCGGACCGCAAAGAGCCGCCCTGGGTAGTAGAATAAAGCGGTTGTATTCTGGGATACGAGCCTTGATCGAGCGCTATACCCTGCCTGAAATGGGTGACCTGTGGACAGACACCTACAAACTCAAAACGTGGCTTCAGGTTGAAATCGCGGTCTGCGAAGCCCAGGCCGATCTTGGCTATATTCCGGCTGACGCTGTTGAGGAAATTAAAGAAAAAGCCCAGTTTGATCCTCAACGAGTGCTAGAGATTGAAAAAGAAGTCAAGCACGATGTCATTGCTTTTCTCACTAACGTTAATGAATACGTTGGCGATGCAGGGCGCTATATTCACCTCGGCATGACTAGCTCTGACATGCTAGACACGGCATTGGCTCTACAGTTGAGAGACAGTCTCAGCGTCATGCTGTCTCAACTCGAAGGTTTGATTCAAGCAATTCGTTATCAGGCGCAGCAACATCGCTATACGGTCATGATTGGGCGATCGCACGGTATTCATGCTGAGCCCATCACTTTTGGATTCAAGCTGGCAGGTTGGCTGGCCGAGGCCATTCGTCATCGCGATCGCCTCTGTACTATCCAAAAGAGCATTTCGGTCGGCAAAATTTCAGGTGCGGTGGGAACCTACGCAAACATTGGCCCCGAAGTTGAAGCCCTGGCTTGCCAAAAGCTAGGGCTTCAGCCCGACACGGCTTCGACCCAGGTGGTATCGCGCGATCGCCATGCTGAATACATCCAGGGCTTAGCCCTATTGGCGGCATCTATTGAGCGGTTTGCGGTTGAAATCCGCAACCTCCAAAGAACGGACGTGCTCGAAGTCGAGGAATTTTTCTCAAAGGGACAAAAGGGGTCTTCTGCCATGCCCCACAAGCGCAACCCGATTCGCTCAGAGCGACTCAGTGGCCTAGCGCGAATCATTCGCGGCCATGCGATCGCGGCTTTAGAAAACGTCGCACTCTGGCACGAACGAGACATTTCCCATAGCTCTGTTGAGCGAGTTATGTTTCCTGATAGCTGCATCTTGACTCACTACATGTTGGTAGAGGCCACAGAGCTGATCAAGAATCTGCTCGTTTATCCTGACAACATGAAGCGCAACCTCAACTGCTACGGTGGTGTGGTGTTTAGTCAGCGAGTCTTGTTGACGCTTGTTGATACAGGCATGAGCCGAGAGGATGCTTATCGTGTGGTGCAGTCTTGTGCTCATGAAGCGTGGAACAAACCGGAAGGAAATTTCCGTCAATTGATCTCAGACCACCCTGAAGTGACCCAACGACTTTCTCCAGAAGAAATCGAGTCTTGCTTCGATCCCCAACATCATCTTAAGAACCTGGATCGGGTCTATTCGCGCTTGAATATTTGAAAGTTGATGTCTTCAAATTATTTCTCAGTGCAGTAAAGCAATTCGACTCAAGCATTAACTCCAGTTTCCGCTACTGAAATCGTTTTTGAGCGATAGACTGTCTTAATGTAGAGCACAAACTTAATGTAGAGCACAAAATACAGAGCACAAAAAGCAACCGAGATTTTTAGGACTGCGACTTACTTTGAGAACGCAGTCGTGAGACTTCTCGTCAACGGTTTCGTCGTTGAGAATAAGCTTTGCGCAAAGGCATACCCCTAGCGTCATGTACTCGTTAGCCAACATAATGGCTACTGATGACCCTTCCACCAAGTACCCATCATGATGTCGTCAGCTGTTGAGCCCAGATCCAAAAAAGAGAGTCAGACGGTTTATTTTCGCTGCATTGCGGGCTGTTCTGCCAAGCACTCGATCTTTGATGTAATCTATACCTGCCCTTCCTGCGGCAGTCTTCTAGAAGTTCATCACGAACGTAAACCGCTAAAAGAACGTAGCGCGGATCAATGGAAGCACCTGTTTGACTCTCGCATCAGCAAAACGGCATGGCCCTACGGTAGCGGTGTGTGGGGAATGCGAGAGTGGGTCATGCCTGGACTGGCTGACGAGAATGTCGTCAGCATGTTTGAGGGCAATACCAACTTGTTTTGGGCCGATCGATTAGGAAAGAAACTCGGCGTCCCTGACTTGTGGATCAAGCTTTGCGGCAACAGCCACACGGGCAGCTTTAAGGATCTGGGCATGACCGTGTTGGTTAGTGTTGTTAAGCAGATGATGGCTCAGGGCAGTCCCGTGAAAGCGGTGGCCTGTGCCAGCACGGGAGACACCAGTGCAGCACTCGCGGCCTATGCGGCCTATGCAGGCATTCCATCGGTGATCTTTTTGCCTGCGGGTAAAGTCAGCACGGCACAACTGATTCAGCCGGTTGCGAATGGAGCCCATGTGCTTGCTCTGGACACAGATTTCGATGGCTGTATGAAAATCGTCAAGGAAGTTACCCAAGACGATTCGATCTACCTAGCGAATTCGATGAACAGTCTTCGCATCGAAGGCCAAAAGACGGTTGGCATCGAAATCGTGCGGCAGTTCAACTGGGACGTGCCCGACTGGATCATCATTCCAGTGGGCAACCTGGGCAACATCAGCGCCCTCTACAAAGGCTTTCAGCTGATGCTGGATCTAGGGCTGATTACGCGCATGCCAAGGTTGGTGGCGGCTCAGGCAGCTCAGGCCAATCCATTCTATGAGTCTTTTAAAACTGGGTTTGCGGAAAAGGTCAGCAAGACCGCAGGGGATACACTGGCGAGCGCGATTCGGATTGGTGATCCGGTCAGCTATGCAAAAGCAACGAAGGCGATCGCCGAAACGGATGGTATTGTCGAGCAGGCAACTGAAAATGAACTAGCGGCTGCGGCTGCCGAGGCTGATTTGACGGGGATGTTTACCTGTCCTCATACAGGCGTTGCTCTGGCGGTGCTGAAAAAACTGATCGATCGTGGCTTGATCAAATCTAGTGATAGAACAGTGGTGATTAGCACCGCCCACGGTCTCAAGTTCACGGACTTCAAAGTTAAGTATCACGAATCAACGCTGGAGGGCGTAACAAGCCAACATGCGAACCCCGCAGTTCATTTACCCGCTGACTCCGATGCCGTGAAAGCTGAAATCGAAAAGCGGTTGAGCTAGAGACAAAACAGCGACCAACTTAAGCGCGAGGGCTAATTGCTGGATGACTGGATCAGCGATCTCAAACTGTGGCATTCGCTCTATTTCATGCTGAATCAACTCCTGAGCGGCTCGATTCAGCAATGTTGGACAAATTGCAATTACCGAAAATTCGATTTCCTGATTCCAGCTTGTCCAGTGATTTGAGAATGCTGGGATATAGCAATGCGCAGATAGGTTAGGACAGATATTGATGGAGAAGCCGCGCGG
>CAKZMO010000432.1 GCA_937128595.1 uncultured cyanobacterium | reverse complement strand
ATCCGACTTAGTGAGACGGTTATTGCGTTCGCCTTGAGACAATCAAATGAGCTGTAATGTGGCTTTGTCTCAGAATGGAAAACCTGAGTAACATCTTTTTTCTACAATCGCCATCCCAAAGCGCAAGAGGCGATCGCTCCCTCAAAAATCAAGGAGCGATCGCCAATCTTCCGCGCTCAAGGAACCACAGCAGTTGGCATTGAGTTTTGATTTCGCTTACCGTGTGGAAGACGATAAACCCTTGACAAGGCAGTATGGCGATCAGGCATCGGTTTTCAAATTTGCGTTTTAGTTGCAATTCAGATTGGAGGATGACTGTACTGTGGCGAATGGCGATCGCTACCCTCACCCTACTCATTCCCATGACAGCATTGGTGCGCCCTAGCCTTGCTCAAACCGTGACTGAGGCTCAGGCGGATGCATGGTTCGAGGAGGCTGAAGCCTTGGAGGAGCAAGGGGAAGATTTTGATGCAGTAATCGCAGCCTACGAGCGAGCTTTGGATGCCTATCGCAGTCTCGGTGATCAGTCTAACAGCTTGAAAGTTCTCGAAGATCTGTTTGCACTAACCTATACAGCTTGCCAGTATGAGCAGGCGATCGCCTGGGCTGAGCAAGCCTTAGAGTTATTTCCTGCGCCTGAGACGAGCATGAACCCAACGGATGACGGGAATTACCACAAATCCTGGACAGAAACCTTGGGTTGGCTCTATCGCCGACAGGGTCAGATCGAGCAAGCGATCGCCACTTACAGGGCTGGGCTTCAGTTTCTCGAAAATCTACCGCCATCCGCAGAAGCGGATTTACGAGCTGACCTAGAAGCTGATCTATTGCGAGGATTGCTGGTTGCCCATTCCATCGCTGACTCAGACGGTTCTTCTGAGCTGGAATCGCTTCAACAGCAGTTGATTGAGGCGAGTCAACGGGCAGGTGTGATACGTCAGCTAGAGCGGTTGCTGTCGGATTTACGATTCATGAATCGTGAACCAGGGCGATCGCCCGAATCATTGAGCTTCATTCTGGACACGAGTCGGCAGTATGACTATGCATCTGGAGAACTCCAGGCACTGATGATGCTGGGACATGAGGCTTGGCGTCGAGGTGAGCTAGAAGCGGCTATTGCCCAAGGTGAAGCGGCACTGTCACTCGCTGAACAGTTTGCGGAAAGCGATGCCTACATGATCACAATAGCGGGTAGCTTGGCTCGACTGTATGAGGAGTTAGGGCAAGTTGAACAGGTCGCTCGACTTCAGCAAGCCTATGGAGACATGACGATGACAACGGAAGGAGACTGGGCGCTTCCGTCTTACTCAGAGCCTCTTCAGGTGCCGTTGCCAAGGTTCTCTCCAGTGAGACTTCCACCACTGTTTGCGAGAATGTCTCCCCGGAGTGTTCAGTGCGATCGCCCTGCTGTCCCTGCTCCGTTTGCTCGCCCTACTTGGATGGAGGTGCCAAGAGTTGACTCTTCTGATAGAGACTCTCCTGGTGTATATCTACGAAGACCACCGGAACCTGACCCAGTCCCGTATTAGTCGAGGCTCAAAGGTTCACCCCGAAGTACTGAGAGAAGAGGTGTTGGCTTACCTAGGCGTAGCCCATATCGCCTGTCAGCTTTGATGAGGAAGGGGCGATCGCCCTTTCCGTTATTGCAAGTTGGCACTTCTCTCGACTGACTCCGCGACAGACACCGCAGGGCTGAGCACGACGACCTGGCTGCTATCCACCATGAGAACACTAAACTGCTGGCTGAGTTGCTGTAAGACTTGTCCCGCCGTGACTGCATCTGAGGAATAAAGGGCTAGCAAGTAAGGCTGCTGTTCGTAAACGGCTAGTCCTACGGAGGCGTTGAGTTGGGATTGAAGTTGAGCTGCTAGTTCGGGGCGATCGAAGTATCGGACGAGGACGGCGTATCCAGGCTCAAGCACGGTGGGCTTGTATGTTGGGGTGTCAGAAGGATTAGAGGGATTGGGGGTTGGTTCCGGAGTCGGAGTCTCATCGGGATTTGCCGAATCGACAACCGGAGTCGCTGCGGGAGGTTCTGGAGAATTGGCGTCGGGAGAATCCGTTCGAGGGGCGATCGCCGTCTGAAACCCTTCTACCGTAGATAAATATTCCGCCCAAGACTGCGCCAGATCCTCATCGGCAAAATTACCCACCTGAACGACTGGAATGCCCTGATAGTCGCATTGAATAGTCGTAGCTCCGGTCGGTAACACCTGGCTCAGCCGATTCTGCTCTTCTGGAGAAGGATTGTTGATGAGCAGCAAATATTCGCCGTTTGCCGCAGTAGGGCAAACCGATAAGGATTGAGCGCTGGCACTAGAGAGAAATGACGCTTCTGCGATCGCCCCTATGGATACACAGAGTGCAGAAGCCAAAATACGAGAGGGTTTTAGAAAAGTGAAGGTCATGGCTCGATTCATGTGGGCATCTCTACAGCAATAGCAATCTTTGAAGGGTAATAAAAGGAGTACTGGGAGGAACGGAGAGCGATAAAATTCAAAAAGCCATATGCAGGACGGGACAGAACAGTAGTATGCGGGGGCAAGAGAGTGATGGCTAAAGGATTGGACGAACCTCTGAGATCTAAGTTTCAACGGGTCATCGCCCCGCTAAAAAATGGGCTGGTGGTCTCCTGTCAGGCTCCTCCTGATTCACCACTGTTTGAACCGGAGGTGATTGCGGCGATCGCCCAAGCTGCTGTACTGCGAGGTGCGGTCGGTGTTCGGATTGACACGCCTGATCATGTAAAAGCGGTGCGAGCCCGAGTGATCGTGCCTATTATCGGCCTCTGGAAGCGCCAGTTTCCCACCTCAGATGTCTATATTACGCCTCAATTTGAACATGCTGAGGCGATCGCCGCTGCTGGAGCCGATATTATTGCTGTGGATGCGACCTCTCGACCGCGTCCTGGTGAAGAAGTTCTCGACACCCTGATTCAGCGTATCCATGATCAACTTCAGCTTCCTGTGATGGCGGATATCGATACGATCGAGGCTGCAAAAGCTGCCGCTGCTGCTGGAGCCGATTTGATTGGCACAACTCTGTTTGGCTATACCGCCGCTACCGAAGGGCAATCTCCACCCGGTTTCGCTCTGCTCGAAGACATGGCAAAAACTCTGTCTGTGCCTATCGTCTGCGAAGGTGGAATTTCTTCCCCTGATCAGGCTCGGCAGGCATTAGATTTAGGCGCAACCACGGTCGTTGTGGGTACGGCGATTACGGGCATCGATATGCAGGTGAAAAACTATGTGAATGTCCTTACTTAATTCCCAGCAATGCTCAGCTTGGCGGATTAATCATCTAGCTTTGCTTCCGATCCGCTCGCGAATAAATTGCAGGTACGGTGGCGTAACCATAAGGAGACTTGCTGAGTAACCACAAAATCAAACTCTACTGCGATATCACTCTCAGCGTTTCTAGCGAAGCATCTGCACAGCCTGAAACAATTCCACCCGCAGAGAGAATGTGGCGTAGAGTTCGTATTGCATCAGCGGTGATTTTCTCGCCGGGAATAAGAGCCGGAATTCCTGGAGGATAGGGACAAATCAGTTCAGCGCTAATGCGTCCAATGGCTTGGGCGATCGCCACCGACTCACTTTCAGCAAAGAAAGCATCCCGAGGGGAGAGTGCTGGAATCGTGATAGTCGGAATCGATGTTTCGAATGGTTTGAGAGGAGACAGTTCATTCGGTAGCGGAACTGATCGTCGATGCTGCTGAGCTAGCATTGTGAATCCTTGGACTAATCGCTCAATATCGTTGGAACTGTTGCCTAGACTAATAATGAAGGTGAGAGTTTTCAGGGTTGGTAGCTCTGCAACAACGCCAAAATTCTCGTTGAGAATATCGTCAGCCTCAAATCCGGTCAGCCCTAGCTCGGTCACGTCCACCGTGAGGCGAGTGATATCCAATCTCAACGATTCATCTGTTTCTAAATCTGACGGCTCCAGCACCCGCAATCCTGGAAGGGTAGAAAGGCGCGATCGCCCTTCCTGAGCTAATTTTAGAGTTCGTTCCATGAGTCCATAGCCATCGGTTGCCATTTGCTGTCGGGCAGCATCCAATGACGCCAGTAATAGATAGCTCGGACTACTCGACTGCACCATCTGGAGCGCCGTTTGAATGCGGACAGGGGAAAGTCGATACGGGCTACGCCCAGGCAAGCCAACGCTCTGAAAATGCAGCATTGAGGCTTGGGTCAGCGCGGACAAAACCTTGTGTGTAGACTGTACGGCGAGATCGGCTCCAGCCTTCATTGCTGATTCGGGCAAGTCAGGGTGAAAGCCGAAATGGGGCCCATGAGCCTCATCAACCAGTAGCGGAATGTCGTAGCTATGAACGAGAGTGGCGATCGCCTCGACATCGCTGCACACGCCGTAGTAGGTGGGCGACACCAGCATCACAGCCACGGCATCAGGATGCTGGTCTAGAGCTGAGCGAATTTGAGCCACAGACAACCCCAGCGCCATGTCCCACTTTGAATCGTAGGTAGGTGGCACAAAAATCGGCACGGCTCCACTCAAAATCAGTCCTGAAATTATTGACTGGTGAGCATTACGAGGCACAACGATGCGATCGCCCGGACGACAAACCGACAGCAAAGCCGCTTCGATGCCACAGGTTGAGCCGTTTGCCAAAAACCAAGTGCGATCGCTCCCAAATGTCTGTGCTGCAAGTGATTGAGCTTCTTCGATTACACCTTCTGGAGAAAACAAATTGTCCAGCCCAGGTAGTTCAGGCAGGTCTGCTTGCAATGCGGAACCCAAAAGCTCCGTCATTTCAGGCAACACAGACGTGCCTCGCTTATGTCCTGGTGTATAAAATCCTGCATGGGGACGCTGCGACCAACGGGCGATCGCGTCTACAAGGGGCATCATTTGTTGTGTTGTCGCGGCATCGTTAGTCATAACTCCAAGTCTTCCGAAATTCTTCTGAAATCGTAAATTCTCGACAGAGATGAACTTTTCCTAAAATCTTTAATCTATCTAATTCGTTGTGGTTAATAGGTTTCAGCTCCTGTTGAAGCTAAAAATCGCGACTAATTCGAGTTACGATAGAAGCATGTCTCAAACTGTCAATGTGCTGGGCGTATCCCATGCCTACGAACTGACCCCACCAAGGCAGGCTCCTTGTGTTCTCGTTTTTGTTCACGGATGGCTTCTTAGTCGTGAATACTGGAGGCCGCTGATTTGTCAGCTTTCTGAAGACTATCAGTGTTTGTCCTACGACCTGCGTGGGTTTGGAGAGTCTGGTGCGGGAATCGATCCCAACAACTCGAGTCGTTCGCTTCTTTCTTCCGAGCCCCTCTCTTCCGATGCTCAAGGAGAAGACGCTTCAGCATCCTACACTCCTGCGGCCTATGCAAGAGACTTGATTGCCCTCTTAGAGAACCTCGATATCGAAAATGTCTGGGTGATTGGACATTCTCTTGGCGGCAGCATTGCACTTTGGGCATCTGGACTCGCGCCTCATCTGATCCGTGGGGTGATTTGCGTGAATTCTGGCGGTGGCATTTACGTTAAGGAAGAATTCGAAAAGTTTCGATTGGCTGGGCAGCAGCTCGTTCGCTTCCGTTCTCCCTGGATCAGCCGCTTTCCGTTCTTTGCTCGGGTGCTGTCTCGCATGAATGTGGCGCATCCGATTGCTATCAAGTGGGGACGGCAGCGGCTCCATGATTTGATTGTGGCTCATGCAGAGGCCGCTCTCGGCACGCTTCTAGACTCGACCACAGAAGATGAAGTGCACACTTTGCCTCAGGTTGTTGCACGGCTAAAGCAACCTGTATATTTCATCTCAGGAATCGAAGATGACATCATGGAACCCAAATACGTCAATCATTTAGCAAGCTTTCATTCTTCATTTCAGTGCTCTGGAAAGAACGTGACCCAAATTCATGAGTGTGGGCATATGGCGATGATTGAACAAACTGAACAAGTCGAAACCCATATTCGTCATTATTTGGAGCAGCATGGCTTCAAGAATTCGACCTTGGACGACTGAGGGTTCCCACTGCTGTCGAAATTTCGGCAGTGCTGACATCACGCCACTGTCCGGGCTGCAAGTCTCCAAGGGAGAGATGGGCGATCGCCACGCGCACCAGTCTCAGGGTCGGAAATCCAACCGCAGCCGTCATCCGTCGAACTTGGCGATTGCGGCCCTCTGTCAGCGTTAGCTCAATCCATGCCGTTGGAACTGATTTGCGATAGCGAATGGGGGGATTGCGCGGCGGCAGGTCAGGTTCATCCATCAGCCGTCGAGCGTGAGCCGGTCGTGTCTTTTGTTTCTTGATCACAACGCCCTGTCGAAGCTGTTCCAACGCTTCCTCGTCGGGAATGCGCTCGACCTGAACCCAGTAGGTGCGCGGGTGGGCAAATTTGGGGTCACTGAGCCGATGCTGTAGCTTGCCGTTGTTGGTCAACAGCAATAGTCCTTCGCTGTCGTAGTCGAGCCGTCCAGCCGGATAAACATCCGGCACTGAGATATAGTCTTTTAGGGTCGAACGGGGCGGCTGAGTATTGGAGTCAGTAAACTGTGTCAGTACGGCATAGGGTTTGTAGAACAAAAGATGGCGATCGCCCATAGAAACATGCCCAGAGAGAAACTAAACTTTGCGATAGTAGATAGGTGAGGCTTGAGGCGGATAAAACCGAGCGAATTGTTCATATGTAACGACATATTTCGTTTGTCTTAAGAAGGTATGCGTTAAGTTGTGCTCTCCTCGATTTCCCTTATACCCTACTTACATAACTTGTAAATTTTGTGAGATATAGTAGGGGCTTTCATGGATAATTTCCAACGATATCGCGTAGCCTGCACCCTCTCGTTTGGAGACATCTACGGTCAAATTATTGTTTGGCTGGGGGTCATTTTTGCAAGCTTAGCGGCTGCACTAGCGCTGAGTGTCAGTCGCCCGATCTACGCTTTGGCATCAGTCGGCCTCATTCTCGTCTTGTCCTTGCCATTTTTGCTGTTTTCGTTTGTCACGACACTGCTTAATCACATTGAGCTTAAGGCTGTCGATGGAGAGACCGAGCAAGTTTCTCCGTCTGTGCAAGCACAGAGACCTGCCCAGGCTGTGAGCTGAACTGACTGCTGCCTGAGCTAAAAGAATTAGGGAGAACTCTCGCACCCAAAAAATCGGTCGTGCGCGACTCTTTAGTCTTGAAAGTTAGTCTTGCAAAGAGGGGTAGAGATAATCTGCTCCTCTTTGTTTTTTGCGGGACGTTGAGGTGAAGTTGCAGGGGCAGCCAACCCAGTTTTCCGGTTGACATGCGAAAGCAGACAGGCCAAGAACAATTGACCCGTCTTGCTGAATTAATATCTAAGGTAAAAGAAAAGCCGTAAGAGGATGTTTGAAAAGTATTAGACAACACGCTGGAACAAGACTGATCCCCC
>CAKZMO010000431.1 GCA_937128595.1 uncultured cyanobacterium | reverse complement strand
ACTTGACTTGCCTTACATAGGGTAAGTTTTTGTGTAATTCTGCCTAAGGAATCGCTTAGCAGCCTTAATTGGTGTTACTCCAGCAAACGTCCCAAAAACAACGCTAAGGCTTTACATTTAGTAACGATTTAGATTTTGCCAGCTTATGGGAAAGGTTCTAAGAGCTGTCTCATAGGGGATTGAGAGATTTTTAGAACTTGGAAAATTCGTAGGCTCCCTCAATAGGGTGTAATGGTCTGGAACAGATTCAGATTCAGTCTTTTAGTCTATGCCAGCCCGCATTCTTACCCAGTCCGAACGAGCCACCTTAGGTCAATTTCCGCGTGAGATTACCACTGAGACAATCATTACCCATTTCACGCTACTCGTAGCCGATTTTGAGCAGCTAGAGAAACTGCGCCGGGGGCACAACCGATTAGGCTTCGCTCTGCAATTGTTGAGCCTACGGTTTCTAGGATTCTATCCAGAAGACTTGACTTACATTCCCTCTGATGTCATTCAGCATGTTGCCCGTCAGATTGGTGAATCTCCAGATTGCTTGGTACAGTATGGTTCACGCCAACAGACTCGTACAGCTCACCAGCAGGTCATTGAACTGTATCTCGGTTTTCGCTCTTGCACAGCGGAAGACCTGGAACAACTTTCTCAATGGTTAGTAGAAAGAGCTTTAGAGCATGATAAATCAACAGTGTTGCTCCAACTCGCAATGGACAAGCTCAGAGCCGACAAAATTGTACGAATTGGGGTCACTCAATTAGAGAAACTGGTGATGAGTGTGCGTCAACAAGCTTTCCAAATTACCTATCAACATTTGTCTCCTCACCTGAGTGACTCGTGCAAATCGGCTCTCGATAAACTTCTTCTTCCAGATGAAGGGTTTAGCAAAACCCCTCTGGTGTGGCTGAGACAACCTGCAACCCGTAACTCTCCGGCAGCGATCTTGAATGCAATTGAAAAACTGGGCTACATGCAGAAAGTTGATGTCCTGAGTTGGGAAATGAGCAAGCTTCATCCCAACCGTCTCAAGTTTCTTGCCCAATATGCCAAACGGGCCAGTACCCAGAGATTGCAGCGGATGCCAGAGGAACGCCGCTATCCCATCTTAATGAGTTTTGTCTATCAACTCTACGAGGAGGTGACTGATGAAACCATTGATTTATTCATCCGTTGCCTAGCAGATGCCTATGCCCGAGCCAGACGGGACTTAGAGAATTTTCGAGCTAACATGGCTAAGGCTATCAATGAGAAAATCCATCTGTTTCGAGATATCAGCACCATCATTCTCAATCCAGACGTTGTCAATGCAGACGTACGGCCTTGCATCCATGAGCAGATTACCCCAGAAGAGTTACAACTGGCACTAGAAGAATCTGAAAAACTGCTACGTCCCTTAGATGACAGCTACTTTGACTTTTTCAGTAGCCGCTACAGTTACTTTCGGCAGTTTGTGCCCTCCTTTTTCAAAACCTTCGAGTTTCAGGCTCATGTAGAAGATAAGGGAGTGATCCAAGCGATTGCACTGCTCAAGTCTTTGGATGAAACGCGCAAGCGGATAGTGCCCAACTCAGCTCCCCTGACTTTTGTGACTCCCAAGTGGCGAACTTATGTGACTGACGCATCCGGTCAGATCAACCGCCGCTACTACGAGCTATGCCTATTATGGCAGCTTCGCAGCGACTTGCGCTCAGGCAATATCTGGTTAAAGCACAGCCGTCGCTATGCTAACCCTGAAACTTATCTCATGCCTGCAACAGAGTGGGCACAACAGCGCACTGAAATTTGCCAGATGCTTCAGGTTTCAACAGCAGGAGAGAAACGGTTTCAGCAATTACAAGCTGATCTCACCGAGCAACTTCAGCAGTTGAATCAAACGATTCAGAGCCATGAGCAAGTGCGTATTGAAAACGACAAGTTAGTGATCTCTCCTTTAGAAGGACTCGACCTTAGCGAAAGCAGCGAGAAACTCCAACAGCAAATTACTCAACGACTGCCCTGGGTTGACTTAGATCAGCTATTACCTGAAGTAGACCAATGGAGTGGATTCTCCGATGCCTTAGTTGCTGGGGATGAAAATCTTAAATCGACACCTGAGGATAAAACCTATCTCTATGCGGCCTTACTAGCTCAGGCATGTAACTTTAGCTTAAACGACATGGCAAAAGCCGCAGACCTCTCTTATAAAGGTCTCCTGTGGTACACCAATTGGTATTTGCAGGAAGACAACTTGGTGGAAGCTATTAACACTCTGGTCAACTACCATTACCATCAACCTTTAGCTCAATGCTGGGGAGGTGGAACTTTATCTTCCTCAGATGGTCAGCGTTTTCCTGTTGCTGTGAAAAACCAACAAGCGGTGTCCTTACCTCGTTACTTTGGCTATGGTCAAGGAGTCACTTTCTACAGTTGGAGTTCTGATCAACATTCCCAGTATCGCGATAAAGTCATTCCCTCCACCGTTCGTGATGCAACCTACTTGCTTGACGGGATTCTAGACAACGAAACAGAACTTGCAATTCTTGAGCATACAACCGACACCGCAGGCTATACGGATGTCATTTTTGCGCTATTCGACCTGTTGGGCTTGAAGTTCTCTCCACGCTTGCGTGACTTAGCGAGTCAGCGACTATACTGCGTTGACTCTCCCCTGAAATATCCCAATCTTAAGCCGATTTTGCGCTATACCCTACGACCTCACCTATTTCTTGAACGTTGGGATGAAATGTTGCATGTGGTTGCTTCCTTGAAACTCGGTTGGGTCAGTGCCTCTCTCTTTATGGCTAAGCTAAAATCTTTCGCCCAGAAGAATGCCTTACTCATCGCATTCCAGGAATATGGACGATTGGTAAAAACCATCTTCATCCTTCGCTACCTCAACCAACCAGACTACCAGCGACGTATCACCAAGCAACTGAACAAGGGAGAGCATCTGCATGACCTGCGACGATTTCTCTTCTTCGGTAATCGAGGACAAATCCGTCAGCGCCAACAAACTCAGGTTACGAATCAAGCCCACTGCCTCACTCTTGTCACGAATGCTGTCGTAGTCTGGAATACCGCTTATATGCAAGCCATTCTCGAACAGTTAGAAATCGAGGAATACCCTATCCAAGCAGAGGATTTGAACCATTTATCTCCTACTCGCTATGCACACATTAATCTTCATGGTCGCTATTTCTTTGAGTTGGACAGCAACTTACATTCTGGAAAGCTACGACCTCTCCATTCTCGCTAGAATCACTGCGTAGCAAAGAATTCAATCTCCAATCCCTCGAATGTTTCTGTTTGTAAAGCCTTAGCGTTGTTTTTGGGACGTTTGCTGGAGTAACACCAGGATGGTCAGCGGGCCAATGGACTGGTGACCTGCATTCCTAGTTTGCTCAAGGTCAAATCGTTTCATGCCGAGGTGCTGGTATTGGATGAACTCCCGGCGATCGCAGACGTTTTGCTATCCAGTGGACTCTCGAACAAAAATGGCATTCGTCCGCTGCTAATCGAAGAACTCGAACGCCGCATCCGTGACGCCAAGTTGGTGATTCTGGCCAGTGCCGATTTATCGAACCGAATGCTGAGTTGGGTGGAATCCATTCGCGGCGATCGCGCTTTT
>CAKZMO010000430.1 GCA_937128595.1 uncultured cyanobacterium | reverse complement strand
AAATTTTGATCGCTGGATGCAGACCTGCGAACGGGCAGTCGTGCATACATCTGGTGAGCATGTGGGCCTCACACCGGACCAGATGGGTAATTCTGAAGTCGGTCATCTTAACCTGGGGGCGGGGCGCGTGGTCTACCAGGATATTACCCGGATTGAGATGGCAATCCGTGAGGATAAATTAGGGACGCAGGCCGAACTCACTGAAGGGTTTGCCCGCATCAAAGAAAATGGCGGCAAGCTGCATTTAATTGGCCTGTTGGGATCTGGTGGTGTACATAGTCATCAGAATCATCTGCACGCGCTGATGGATATTGCGAAATCCAATGAGATTGACCCGGTGATTCATGTTATTACAGATGGGCGCGATACGCCGACTGAAAGCGGTATCGGCTTCCTGAGTGAGTTGCAGGCTAAAATTGACGCGCTCGGTGTGGGGCGCATTGCGACGGTTAGTGGGCGTTACTACGCGATGGACCGCGATAAACGCTGGGAACGTACCGCCCAGGCTTATAACGCGATGGTCAAGCGGGAGGCGGAAAATACGGCATCATCGGCGCAGGAAGCCATGCAGAACAGCTATGATGCTGATGTTACAGATGAGTTTATCCTCCCGGCGGTGGTTGGCGATGATGACTCATTGAAGATCGAAGCGGGTGATATGCTGGTCTTCTATAACTTCCGCGCGGACCGGATGCGCCAGATTGTGCAGGCGTTTGCGCTTGATGAGTTTGAAGGGGCGCAGCACTTTGAGCGCGTCAATAATCTGGACATCGTCACGATGACGGAATATATGGATGGCTTACCGGTTAAGGTGCTGTTCCCGGTGGAATTGCTGAAAAACACGTTAGCGGAGTGGCTGAGCAAGCATGACCGTAAGCAGTATCATAGTGCGGAAACCGAAAAATACCCGCATGTGACCTTTTTCTTCAATGGGCGCATTGAGCAGCCCTGGCCCGGTGAAGACCGTAAGATCGTGCCATCGCCGAAGGTCGCTACCTATGACCTGCAACCGGAAATGAGCGCCCCGGAACTCGCAGACGCTACCCTGAAGCGCCTTCAGGATCATGACGACGATTTTCTGCTGGTGAATTTTGCGAACCCGGATATGGTCGGGCATACGGGTGATTTGCAAGCGGCCATCAAAGCGGTAGAAACGGTCGATGACTGTGCGGGTAAGTTGGTCGATGCCGTATTGGCTAAGGGTGGGGTAGCAATCGTCACCGCAGATCATGGTAATTGTGAACGTATGGTAGACCTGAACACGGGTGACGCCCATACTTATCATACGGTGGGGCCGGTTTCGCTATTTGTCATTAGCGAGGGGCAATATCATGAGTTGTGGACGTGGGGCAAACTCGCTGATGTCGCGCCGACGGTATTGGATTTACTTGGGATTGATCCACCAGAGGAGATGACCGGGCGTAGCTTAATCAAGGCGGCGAACCCTGCTGGAGAGCAGCAATCGTCATAATATGCGCTCAGCGGGGCAGGGTATTTATGGTGCGCTGCCCCGTTGCTATGACGCCTAATAGCCCCAGGTATGCGGATGGTACTCCGGGTGGCGTTTGACGTAGGCACTGATGAACGGGCACAGGGCCTGAATTTTATAGCCTTCATCAACGGCCCAATCTAGCGCGGTTTTGGCGATCTTCCCGGCGATGCCTTGTCCTTCAAACTCAACTGGGACTTCGGTGTGTGGGAAGATGACGTTTTTGCCAGCCTGCATGTAGGCGACCTGCGCCATCTGGCCGTTCAGGGAAATTTCAAAGCGGCTTTCCGCCTTGTTATGGATCACTTCAAGTTCATCAACATTGATGTCTGCCATAGACAGATTCTCCCAATCATTCAACATGACTCAACTTAAAGTAGGACACACCCGCAGGCGCAATCCTTACCGATATTTGACTGGGTGGTTTTTGTCTGTATCGTCGCTTAACGGCCCACAAGAATGATAATCGACCGTGACCCCACCATAATAAACCGCTGATCTTCGATAACAGGTTCAGTGCCCGGTTCGTGAATATCTTGCGGGGCATTGGGGCTGGTATTGGCGAAAACGTGCCACTGCAAACCTTCTGGCAGGGCCGGGATCTCAAATTGGTGCTCGTCCCAGTGCATGTTCATCGCGATGTAAATCGTATCATCGGTGTATGCACCATTTAGGGCGTGCTCGCCATCGAACATGACGGCCAGCGTAAGGGCATAATCAGACCAGTTGGGGTTCCAGGCTTGTGTGCCATGCCAGCTAACATCCGGGTAACCGCTGCCAACACGGTCATGATGATAGAAGTGATCTTTGTTGCGTAATCCGGGGTGCGCATGACGAAAGGCGATGCATTGCTGGAAGAAATTGAAAATATCCGGGTTTTGTTGCAGTAGATCCCAATCTAGCCAATTTGAGGGGTTGTCATGGCAGTACATATTGTTATTGCCGTGTTGGGTGCGGGCCATCTCATCACCCATCAGGATCATCGGAATACCGCGACTCATCAACAGGATAGCCGCAGCATTTTTAATCAGCCGCCGGCGCAGCGTGT
>CAKZMO010000429.1 GCA_937128595.1 uncultured cyanobacterium | reverse complement strand
CCGTGCAAACGGGAATCCACAGATACTTAGCTTCTATATAGATTCCTACCGTCGTGGGAATGACGCAGACATTTGCAAAAGTGGGATGCTCCCGTTTGTAATTACCCCAGATACCGTTCTCAAACTGCCCATGCTGCATATCGAACAACTGACGAAATAGTTTGGATCGCGGACGGTGCTGCGATCGCTGTCTCTGTCGATTGAATCGGGACAAATCTACGGCTTACTCGGCCCCAATGGCGCGGGCAAAACCACGACCATCAATATCCTTTGTCACCTGTTGACGCCCGATAGCGGCATGGTTCGCATTGCCGATCAGCCCATTTCTGAAACCACTAAACGGCTCCTTGGCGTTGCGCCGCAAGAAACGCTGGTTTACAAGACGCTGACCTGTGCTGAAAATCTACGCTTTTTTGGGCGCATCTATGGATTGAAAGGCGACGACCTGCAACAGCGGGTGGCGGATGGATTGCAAGCCGTGGGCTTGAGCGATCGCGCCCACAGCGTAGCCGAAACGCTCAGCGGTGGAATGCAGCGGCGATTGAGTATGGCGATCGCCCTGATCCATCAGCCCAAGCTGCTGATTTTGGATGAACCCACCACCGGCCTCGACATCGAAACCCGCTACGACATTTGGGAACTGATCCGCCAACTGCGTCGCCAGGGGATGACCATTTTGCTGACCACCCATTTGCTGGATGAAGCCGAGCGACTGTGCGATCGCATTGGCATTCTCAAGCAGGGCGAAATTCTGGTGGAGGGCAGCCTTGATGAACTGCGCCAAACCATTCCGGCCGCAGAAATTCTACTGCTCCACACCAGCAATGAAGCCAGCGCGATCGCCCGTGGTCAGGAACTCGGCTATGCCCATCGCTACTACGGTGCAGAGTTAGCTTTCTGGTTGCCTCAGGCGCTAGAACTAACAGAGATTTTGCAGCAATTCGACGGCATTCCCATTGATTCGGTCACCCGCAGGCCAGTCGGACTGGAGCATATTTATCTGGACGTGACCCAGCGCGATCGCCCATCAACGGAACTCACGCCAGACCTCACGCCAGAAACACCACCCGAAGCGCTGACGACAGAAGGCGAATAAGATATCTGCCTGGATGCGATCGCGATGGCAATCCTATCTGGATCGTGAGCATGAGTACTGTGGATTCATGCTCAGAATATCTCATTCCATTTATATAGCAATCCTATTTGGATTGTGAGAAGGATTCCTGCGGAATCCTTCTCAAAACAACCATTCTCACTTGACAACTCATTTAGGATTGCTATAGCAATGGTGGGATGCGTGAGGACAGTTTCATGAGTCATTCCCGTGCAGACGGGAATTCAGAGATCATATCGCGTCCTAATCAACCCTTGCGTTGCGATACAACTTATTTGGGGTTGCAATATAAACTCTGACTTGGCAGTTAATCCGTAAACACGTCCTCATCCGCATCGGGATTGAGATAATGCTGCCACTCCACATCCGGCATTCGCTCAAACGCATCCCGCACCGATATTTCCCATAGCCGCCGTATTTTTGCCAGGTATGGATCGCCTACTCGCAGTTTCAGTTGGTTATTCACCAGGAAACTGTTGGATTCATACATGATGACATTGATGGGCGGCCCTACTGAAATATTAGATTTCATCGTAGAGTCGATGGAAAGCAAAACACACTTTGAAACCGCATCTAGCGATGTTTCAAAGGTGAGGGTGCGATCGAGAATGGGTTTACCGTATTTGGTTTCGCCAATTTGCAAGAAAGGCGTTTCCGGGGTGGCTTGAATAAAATTGCCCTGCGTGTAGATCAGGTACAATCCCGGTTCATTTCCCAGAATTTGCCCACCAAGTAAGAAACTACAGTTAAAATCAATGCCGTCTTTTTCTAGCCAAGGGCGATCGCGGGTTTGCACGTCTCGAATTTTGTTGCCGATATAACGTGCTACCTCATGCAGCGTGGGAAAAGTGTGCAGGTTTTCAATATCTTCTGTTTTGAGATCCTGATCAATGGAATAGAGGACACTCTGGGTGATAGATAAGTTACCCGCTGAGCATAGCAGCACAATCCGTTGTCCGGATACGGAGTAATCAAATAGCTTTTGGTAGCTTGAAATGTAATCAACGCCCGCATTCGTGCGAGAATCTGCCGCTAAGACGATACCGTAGCGCGTGATGATGCCAAGGCAGTATGTCATGAAACTCCGCTCACTGTGACCTCACTGAACCCAGCGATCGCACGGATGCGATGCCTATCCCCTATCAAACCATGCCCTGATGCGGTTTCTTCGTTTCGCCTTCAGTAAGTCCAACTGTCGTTGAATCGTTGCAATCCGGGCGCGATCGCTGAATTTTTTCTACAAAAAATAAACTTATGCAACGTCAGCTCTCTGCCCCCTTGAACCCCGTGATTAACTCATGATTAGAACGTGCGACGGTGCCCGACAGCGAAGATTGAGCTTAATTCACGGCAAGCTTGGCGTTGAACGGTGACTCAATCCGTCAGTCTGCTAGCACGCTTCCATCATCATAAAGTCCCGCACGCAGCAAGATAGCCACATCGGTTGGCGGAACATCAAGAGGACGACGATCCTACCGTTGGATCGCGCTAGACGGATCGCCGTATGGATCACCGTATGGATCACCGTGCAGACGGCGGCATCCCTGTTAACCGATGATTGCAGTGTCGCCCAAAGGCTAGATTCTGCTCAGTGGGGCGGGTTCGTCAGGATCCTCATAGGTTGATAGTCGTGGATTCATGGTCATGGATGGCTATTGATGCATGGCTATTGATAGATGATTATTGATGGATAGTGGATAGTCATTTACCGATCATCTAGACCTAAAAAAAATCCGTGTCCTGCGCGATATACGGAAATTTTCCGGGAATGCTAATCAGTAGAATCTGATAATCGGGTCTGCGTTCAAGGTTGCGACACAGGAGAATCCTTGAGCCAGGCTGGGTCTTCTACCAATTTTTAAGGGAGTAACTATGCCAAAGGCGATCGCTGAATCCAATACTGTGCTCAAAAAAGAGGTCTTAGGCTCGGTAGACCTTGCTGACTCTGAAAAAATCTACGTTCCCCAAGGTCATGTGTTTTATGTGCTGGAATATGCCCCCGATCGCAATCAACATTTGCGATTGGTTCTGGCCTCGCCTTTGTTGACGCGCGATAAAGTGACCAAGCTGCAAGTGGTGTATGCCTATGATCCCCACGTCAAAATTGAAGGCGAAACACCCCAGCAGCATGATGTGAACCAGTTGATTAAGCTACCAGTCAACTATTGCTCACAGTTGAATAATGACACGGCTGTGTTTGGCCCCGGTTGGCGGCAGTGCAACACCACCAGTAACACCATGCTGGCGGACTATTTGCTGAAAGGCGCATTGACCGATAAGGCGAA
>CAKZMO010000428.1 GCA_937128595.1 uncultured cyanobacterium | reverse complement strand
GCTACCCGCTCAGCCGCTTGAGCCTTCAGCGCTTCGTCAATGAAGTCTGCATTATCGCGAACGGTTGATTCGTAGCTATAGAACAAGTTATCGGCTTGGTTACGCAATTCGACCAACTGCTTCCGCCGTTCATCATCTTCGGCATAAAGTTCAGCTTCTTGACGCATCCGTTGCACTTCAGAATCGCTCAAGCCGCCTGTATTGGTAATCCGAATGCTCTGCTCTCGGCCAGTTCCCTTATCTCTAGCCGCAACCTGTAGAATTCCGTTCGCGTCGATTTCAAACGATACCTCGATCTGTGGTACGCCTCTCGGTGCTGGAGGAATGCCGGTTAGCTGGAATTTTCCAAGACTCTTATTGTCCTTGGCTAATGCCCGTTCACCTTGTAGAACATGAATTTCTACAGAGGTTTGCCCATCTGTGGCTGTGGAGAAAGTCTGAGTTTTGCTAGTCGGAATGGTGGTATTCCGCTCAATAATTTTGGTGAAGACTTCACCCAAGGTTTCAATGCCGAGGGAGAGCGGTGTCACGTCCAACAGCAGTAAGTCTTTGACTTCGCCACCAAGAACCCCACCCTGAATGGCGGCACCCAAAGCAACGGCCTCGTCTGGATTCACTGAGCGATCGGGCGTCTTGCCATCGAAGTATTCGCTGATGGCTTGCTGAACAGCCGGGATGCGAGTAGAACCACCCACTAAAATGATGCGATCAATTTCCTGAGCCGATAATCCGCAATCTTTAAGGGCTTGGGTGACTGGCTCAATCGTACTTTGCACCAACGGCGCAACCAACTCCTCAAACTTGGCGCGATTCAGATCCATTTCCAAATGCTTCGGCCCCGTTTCATCTGCGGTAATAAACGGCAAATTAATAGAGGTAGTCAGCATATTGGAGAGTTCAATTTTGGCCTTCTCAGCCGCCTCCCGAAGCCGCTGAAGCGCCATTTTATCCATTGAGAGATCGATGCTTTCCATCTCACGGAAGGCATCAATCATCCAACGTACGATCGCATTATCGAAGTCATCTCCGCCAAGATGATTATTGCCTGCGGTAGCTTTCACCTCGAAAACGCCATCGCCTAGCTGTAGCACAGAGACATCGAAGGTTCCCCCTCCCAAGTCAAAGACCATGACGCTCTGCTCTTGATCTTGCTTATCCAGCCCGTATGATAGAGCGGCAGCCGTTGGCTCGTTGATGATGCGTAATACTTCTAGCCCTGCGATGGTTCCTGCGTCTTTGGTTGCTTGCCGCTGGGCATCCGTAAAGTATGCCGGAACCGTAATCACAACCTGGGTGGGTTCTTCGCCCAAATAGTTTTCGGCATCCTGCTTTAGCTTTTGCAAGATCATGGCCGAAATTTCTTGCGGGGTATAGGTTTTGCCACGAATTTGGACATCAACCGTGTTGTCCTTTCCTTTAATGCAGGCATAAGGAACCCGGCTGCGTTCATCGGCCGTGTCTTCCCATCGCCGACCGATGAAGCGCTTAATGCTGAAAATCGTGTTTTCTGCATTCGTGACGGCTTGCCGCTTGGCGAGCTGTCCAACGAGTCGCTCACCGGATTTGCCAAACCCGACAATGCTGGGCGTTGTGCGCCCGCCTTCGGAGTTGGAAATCACGACAGGTTGACCGCCTTCTAGGACAGACACGCAACTATTCGTTGTACCGAGGTCAATACCGATTACTTTTCCCATAGCTAGCGGCTGTGAATACGTTCAAGTGATTAGCAGGAGGCTGGCGGGTTGAAGTTCAATCGCCGTTGTTGCAGTTCAGTGTTCCGCAACTTTCCAAAAATTCAGTCAGTGTGATTAAGCAATGTGAAGGGGGCGATCGCACTCCGTCATCTGGCTGATTGACAAGAAGAGAACGAGTCAAGCACTATGCATATTGGCATACCGTACTCGCTACTGACGCTTCGTAGTTCGCCGCCTACTGCATTCAACCCTCATCACACAGTGCGGTGCTAGAGACAAGGATTTGTTCGGGCAACTTAACCCCTGAACAGGGTCAAAGCTTGAGCATTTATTACAGCTAATAGGCTGAATTGAACGCTCGTCGCCTACAGAGTCAGACTAACACGCGGATCAAAAACTGCGAGCGTGATGGCTGGATTCTAACCGATGTTGCGGTGACTGACACCTATCCAGAATAGACGGGTTTCGATCGCTGTTGATGACGACAACCAGAGCCGTGCATTCGGTACCTATCAGTCACAATTCTACTCCTCTGGAGCTGGCTCCTCATGCACCTCGGAATTTTCATCCGAGGGTATCACGGGGTCAGGAGCTGCGGCAACTTTGACCATCGCGTGGCGCAAGACGCGATCGCCTAGCATATAGCCACGCATCAGCTCTTCCATGACCGTACCTTCCTCGTGGTCTGCGGTCTGTTCACGCATGACTGCATCATGAAGGTTTGGATCAAAGTCGCACCCTTCAGCCCGCATCGGCGAAACGCCAATGCGCTTGAGTCCATCAACCAGTTGCTTGTAGACCCCCTGATAGCTTTTGTGAATCGCCATCTCTGCATCCGTTTGGGGCTTGATCTGCGATCGGGCCCGCTCGAAATTATCGACAACAGAGAGTAGCTCCATCACCGTAGAGCACTTCACCTTCTCTTCCTGCTCATCTTTTTCCCGAGCAGTGCGCCGACGGAAGTTATCAAAGTCTGCAACTAGACGAACATATTGAGCATTTCGCTCCTCGTACTGAGCTTTGAGGCTCTCGATCTCTCCAGTGAGAGCAGCAATTTTTCTTTCATATTTACTG
>CAKZMO010000427.1 GCA_937128595.1 uncultured cyanobacterium | reverse complement strand
CCCGGACCACCGCTATGTGTTACCGGGGTCTGCGCTGCTGGGTGCGGCCTTACTCATGGCCGCAGACCTGATGGCCCGCACCGTCGCCGCCCCGGCTGAAGTACCGATTGGCATCGTCACCGCACTGGTCGGTGCGCCGTTCTTCTTGTATCTGCTGCTGCGGGATCGCTCACAAGGGAGGTTGATGTAAAGATGTTAGAAGCACACAACGTTACCGTCAAAATCGGTGATAAAGCCCTTGTGAAAGACGTCTCGTTGACCGTAAACACTGGCGAACTCGTCGCTATTGTCGGGCCGAACGGCGCGGGTAAATCCACATTGCTCAAGGCCATGACAGGGGATATGAATTTATCCGCTGGTGAGGTGTATATGGGTGGCAAACCACTGAATCAGTGGCGGCGGCGAGACCGTGCCCGTGTGCGGGGCGTACTGGCACAGCAATCGACGCTGACCTTTGCCTTCACTGTGTTGGAAGTCGTGCTGATGGGCCGAGGCCCGCATGTGCGCAACACCGAGCAGACGCTAGATTACGAAATCGCCGAGGCCGCGCTGGATGCCTGCGCTGTCTCCCACTTGGCAGATCGCTATTACACCACCCTCTCCGGTGGTGAGCAGCAACGGGTACAGACCGCCCGCATCCTCTCACAGATCTGGACGAAGCCCGAACATGGGTCACGCTATCTGCTGATGGATGAGCCGACCAACAACCTTGACCTCAATCACCAGCACAACAAACTGAAAGTTGCACGGGATTTTGCCGCTAAGGACACAGCGGTGCTGGCCATCCTGCATGATCTAAACCTCGCCGCCCAATATGCGGACCGCGTGCTGGTATTACGTGATGGCGAAAAGATGATCACCGGCACACCACACGAGGTTATGAACCCAAACACCATCGAAGACGCCTTCGGCATACCTGTGACCGTCGTCCCGCACCCCAACCTGGATTGTCCGTTGGTCGTCCCTGGGGCGGCAGTGCCTTCTCCAATGGGTGAGCGCATCCCATAAGTTTGATTGAACCGGAAATACGCAAATTACATGTATCCCCCAGGGCGACGCCAACCCGTGACTGTGGTAGCATAGGGGTATCTATAATTGGTGAATTTTGCGACTCCCACGAGAAAAGAAGTACCAGTATTCGGGAATAGCACACTATTAACTCCAAAATCATATTCTCCTCTATAGGCTGCAGCAAAATAGAAAACAGAGTCATTCAATGCCTCAAAATCACCAATAGTATTGTTGTTAGAAAAAGCAACGTTGGCCGTTACGATGCGGTTTAAATTTAAGGGCACCCCCGCAAGGTCAAGCTCACCAACAAAAATATTGTTTTGAGATCCAGTTAGATTAGGCTGGTTTAAACGGATAGAGGAACCTGAAAACTGTAAATCACTAGTTTGTTGTCCAGCAATAAATATTTTATTGGCACTTACCGATAAATCAGCAAGACCTCTGAATCCAATTGTTCCATTCGGGCTGTAGAACCCTCTAATCCATTGTGCTACTCCCTGCGTATCCAACTTGAGTACGTAACCTTCTCTAAATACAGTCGGGGAAGTACCGCTAACGCTCAGGTTAAGTCCCCCCCATGAAACAGAATTGTTGTAATACCCGATTAGGTATAAGTTACCCGTACTATCTAAATCAATATCTAGCACATTATTAAATGAGGAGGTTCCTCCATTTTGTGCGGCCCACCTAAAATTCCCGAGGGTATCATAATTAGCCACATATATGCTCCTACTGCCTGAATTTAATACCGTGCTTCCAAAACTTATGCTTCCTTGAAATTCCCCAGCTACGAATACATTATTATCATGCACTTCCAAAAATTGATTGCCACCACCAAAACCAGAACTCGAATAGATCTTGAGCCACTCAAAACGCTGGGCCTGTGATGTGTGAGTAAGCAGTGAGAGTAAAATAAGAAGAAGGGGTAGGGCTCTTTTCATGGTGCAATTATTTAGGGTATGACGTGTAAACGTCGGCAATGGTTGGGTGGTTCGATCGTTATTGTATAACGACGAGATGATCTCAATATCGTGGCCTTATCTTTTTGTTAAAAATGTGACAATTATCTTTCATTTAAGCTCGTACGAGAACTAATCCAAGGAATTGGGGTTAGATTAATTCATTTTAAAATTAAAACCATGAAAAAATTACTTTCGATTATTGCCATGAGCGTATTCTCTTTTGGACTGTTCGCTCAAGATAAGGATGTGGTAGACATTGCTATTTCATCTGAAGACCATACTACATTAGTTACTGCGGTGAAAGCAGCCGGCTTGGTGGAAACCCTAAAAGGAGAAGGCCCATTTACGGTTTTTGCACCCACTAATGCCGCTTTCGACAACCTGCCGGAAGGTACCCTCGAAAACCTATTGAAAGACGAGAATCAAGAGCAGCTGCAGGCGGTACTTACTTACCATGTGGTTTCCGGAAGCTTAATGGCAAAAGATGTGCTTAAGGCGGTAAAAATGAACGACGGTAAGGCCGAAGTAGAAACCGTGAATGGAGCAACCTTAAGCGTAACTGTAGTAGACGGCAAAGTGCAGTTAACTGATGCAAAAGGTAATACAGCCACTGTGACAGCCACCGATCTTAAAGGTAGCAACGGAGTGGTACACGTAATCGATGCGGTAGTGTTACCCTAGATTTCGTCCGTCAATCGCTAAAAGAAGCCTCTTCGGGGGCTTTTTTTATGCTTAATCACCAATTACGAAGTGGAATAGTCCTAAATCTGACCACCGCTTTCAATAGAATTAGCCGTCCCATATCTGCATAAAAAAATGTGGGGGGAGTTATTTATTGATCTTCCTGATGAATTGGTCTTGGCTTGGGATATAGTGCATCAAGTGGGGATGGAATGGGAGCCTCAGGCATTTGTTGCTAACGCTTAATCTATTGTCTACACCAGTGAGAAGGCCTGGCTGATCATTAGGCCTTATAAAAGTTTCCTCGACATCAAGTTCTACCAAACCGATGAGCTCAATTCAAAACTGATCCGACCTAAGGTCGATTACAAGAACAAATTTGCCCATCATGTGAAGCTAGAGCATGAGGATCAAGTGGAAGGGGAGCTGCTCGACCTGCTTGCTAAGGCCTATCAAGAATTCCTTCAAAAGGAACGCAAAAATCACTAAACACATCGTCGAGATTTGGGTTATTTATTTGATCATCAAGCGCAATAAGTGGATAAGATCATAGCATACCTTTCCGAGCATCCAATGTACATCCCCTTTGTGCTGTTGAATGTGTATTTGATTTACCGGGTTTTTGTCATGGCTTTTAATCAAGAGGATGACGATGATGAGGACGATAGAGATGATATGGGCGATGGGGGAGTGAAACCTGACGGCCCGAAATTGGATCTTCCACCCGGCGTAGGTTTGCCGGTAGATGGGGAATTGGTTGAAGAAGGGGTTTGATTTGGTCAATTAATCTTTCAATCCTTCAATTACGCCTGCCTGCAGACTTGCAGGAATCCTTCAATTACGCCTGCCTGCAGA
>CAKZMO010000426.1 GCA_937128595.1 uncultured cyanobacterium | reverse complement strand
GAGTATTTCGTCCATAGTCCAACTGCTCCTTTGATAGCGTAAGTCCAGCTAATTTTCCATCATGACCCATGTCCTTGAGATACTTCAGCATCGCTCCCCAGCCACAGCCCAAATCTAGAATCGTTTCCGTTCCTTCTAATCGGAGTAGCGATCGCAAATAAGCAGCTTTGTTTTCTTGTGCCGTCTCTAACGTATCTTGCTCACTTTGGAATTCAGCACAAGTATAAAACCTATATTTAGTGTCTAAAAATAAAGCATAAAAGTCATTAGACACGTCATAATGAACCTCAATTCCAGTGGCATGTTCTTGAGACATCATCTCATCAAGATATGTCTTGCGCTTCGATTCGGGCGGATATGCTCGAACTAGCTGTTCCAACCATGAGGAGTAAGGCTGAGTCCAAAACGCTCAATTTTCTTGGGGTTCTAAAGGGGCAGGTTCATGGATTCTATAGTTTGCGATCGCGTAGAGCAAACCATAATCAATTAGATCAGCAGTTAGTTGTGTCAGTCTCTTGATTTCACTCATATGCTTCACCCATATGAATTTGATGAAATTAAGAACGTCCTTGTTTGGATAGACTAACTTACTCGAAACATTTTCAGACTTGTATAGGTTGTCGCTGCAACAACTTTTTGATTTTCTTGATGGTTGTTCAGAAAAGTATCACAAACTAAACCGTAGCTGAACTATAGAAAGGGCGATTTCGCTGTTCATAAGTCTCAGTGTAGACCAGATCAAATTCGCAACCTAAAATCGGCACATAAGAACCTGTAGAGAGGCAAATAGAAAGATAGAAATCTCGGGAATTTCTAACGGTAAGCGGAAATTTGACTAATAGCATTACAAGATAATCTCCGCTGAGATACGTCACTCAGGCTCCTTCGCTATGTAATGCATCGCCATCGCCATCGCATCTTGGACAAAGCGATCGCGCACTTCTTCCGGCCCAATCAAAATACAATCTGCACCATACCTTCGCATTTCACGAAAAAACCAAAATGTATTGTGAATCAGTCTTACAACTCGTTTGATCTGTTTATCAGATACCCATGTGACTTCTAAATCAGCTTTTGTTTTGGAACGATAGCCAAAAGCAAGACCACGTAGGAGATGGAACTCGACGTGAATGTGACTGAGTTCAGGCTGCCAGCAACCCTCAACCCGAGAAATAACCGCTTCTTCTGGAATTCGATCGAGTCGTAGAGACCAATTATGCTGCAAAGCTTCAATGTCTTGATTGCCTTCTGTTTCGTCACACCAGCAATCAAGATACTGTCGGTCTTCGTGACGCTCAATCACAGCATGGCGCACGGTAAAAGTCCAAAGCCGATCAGCTGCATCTTGGTAAATCAGGCGAAACGGACGCTGTAACCGGATGCAGCGCTCCAGGTCTAAGCGCCAAGGCATACTGGGCTTATCAACCCAAGCTTGGATTTCGTAGCGCAATGGGTCATTGAGTTCACTTCGCTCTAGCAACAAGTGAGCGAGTTCAAGGGCTTCTAATAATTGTCCGGTATCTTTAAGCCAACCCAGAATGCGGCTCAGCGTATTGATGCGATCGCGGCTCCAATCATGGTTAGCAGCGAGGCGGAGTTTGCCACGGGCGATCGCTTTCAACAATTTGGACACGTTGGGTTTTTCGCCCCAGGTTTGGTCAAAGGCAAGGGCGAGCTGCTCTAGCTGTGCTTTTTCGTGATCTGAAATAGACAGGGTGATGGAAGAACGCTTATGGGGCATGGAACTCTTTGAAGTATACGTACACTTTGTCTCTACATCTATTGACTAGCTCTAGTATGCTTGCCAATATGAACTCATGCAATTAAATGCGTACACTTCATGCTTTCAATTAGGCTGAAATCTGTTTATTCTTGTCCGGCAGAAGCAGTATCTGAGGAAATACCTCTTCCTCAAGGCTGGACATTGTCATGGCATCAGTACGAAACCCTAAAAGTGCTGAGAGATCCGAATATTGATGTCGTGTTCAACACGGCTATGACGGGCGATGGCAAAAGTCTCGCGGCTTATCTCAATATTTTGCAAAGCGATTGCGCTGCGATCGCCCTCTACCCCACCAATGCTCTCGCTAGTGATCAAGAGAGCCAAGTTGACGACTACATAGCCAAATTTCAACCCTCGAATGCCCCCCGTGTAAATCGACTCAGTGGGACTGGGTTAGAAATTTACGCTGAGAACGAGGGTTTGCGTAAAAGCAGTGCGATCGCCTCTCGTGCGGGTCAATCTGAAGTCCTCATTACGAATCCTGACATTTTTCATTACCTACATCGGGGCGCTTATCTGACCGATCACGATACTCCTGATAAGCTCTGGAATCGTATTGACAAAGACTTTGATCTCTTCATCTTCGACGAATTTCACGTCTTTGCAGCACCCCAGATTGCCAGCGTCTTAAACACAATGATGCTGATCAAAGCGACGAATCGACGCAAGAAGTCCTTGTTTTTGTCAGCAACGCCAAGTCAGTCTCTGTTAAATCGGTTAGATGCAGCCGGATTTCGATATCGCGAAATCAATCCCATTAATGAAGGAAAGTACCAATTTCCGGAGACTCAGGCAGAAGCAGAGGCTTTACTTGCAGACCATTGGCGTCAGGTTGCCCATTCTATCGACCTAGCCTTTGTATCAGTAGAGCCAACTTCTAAAGCTTCAGAAGAATGGCTCAAAGAGAACCAAGAGCAAATTCTCAGCCAATTTCTTGAGCATCCTGATAGCAAGGGCGCTATCATTCTCAATTCCATTGCTGCGGTGAAGCGGCTGACACCTATTTTTCGACAATACTTTGCTCAACATGATCTCACAGTGCGCGAGAACACTGGCCTATCAGGAGCACAAGAAAAAGCAGAATCCTTATCGGCTGATTTGGTCATTGGCACTAGCACGATTGATGTGGGGGTCGATTTCAAAATCAATTTCCTGATTTTTGAGTCATCAGATGCGGGTAACTTTATCCAACGGTTAGGCCGCTTAGGCCGCCATGAAAAGAATAGTCACGGTGTCTTATTCGATGGCTTTAGAGCCTATGCCTTAGTGCCTAACTTTTTTGTAGAACGGCTGTTTGCAGGAAAGGAAGCCGTTCTGGCCGATGGGGAAGTGTGCGATCGCATCCACTTTCAGACCCTCATCCGCGCAAAGTATCGCCAGATTAATAATTTTGAGGGCTATTACAAACGCTGGGGTGCCGTTCAATCTGTCTCCCTAGGGCGTCAGCTATCTCACCATGCTGTGAAGTCTCAATATGAAGGTTCAGTCCAACAATTTCAACAAGCTTGCGAAAAAGTTTTTGATACTCGATTTGGACAAATCTTTGGGCACATGAAAGCTTGGGCTAAAGAGTGGCAAACCTTATCAAGTCAGAAAAGCGGTAGCCCCATCGTTGAAGACGCTAAAAGCTTTCGTGGGTCAAGTCCATTGCAGTGTGGGCTGTATGACCTGACTGAAGCCAATGAGCGCGATCGCTTCAAAACCTACGACCTTCCCGGTATCCTCGGCAACCTAGAAATCGAGATGTGGAGCAAAGCCGCCTTCCTGGAGACACTCAAAGAAACTGCGGAGCGCACTAGGCAACCGATTGCCAAAGGCCGCTTCAAGCACTGCCTGGGCTTTATGAAGCTGCGGAGCTATCGGGAAGAGCGGTTGAACTGGAAGTTTACTTACCCTGGCGACCTTCAACCGATTGCCGATGCCTACAAGGTACAGGTGTTGCTCGGCCTCCAGGTCTGGCAACCGGATAATCCCTGGGTCAGTTCGATCAACCAGCGATTGAAAAAGCAAGCTCTGGTCTGCTACGTCCTGCGTAAGCCAGTGCGAGAGGTACGGCTTCGGTTGCAGCTACCCATGCACTTCCAGATTTATCCCATTAGCGATTTGAATAGCGTGCATGATGCGATCGCGCCCTACTCAGTGGCGTTTGGTCAGTCAGCGTTGCTGATTGACACCCTAGCCCACCGATTCAGAAATGAAGGAGGTGAGATATGGGTTGCTTAAAAAATTGGGCAGAAAAGGAATTAGCTTCGACCTTAGTAAGTCGTGTTTCAATACCTCAGAGGTCTTATGTATCAGGAATTCCAAAAGATCACCCTGACACCTTTCCTGCCAAAGAAAAGCATAGCAGAGAGCGAGCAAAGTTTTTAAGGGGTCACGACATACTAAAAGGCTATATTAGGATTTTGGGCAAATATGCACAGGAGGATCAAACCGTGCGGCAACCCAATTCCGATCTCGACTTACTTCGTAGCTTCATTGACTTAATTGAAGCGGAAAGATCTCGTAATAGCTTTCAGGATAAGCGCATCAAAGAAGTTGAGCAGCAATATGCGCAGTTAGAGGATCGCGTCTCATCCCTGGAAGCTGTTGTTCCAGCTTTGAAATACGACACAGACCGCCAGAGCGAGTTGGAGTATATGGAGAATCCTTACTCCATGGATGGCAGTCCACGATGCAACTTTTGAAAATCCTCTTCGCAAGGAAGGAATACTCATGACCGTCCAAATTCTGCGAAAGAAATTCACGGTGGGGCAATACCACCAGATGATCGAGTCCGGCATTCTGACCGATCGCGATCGCGTTGAGCTACTTCAGGGAGAAATTATCGAGATGTCGCCCATTGGCATGCAACATGCCGCCTGTGTAGATCGGATGAATGAATTGTTGGTGCGGGAATTAGTCGGCAGGGCGATCGTGCGGGTGCAAAACCCGATTCAGTTGAGCACTCGGTCTGAGCCCCAACCGGATTTTGCCATTCTGCAACGGCGGCCTGACTTTTATGCCAACGGCCATCCTCAACCCAGCGATGTCTTTGCGCTAATTGAAGTGTCTGACACCACCATCGAATTTGACCGCACCGTG
>CAKZMO010000425.1 GCA_937128595.1 uncultured cyanobacterium | reverse complement strand
AATGACTCTGCCAATAAATTCCTGAGGACTTGCCAGAATTGTGGATTGTAAGCAAGCGATCGCAGTTATATGCTACGCGCTGATGTAAAACCAATAATTGATGGAGAAGCCGCGCGCTGCGCGGCTTCTCCATCAATATCTGTCCTAACCTATCTGCACATTGCTATAACAACACCCCTGCACACCGACTGCTGAAAGTATCTCGGCATGATGCGGAGGCGCTTGTTGGCGAGTGATGGGAAACGTTAGTTGCGCCAGTCAAAGATGGCTGGACGACAAGCCGAAAGCGTGTCATGCAGGCTGACGACTGACCCAACGATGGCGATCGCCGGAGCTGAAAATTCAGCGTTTTCGACCTGCTGCACGATGGTTTCTAGCGTTCCGATCAGTTCTTGCTGATCTGGGCGTGTGCCCCAGCGAACGAGGGCGATGGGCGTTGTGGGTGCGAGTCCCGCTTGAGTCAGGCATTCTGTGATGTGAGGCAGATTGTGAACCCCCATGTAGACCACAATGGTTTCAGAACTGCGGGCGATCGCCTCCCAATCGACTTCAGGGCGATATTTCCCAGCCGATTCATGTCCAGTCACGAAGGTGACAGACGACGCATGTTTACGATGGGTGAGGGGGATTCCGGCGTAGGCAGGTGCAGCGATACCGGAGGTAATGCCCGGAATGACTTCTACAGACACTCCCGCCACCACCAAATCTTCCATTTCCTCGCCGCCACGACCAAACACGAAGGGATCGCCTCCCTTGAGACGCACGACAATAGCGTGAGTTTGAGCCTTTCGAATCAGCAAACGTGTTGTATCCTCTTGGACTAGAGAATGCCGCCCCCGACGCTTGCCCACGTTGATTTTCTCAGCATGAGGATTAATCATGTCAAGGATGGGTGGGCTGACTAATGCGTCATACACCACGACATCGGCACATTCCAGTAGCGTCTTACCTTTGAGGGTCATGAGCCCCGGATCTCCTGGCCCCGAGCCGACAAGATACACTTTGCCCAAAACAGAGGCTGGTGTAGAGGCTGTCGCAGGAGATACCGCACGGTCAGATGACGCTGAACTAGGCATAGGAGATTCTAAAGAAGAGGTTTGAGAGCTAGAGACGATGTGAGACGCAATTTGACTAGCCCCAGTGACCGTATTTGAGTGTTCGCTCAATTCGCTCAAATCCGTGGTGGAACGAAGGGTATTGTTGTCAGCGTTCAAATCGTGACTAGAGTAACCAGAGGGCGGCATAGAGTCTCACTCGGTAGATGAAATGACAGCAGGACAAGGATACATCAGTCAGAAAGTCGGGTCTGGAGATTTAGTCTGAAGGCTCATCTGAAAAGAGAATTAACCGACAGCGGTCATAAAAGAAGAAGAATCTGACGACTGCGGATAGGGGCTAAACGGAGCTTGAACTGCTGGCGATGCAGTCAGATCGACGGCCATTTGGGCGATCGCCCGATTCGCTCCTAAGGGTTTAGCAAGACGAAACTGCACGGAAGGAAAACGCCGCTGAAATTCTGCAATAGCTTGACCAATCGCATCGGTAATCCCGCCAGCGAAAAGGAAGTAGGGCAAAATTTCCATAACTCGTGAAGGTTGTGAATCAGACGAAGTTTTGTCTTGAAGAATAGGCATCAGGCAGGTTTCAATCTTGGGTTCCACTGACCAATAGGCTGGCTGAGCCTGAATTTCTTGGGCGATCGCCTCAATGGCACGGTTTCCCCCCGAACGGCGACTGCCGTGGCTAATGAGCACCCGATGGACAGTCTGGTCAACGTTCAGAGAAGAACTAGGCGCGGCTGAAAAAAGTGATCGCAAGTAGTCTGCAAGGCGAGGATGGCTCCCTAGATAAGGACAGAGTGAAAGCTGTTGGCGATCGCCCACTATCTCCTGAGCCGCTTCAACCTCTGCGGGAATATCTTCTCGCACATGCACTCCTGCCATCAAGAACAAAGGAATAATCTGAACTTGCGAATAGCCCTGTTGTCGAGCTTCGTGAGCAAATTGAGCCAGTCGTGATTGTAGTGGCGTTTCACAACATTCTAGAGGGGCGATCGCCAACAGCGGAGCATCTTCACCCGACGATGCCAACTCTGAGGACAATGCATTTGGAGATCTCTGCTGCAGGCAGGTCGCCATTTGGCTTGCCAGTTGCTCTGCCAATGCCGCAGGACGAGGATCTCGACTCCCGTGATAGACCACAAAATATGCAGATTGACCCGCAGATTGACTCACTCTCTCAACACCTCAACTAGAACTGCGCCGTAGTCATCAAAGCATCATCGATGAAGCACGACCAAAGCTACTATTGTCGGAATATTTTTGATCTAAACCATTCAAAAGCACTTCTTGAGTTGTGATTTTAACGTTTATGAATCGTCGATGTGTGTCAGGTATTGCAGAATCCGTATCATCCTGTGCAAATTCAGCATCGCAAGACGAGTCCGCGTCATCACACGTGAAGATTATGACAAGATAAAAAATGTACGAATTTCATCTCGTTTTGCATGGCCTCATTACAACCTCCAATCGACAACCCGTTTCAAACTTTGCGAGAGCTGCGCACGGGCTTGCTGCGCCTCCACAAAGCTCTTCTTGAATCAGAGCGCATTACCTACGAACAGCAGCACGGACGCATCCAGTCTCAGGGGCAATTTTTTCAATTGGTCATTGGGGACGATTGGTTTAGCTGGCTACGGGCGTTTTCTCAATTCATTGTGAAAATTGATGAGGCAACGAGTGCCAAAGAGCCGATCACCGTTGACGAAGCCAACCAACTGATTGAGAAAGCCCAAAGTCTGCTGCACGCGGATGAGTCGGGAGATGAGCACGAGCAGAGATACTATCAGGCGATTCAACGCGACCCAGATATTGCATTCATGCACGCTGAGACCCTCAGCATCGTCAAATCAAAGAGCTAGGACAAAATCTTAGTCCCAGGGTTTCATTAGAGCGATCGCTCATGTAGTGCTACTAGTGCTATGCGCTGATATAAAACCAATGATTGATGGAGAAGCCGCGCGCAGCGCGGCTTCTCCATCAATATCTGTCCTAACCTATCTGCGCATTGCTATAGCGAT
>CAKZMO010000424.1 GCA_937128595.1 uncultured cyanobacterium | reverse complement strand
GAGGAAATGCATCGCGAATGGCAGGATGAACCAGTTCCCCATTTGACACGTTTAAGCCTTGACTCAGAGCAGAATCCGTCATTAGCGCGTCTAGACCTTTATTGGCTAGCTTTTGCACATAGGGCAACGTGACGTTGTTTAGGGCTTGGGTTGCTGTCCAAGGCGTTGCTCCAGGCATGTTGGGAACACCAAAATGAACCACGCCGTATTCTTCATAAGTGGGTTGACTGTGAGACGTAGGACGCAGGGTTTCAATACAGCCCCCCTGGTCAACGGCAACGTCGATAATCACAGAACCGGGCTTCATTTTAGCTACCAAATCATGCTTGACCAACGTAGGAGCTTTGCGTCCGGGAACTAGCACTGCGCCAATCAGTAAGTCCGCTTGGGGAACACTGGATTCAATCTGCGCAGCCGTGCTGTAGAGCAGTTCGACGCGAGAGCCAAATAGGGTTTCTAAATAAGACAGTCGATCGACATTGATGTCGATGATTTGAACCTGCGCTCCCATACCTACAGCAATTTGGGCAGCTTCTGTGCCGACAATGCCGCCACCTAGGATCACCACACGACCAGAAGGCACTCCAGGAATGCCTCCTAATAGCACGCCGCGTCCTCCCTGCTGACGCTCAAGGTAGCGCGCCCCAAATTGGACAGAGAGACGACCCGCGATAACGCTCATAGGAGTCAGCAACGGTAAACGTCCATCTGTAGTGGCTACAGTTTCGTAGGCGATCGCCTGGACTTTGCTCTTCACCAGCGCTTCAGTCAGCTCAGGTTCTGCGGCCAAGTGAAGATAGGTAAAAAGAATTTGACCCTCGTAGAAATAGCCATATTCAACCGGCTGCGGCTCTTTCACTTTGACCACCATTGGCTGGCTCCAGGCTTCCACAGCGCTCGTCACCAGAGTGGCACCCACATTTTCATATTCATCATCGGTGAAGCCAGACCCGACGCCAGCGCCTTTCTCCACAACAACGGTGTGACCTTGCTGACAGAGGGCATACACACTAGCAGGAGTCAAACCAACGCGAAATTCCTGGTCTTTGATCTCTTTGGGTAGTCCGATCTTCATGGTGAGTGCTTTCTCCTGATGACGTGCGATGAACTGCTTATGGTGATAGCTGATGGTGACGACTGACGGTGATGACTGACAGTGGACAATTCCTTATCGAGAGTTCAAAAAGCTCAGTTTCTGAATACAACTGAATCGCTCAGCGGTTTGCGGCTCAATCATTCTGTTGTCCTTACTGTATTGAGAACAGCGGTTGAGTGCAAATGATAGTGATAATGTCTGGTCATGAACAGTGTTGATGGGTCACGAATTAAGTTATTTCAATTGCGGGCATTTTTGGCTGTGGCGGACTGCGGTAGCTTTGGCAAAGCAGGGCTGGAGTTGAATCTGACCCAATCGGCAATCAGCCACGCGATCGCCAGCTTAGAAGAAGAGTTGGGCGTGGTGTTGTTTTCGCGAGGGCCGAAGGGAGCCGTGTTGACCTCAGTGGGTCTAGAAGTGATTGCCTCGATCCGACAAATGCTGAAGTCTTTGGATGATGTGGTCAGCATCACTAGGCGAGTCCGAAGTCTAGCGACTGGGCAAGTACGAGTTGCTGCTATTCGTAGTTTAGCGACTCATTGGCTACCTCAGGCGATCGCCACGTTCAAACAACAGCATCCGCAAATCCATGTCACGATGACTCGCTGTGTCAATCATGGCGAAGTTCAGTCCATGCTTAAAGATGGACGAATTGATATGGGATTAATGGATTTATACAAGCCTCAGGGGCTAGAAGTGCATCCTCTGTTTTCAGATTCGTATGTTGCTTTTTTGCCTCCTACGGCGAAGGTAAGCCACACTCCAACTTGGGAGGACTTTCGTCCCTACCCGCTAATTTTGCCAATGCCCCATGACAACAGCTATACCCTGCTGCGAGAATATCTAGCGCAGTTGCCGATTGAGCTAGCGATCGCCTATGAGCTAAACGAAGATTCCGCCATTATGAGCATGGTTGCAGAAGGATTAGGGATGACAATCTTGCCCTATTTAGCTGCCATTCCAATTCCATCAGAAGTGCAAGTGCGATCGCTCCCCCAGCCTTTGGAAAGACATTTGGGAGCCGTGCTTTTAGAAAATGCCTTACACAGTCCTGCGGTGTATGCATTTTTTGAAACCATTCAAAACCTCCGTCCGAGCTTTCTTTTTCCCACGAGCCAGTAAGTCGTCAGGGTTCCTTTGCCCTTGACTGGAACGTCGCCACGCTTTGTAAAGCGATAAGCCCCTTTGAGTTTTTTGTAGACCTCTTTAGTGACCTGAATTTTTCCTGCCTCTCCCATTGATTCCATACGGCTCGCAACGTTAACCGTATCGCCCCACAAATCATAGATGAAGCGACGTTTACCGATGACGCCAGCGACAACTTCACCCGTATGGATGCCAATTCGAAGCGTCAACAGGCGATTATCGTAGGTCTTAATCGTCTGGACAGCACGCAGCATATCGATGGCAGCATCGGCAGTGGCTTCAACATGCTGGATCATCGGCACCGGAACCCCCCCCGCCAGCATGTAGGCATCTCCAATAGTTTTAATCTTTTCCAAATGATGCTGGTCTGCAATTTGGTCAAAGACGGAAAAGACAGTGTTGAGCATTTCCACTGTCTTTTCAGGAGGAGTAATAGCAGCGAGTTCTGTAAAGTTGACCAAATCAGCAAACAGCACCGTTGCCTTTTCAAAATGATCGGCGATAATTGCCTTTTTGCGCTTCAAACGTTCAGCGATAGGCTGAGGCAAGATGTTGAGGAGCAGGCGATCGGACAAAAGTTTTTGCTGCCGTAGCTCTTCCTCGGTTTGCCGACGTTCAGACACATCCCAGGCAAAACCCTCATAGTGAGAAAGGCTGTGGTCATCGCTGTAGACAGCGCGCAAACTTTCTGCAACCCAAATCTTGCTGCCGTCTTTTCGATACACTTGCGATTCAAAACCTGAGAGTTCGCCAATGGCTCGAAGATAGGCCAGAATTTCGTCATGACGGCGAGGGTCAACATAGAGTTGGCGATCAATATTCGTAATAGATTGGATCAGATCTTCCGGAGAATTGTAGCCATAAAGCTTTGCCAAAGCCGCGTTGGCACTCAGAAAATGACCGTCGAAACTGACTTGAAACAGTCCCTCAGCAGCATTTTCATAGATGCTGCGATATTTTGCTGCCGTCATTTGCAGATCTGCGATGCTCTGCTCAGTCTGCTCCTCAATCTCCTGAGTTTCAGACTGGAGAACAGTTTGAGAATGCTGAAGCTCAGTTTTGAGGCGATCGCCATGTTCGGTCGCAGTTTCAAGCTCGGCGGTCAAATCGTGATTTTCTTGCTGCAACTGAGCCACTTTTTGCCGAAGCTGTTCAAGTTCTACGAACAGGCTTTTTTCGTTATGTGGCTGTTGCGAAGGCTCTGCCATGCTGAAAAAACTACCTGACGATCTTGATGGAGAATCAAGCTAAGAAATTCAACCTGAGAAATAGGAGAAAAACATCACGAGTTGAAACCACGGGTTTAAGAATGTAGCATATCCTCTTTGCTTGTTTTTGTCCCAGATTTTTCAGGTTCACTCTCTTCGTGGTCAAAGAAGCAAGTTTTCATGCTCCTAATTGTCCACCTCCTCTAGCTAGAATTGCATGTTTTAAAAGAATTGCAGGGTTCAGAATTACGGAAACAGGCATCGCAAATGCTTCAAAAGCAACTTAGCCGGATCAGATGGAACTGCCGTCACGACAGCTGTTGTGACCCCAACCACCAAGAAGACACTTCTACTAGCTATACCAAGAGCAGAAGCGATCGCATTAGACGATGACAAGCCCAGGTACGAAAAGTACTACAAATTCCATAACCCAAAGTACTTTTCTGGAAATGGATAACAGCTCAGGACAAAATGGATCATTTTTTCTACTGTGACTATTAATTTGAAGTTAAGTTACGACGGGCTGATACGACAGCAATGACGCCCGCAATACATGTGTACGACTCTAGCCCCTCATGATGAAAGAACTACGATGGGCGAACCTTGATCGACAACGACTGCCGCCGATTGCAGAGAAGTTCAATGGTTGTCAGGTACTTCGCCCTGATTGGCGCGCACTGGGACTCTTCAGAAATCTGGCATTGCACAATACGGAAATGCTTGGGCAAAATTCAACCTTGGATTTCCTGTTGTCAGGGCATCGCAGTGCGATCCCCTGACGAGAATGATCATTCCAATGTGCATTGCCATAAACCTTTGTTCTTATGGATCAAGATAAGACAGCAACGATATCGAAACCTCTATTCCTGATCGCCTGACACATCTCCTGAAATGACGAAAACTTGTAGGTTGTAGTTGACATAAGGAAACCCAACAATGCCGTTAAAACCTGACTGTGCTGGGTTTCGCAAACTCAACCACAACCTACATCATCCAAAACTCTGACTACAAAATAAGATATGTCAGGCAGCCAACCTCTATTCTGAATTCTCAACTCGTGTCAACTGTACTAGGCAAGCCCTAGGGGAAGAAAACTGGCTCCCTTTCATAGAGAGTCCTTGATTGAGTGCTTGAGTCACTGCTTCAACCTCTGAACTCAGACTTGCTAAAGGCAACAAAACATCCATATGTGTATTGGTCTCCATCCACTGACGAGCCAAATTATAAGCAGCTTCGTAGAGTATCTGATCAGCGAGTAAAACCACGGTTTCTTGATGAGTGGTTGGATTCACCCACACCAAGTGAGGAGAAAAGACAATCTCAGTGCGCTGTAAAAACACTCGTCCAAACGCGAGAGGAACGAATGTCACCAGTTCTGAGGAATGCACCAAGCTTATTCCCATCAGCTGAAGTGATTCGATAATTTCCACTGCTGAGACGCATTGATGGCGACAGAGTTTGGCAATCGCTTGTTGAACCAACGCAGTCGCAAGCTGAGGCGTCAGCATCGGTTGGGAGTGGTACTGCATCAAGCAAACAACCCAATCACGGGCATCTTTAATATCATCAATATCATCGTCAGGGGCTAAAGTGAGAGCATAGTTATAGCTCGCGATCGCCTCTTCGTAGCGGTCGAGCTGACAGAGGATGTGTCCCCGTGCGTACCAAGCCTCGATGAGAGACGGGTCATCAGCAAGAGCGCTATCGTAGCGAGCGAGGGCAGATTGAAGCCATTGGTGATGGTGGCAGTAGTTCACGACAACGTTTACCCAGGCAGTTTGCTAGCCTATCGATGCTGTAACCTACAGAGGCGATCGCCACCATTTCGGATCTCTCTTCGTTTGTTTGACACATTCGGTTTTTATCTTTAACTTTCGTGACATATAGCAATGCGCAGATAGGTTAGGACTGATATTGATGGAGAAGCCGCGCGGTGCGCGGCTTCTCCATCAACTATTGGTTTT
>CAKZMO010000423.1 GCA_937128595.1 uncultured cyanobacterium | reverse complement strand
AATTTTGGGTTTGCGAAAATTTAATTTACCATTTTCAATAAAGAGTTCAAAGCCATTACGAGCAGCGCGCGATCGCAAAAACTCCATATTGGTCTGGTTCTCCTGAAATACGTAGTCGTGGGGAGAACCGCTGGCGTTAACTGTGCCTAAATCAATACTGTTTTCTCCTGCAATTTCAGACACAATATCGCTATCGGTATAGTTTTGGAAGGAGCGATTGTGGCGTCCTCGATGCAGTCGATGGGATACGTCATAACCTCGAATGACTAAAGGAGCCTGGGAACCCGATGTGAAGTGGGTTTCCATCGCAGTGATTTCGCCTTCGATGAGGATATCTTCTAATTGCTCATCAAACTCACTCGATTCTGTAGTGCTGGATTTAAACCCAAGTTTGATTGATTGGCCGATTTTGAAAAAGTCTTCGTAATCTTTCCGCTGCTTGGTTTCTGGGTTAGCGTTTCCTGATCCTGACGATGTGGCCTGTTCTTTTTCTTGGCCTGGATAGTAGGGCGATCGGATGACCAGAGTAAACATGCCGGGGCGGTGCAAACTTTCCTCAACAGAGACTTGCAGTAGGTCTTCGATGAGAGCCCCAAGTACCCCATTAGGAGGTCGCTGACCGTCAATTTCAATAATTGGTTCTGGAATATAGCTACCAGCCATAGTGAATCTCAACGCATTGGGTGGAGGACAAGGGAAGAAAACGGGCGATCGCTACAAAAATGACCCGCGCCCAAATGTTGAACGCATGGCATCCGTAATAGATGGAATTTGCTGGCTAGCGTCAGGATTGGGATCGTCAACTTGTTCTAAATCAAGGGTAACTGTAGCGCGGACAGGTGTTCCATCGGGTAGAAACAACGACAAGTTGAAGGCAAATGTTTTGACAAAGCACCGCAAATAGCTGGTTGCTCCCCAGGTAAATACATAAATCGGTGGCCGTTTGCCTTGCTCGTTCCCTTCTTCTAGAAACCGCACCGCACGGGCAAATTTTTCGACATGTGTCAGTACTGACGTCTGGTCTTCATAGGTATCAAGAATAAGATTATTGATTTTCAGAGAATAGGGATTGGGATGTTTAAAGCTGGACTTGTTGCCTCCCGACTGATTACGAGAACCCTCGGATTGTTCGATGCTAATCGAACGACTAAAGCTCAATTCAGTCGGGTTAAACATAAATTCAATATGGTTGCTGTGATTGCTATCGCTTAGATGTTCGGCATCGAGTAGCTTTGCTTTAACCAGTGACATCGTGACAGCCTCGCCATTCTCTTATGTGTTCAAGTAATGAGTTTCAGGTAATAACTTTGGATATTAACTTTGAATATAAAAGGTAAACCGAGAATATAAAGGGTAAACCGACTGGGGTTTCAAGTTGAATCTATGCGTTACACCATAAATTAAAAACGTCGAGGATAGTTAAACCCATTGCGCTCTTGCTCAAGCTTCAACCGCTGCCGCACGAGGGTGTAGACAGAGCGGGCAAGTTTGTCGAGACTCCCTGGAGATCCGCCAGCCCCTAAGCCTTGCTGTTGAGAGCGATCGCCATCTACCGCTCCATCAGTAGCTCCATTCGTCGAGGGAGCGGCAGGTTCTAGGGTGTTCACCGCAGAAGGTGATATTTGCCGCTGCACCGATGGACTGCTCTGAGCGTGTAGCGTCGTCAGTTCTGGAAGTTTCTCATAGCCTCGATGGCCTGCTATGCGGGGGGAAACGGTCGATGTCACCGGAGGTGAAGCTGGGGCGATCGCCATTTCTGAGGGTGGAACCTGAGAATTGGGAGCAGACGGTTGAATGGTGTCTGGGATTTGCGACACAGAAGAAAAGGATGAAGGCAGCGCGATCGCCTGCTGCTCCGGGGGCTCATTTGCATGAGTCTCCAAATCAGAGTTTAAATCAGCCTCAGCCCGACGCTGGATAGTCGGGATCCCTTCTGAAGGTTGACCGCCGGGGGCGGCGCTGTGCTCTAGCAAATCCTCAATGCTCGACCAGGTGTCGGGCGTATAGCCTGTCTGGGAGGTTGTCAGCTCTGCCGATGGAGAAACAAAATTAGACAGATCGGGAGCGGATGAAACGGAAGCAGATGACTGTGTTTGTCGTTGGAGGGTCTTTCCAGAAGTCGAGGTGGATTGCGGCTGGATGGGAGGTGGAGCGAGGGCAAGCGACTCTTCACTGTTGACTAGAGGAGGACGCATCGAAGGATCACTCGTCAGGGATTTCTCGGCTAAGGATTTCTCGATCAAGGGTTCAACGGTTTTTAACGGTTGTAGCACCGACAGAGGCTGCAAGATTTGTGGCACTTGGGGAATGGTGTCACTTGCCTCTAGTTCTGAACGGGCTTCTGGTTCTAATTCCGGTTGAGCAATAGAGTGTGAAGGTGCGAGCGATCGCTGCACAGGAATTTCTGATGATATCTGGGGAGGTGTTTCGTCAACAGAGGGTGACGAGAGGGGCAACACCTCTGCTGCTACGTCGATCGCCTCGTCATGCTCAGGTGCTTCTAATGCAGGATTTGAAGGCTGAGAGGAAGAGGAAAGGGGCGATCGCTCCTCAGAAGGTGAGGATGTAGACGATGGTGTGGAAGGTGTAGTGAAGGGTGCATCTGGATCCAACTGGTGCTGAATAGGGGGGTGGTGGTGCGGTTGGGAGTGATCCGGTTGAGGGTTGCTGGGTTGAGATCGGTCTAGTGGAAGGGGATTGGGCTGAGCATTCGGTGCTGAGATATCGAGAGCTGCATCAAAGGCATCCCATTCAATTCCAGCCTCTGCTTCATGATCGTGCAACTCGGTCGTATCGAGCTGAATAACATCTAATTCCGTTGTGTCGGCATGAGCAATATCAGCATCAGAAGAACTGGGAGCAGACGAGCTAGATTCGAGTGTGCTAGCACCACGGGAGCGAGCGTCGGCAGTCTCGACATCAGGAGCAATCGAGGATTCAGAGAAGCCAGTGATTGGCTCTTCTGAGGTTGGAGCCTCTGACTTTAGAGAAATAATCTCTGCAGATTCCAAGTTTCCAGATTCGGTCACGTTCGCTGAAACATCAGTGTCAACCCAATCAGAATCAAATGATTCTGATTCCGCAATATCGGGGTCACCAGGAGACGGGGCGATCGATGCGTTAGGTTCGTCAGATGCGGTATTGGCTTCGGCAGCGAACGATTGAGCCTCAAGGACTGCACCAGGTTCGATTGGGCTAGGATTAGCCGAGTGTGGCTCCACTGAGTCCGATACCGTTTCGTTGAGTGGTGTATTGGGTTCGACGGAGGCTGAGGCGATCGCCCGGGATATGTCAGGAGGCGTTGATGCCGTTGAGAGAAGATCGGGTGAACCTGAATGTATGTCTGAGTCTGCTGCTTCAGAGGTTGCTTCTGATGTGTCCTCTAAAGCAGACGTTGCTGACCTCTCTGGTTTATCCAATTGAGTTGGCATCAATTGGGCTTGAATTGCCTCAGGTGAAACGGCTTCGAATGACTCCACGTGAGGTGCGATTGACTCCGACCCATCCATCTTATTAGTTTCGAAGCTAACTTCGCTTCCACTGACGTGAATCGGCTGCGATTCAGCCGATTCCATCGAATTCGATACATTTGATTCAAATGTGATTGATTCGTCCAAACGAGGCTGAACCAAATCTGACTCAGTGAGACTGGGTGCGAACGACTTTGATTCAGATGGATGCGTCTCTACTGAAGTTGAATCGGCTGCAATCTCAGAACTCTCAAAAGATAATGATTCAGAGGAAAGCTGTTCATTCAGATTGGCTTGCCCCCGAGTCGCCCTGTCTGAACCAGATTCAACCAGATTGGGTTGAACAAAGGTTGAATCCGTTGAAGAGGGGGGGGGCGAGTTCGAGATATCAGAACTTGGCACAGCCGGATCGGAATAGGCTGGGCTTGATCCTGTTAACTCTACTTCAGACCAAGCTTCAGAGATACCTTGCTCACCTGGATTGACGTCATCCAAACTCGTTTCATTTGAATCGGATTCAACTCGATTTAATTTAGCTGGACTTGATACTTCTAGATTTGGCTCAATCGAACGCTCTTTCCCCGACACTGATTCGTGTGAGCTAGGTTCACTTGAGCGGGATTCACTAGGACTCCGCTGAACGAGATCGGGCTCGGCAGTGTTGGGATCAAATAGGTTGAAGTCGCTTAGAGTTGATTGATCTGGGCTCGGCTGAATCGAATTTGGCTCCATCAAGCCTGATTCAGGTGAATTGGGGACAATTGGGCTTGCAAGGGTTGGATTTGCACTGGCTGGATTTGATTCAGCAGACAGCGGTTCCGAACCCGATGCCACTGGATTCGACTCAATAGAATTCGCTTCACTCCTATTGGCTGCATCTGGACTCGACTGGATCAAATCTGACTCGATC
>CAKZMO010000422.1 GCA_937128595.1 uncultured cyanobacterium | reverse complement strand
CAACCCAGTTCAGCACCATCAAAAGATAGGCTAGAGCGACCAAAGTGACGATCGCCAAAATCAAGATGCGCCCGTTTGAATACCGTTCCATAACACCGATGAGATGCCGCTATTGCTTTAACGCTGATCCAGCATTATCCTAGCGCCTCGTCGAAGCGAAGCGACAGCAACGCCGCCCCCACTTTGGGCTATACTCAAATCCGATGCGATTATGATCTATCGTGACAAATCGTAATAATTTGTGACAGGCAGCCTTTCGGAACCTGGCCTTAACTGGAGAGGAGGTCACTCTCAAATATTAGTGAGAGCTGTTGTGAGCCTGTCACAGCTCTTTGCTGAACATGACGCAGTGACGTTGTTAAGGAGAATATTGATGACAATGGAAGGATGCTTGCGGGTCGGCCAACCAGCACCGGACTTCATGGCTACCGCTGTTTACGACCAAGAATTCAAAACAGTCAAGCTGTCAGACTATCGTGGCAGATACGTCGTGCTGTTTTTCTATCCGCTCGATTTTACGTTTGTATGTCCGACCGAAATCACTGCCTTTAGCGATCGCTACGAAGAGTTCAACTCGCTAGGAACAGAAGTGCTGGGCGTGTCTGTGGATAGTGAATTTTCTCATCTAGCCTGGATTCAAACCGATCGCAAGTCTGGCGGGGTCGGAGACCTAAATTATCCTCTTGTATCTGATATCAAAAAAGACATTAGCACGTCATACAACGTCCTCGATCCGGAAGCAGGAGTAGCCTTGCGAGGATTGTTCATTATCGACAAAGAAGGCGTGATTCAGCATTCCACCATCAACAACCTTTCCTTTGGGCGAAATGTGGACGAAACTCTTCGGACCCTGCAAGCCATTCAGCATGTTCAGTCTCATCCCGATGAAGTTTGCCCTGCTGGCTGGCAACCGGGAGACAAGACAATGAATCCTGACCCAGTGAAATCCAAGGACTTCTTTGCAGCGGTTGACGTCTAGCGACTCTTTGGGGTTCTTCATCCACTTTTAGCTACGTCTTGACGGCATAAAATCCCGAGACATATGAAGGGACACTTTCTATCGAGAAAGAGTCCCTTCATGTATTTCACTGACTCAAATGGCGATCGCTCAGAATCGGAACTGAGTTCTCAAGTTACCGACCCACACCGTTGGGTTGTCGCTAAAGTTGTTGGGATTGTTAATGACATAGAGACGAGGCGACAGCGCAATATTATCAGTTAGTGGATAATAATAAGCCGCTTCAAGTTCCCACTGCACCCCTCCGTCACCACCGCCAGACAAGAGAAACTCTCGTCCATCAATGTAGCTATAGGGAATCAGGTAGGATACTGCTGCGAGTGCTCCTTCTTTGCCGACATCAGGAAATGCAAGTCCCGCTTGAAAAGACTGTGCAACGACATCTCCAATCCGGCCTCCACCGTTGGGCCGCCAGATCGCGTAGTCACCATAGCTGTAACGACCAAATACAGCAACGTTGGGCAAAAACCTCCAGCTAAAATTAGCCAGATAAGTATTAGCCGCAGCGGTTCCAATACCACCACCGCTTACGCCGTCATCAATAATGCCGCCAATCGGCTCACTCAAGGCTCCGCCGACGGTACCTGCACCTCCAGGTGGCGTATTGTTTGTTCGAGCGTAGAGCAACGAAAGATTGAAGGTGGGATCGGGTGAATAGCTGACTTGAGTAGCTAGAGTATTGACTCCGCCAAAAAGCCCTCGCGTTTCCGAGGGGTCGGGCGCAGTACTGTTCAGAAACTCATTGGATTCCGCGAGATAGCCGACCCGAAAGTCAAAATCTCCTAGAGGGACAATCGCGACAGCTCCAGCACCTCGGTCAAGACTCGCAAACTGAGTGCTACCGCTGCTATTGAAGCTATCGATTGCTCCCAAAATGAAGGTGTATGGATTGCCATCAAAGTGGCGGTAAATGTTGATGCGAGGCCCTACCACAAATTCCACGGCGTCGTCGAAAGCTGGGAACGAGTAGAACAGCTCTCGCAAGCGGATATCGTCACCGCTGCTCTGCTGGGTAAAAGGGACACCCCACGTGTTAAACAGTCCAGCCGACACAAACGAGTTGGCCGGAGATTGACCGTTGCTCATATCAAATTGGATATTGAGCGCATCTTCCCCAGAAAAGGAAGTCGTCAAGTTCATCCACGACAAGTAGGTGAAGTTCGTTTGGGAATCATCATCTACTTGAACAGTGAGGGGACGTCCATCTGCTCCCCGTGCCCCAATCTCACGCTCTAAGTCGTCGCTGAATCCTAGTTCAGTGACATGGAAAACGGTCACTGCATTGAGCTTAGTGGTTGTTGAAAATTGGTTGGCTTCTAGTTCTGCTGTTCGAGCTTCGAGAGCGTCAACGCGACCTCTAAGAGCGGCGAGTTCTGCTGCAAATTCTTCTTGGAGTCGCTGTAAGATGAGCAGATCTTCACGACTGGCAAGATCTGCAAGACCTGCCGCAATCAGTTCATTGATGCGATCGAGACAAGCATTCAAACCGGCTGCAAACTCGTAGCGGCTGAGGGAGCTATTGCCTCGGAAAGTTCCGTTAGGGTAGCCTGCAATGCAGCCGTATCGCTCGACGAGTGACTGGAGCGCTTGAAAGGCCCAATCCGTGGGCTGTACGTCTGACAGCTGAGAAATTGATGTGACTTGACCCATCGGTTCGTCTGACACTCGACCAGTATCAATCTGTCCTACACCTGTGACTCTGGACATGCCACCCGAAGATGAGGGCTGACCTATCGAGACATCGGCTATCAAAGACGGGTTTTCTAGGGTTTCTAATGCCTGAAAAGACCCAGTTGGGACGACACTCTCATCGGCTGGATCCGCTTGGGTTAGGAACCTTTCCGATGCAGCTTCACTCTCAGGTTCTGGGCTGGATGCACGGGGTAACAACAACTTGGAAGACTCGATGGACAATGATTCGGCAGAGCGAACCTGACCCGCATCCCACATAACAGATCCGGCGATCGCCAACGCCGAAGCTCCTAGAGCCGTAGGACACATCATCAGAAACCGACTTAGTTTCTGAATGTCGCAATATTTCATTTTCCTCACACCAAAATAAGCTGTAGAACAGACAGAATGCACAGATAGGCAAGGGGGCTCACGCTACCAATGCCGACAGCTAAAGGGAATCTCACCACCTTTCGGCTGCTTTCATTGAATTAAGAGGAATTTAACAGATGAGAATTTCGTGAAAATGTAGCTGAGGGTACGAAATCACCATTAAGACTCTTAAACTGTTAGAAAAAGCTTGATCTAATACTGTCTCTGCGGGTGCGGTTTATCGTTGCGATCGTTCTTGCGTACTGCGAAAGCGGATATATTCTGCAATGAATGCAAGGACTCCTGAGCCAGTGATAAGAACGACGCTGAGAGCATTGATATCAGGCTTTACTCCCGTACGAATCCGGCTAAAAATTTCGATCGGCAACGGATTTGCTCCTCCACCTGCCGTAAAGCTTGAAATCAGCAAGTCATCCATGCTTAGAATGAACGCCAGAAGGCAGCCTGAAATGATTGCAGGCATCAGTTCAGGCAGAAGAACTTTGATGAAAGCTTGAACAGGAGTTGCGCCCAAGTCGAGAGCGGCTTCCTGAAGATGGGGATTCAAACCTGACAGACGGGTAGAGACGACAATTGCAATATAGGCCAAACAAAACACCGTATGTGCCGCAATGATCGTCCAAATGCTGAGGGGGATGGCGATTGTCGCGAGAAAAATCAACGTCGCAACAGCAATAGTAATGTCGGGAATAATTAGCGGCAGATATGAAACTCCTCGATAGAGTCCTTTCCCAAAAAACTGATAGCGAGCCAGCCCTACAGCCATCATGGTTCCCAGTATGGCAGAACACAGCACGGCACAACCAGCTACCGCAAGACTGTCCCGTAGCGACAAGAGCAGCCGGGTGTCTTCAAACATCATGGCGTACCAGCGCAGGCTAAACCCTTTCCACACGGCTCCATAGCGAGACTCATTAACGCTATAGAAAGCCAGCACCAAAATCGGCAAGTACATGAAAACAAACATCAGCCCTGAGAATGTAGCCTGCCAAGACAGTGGGAATCGTTTGTGCGATCGCAGATTTGAGCCACTCATGGTTTGCCGCTGTTGAATCCCGTAACAATCCTTTTCCCTATGTTATAGCTGTAGTCAGCCCATTTAGGTCATAGACACTATCGTGGCTGCCCGGCCACTATAAATGTTCTAAGGCTAATAGCTGCATAGCAATCTCAAATGGTTTGTGAGAGGAGGGGCAGGCTGCGCCCACCCCTCCTCTCATTTAGCAGTTCACAAGCGATTGAATATATAGCAATGCGCAGATAGGTTAGGACAGATATTGATGGAGAAGCCGCGCACC
>CAKZMO010000421.1 GCA_937128595.1 uncultured cyanobacterium | reverse complement strand
AAGGACGCCCCAAAAGACGGTTCGCTTTTGACAAATCTCCTTTGCTCAAAGCCGCTCGAATGGCCGAACTACTGACCCGTTCGTCTCCGCAGACTTCTAAGTCGGCTAAATGGACAGGAATTTCATGCTCTTTGGCGATCGCCTGTAAGTCTGCCGTCGTTCCGGCACGTTTGTGTCCGAAGCAAAAATTCTCTCCCACGCTGATCCAGCAGGTGCGAATCTGCTCCAGCAGAATTTTTTCCACAAAGGCACGAGGAGAAAGCTGAGCCAAGACATGATCAAAGGGGATTAAGATCAGTTGTTCCACTCCAATAGATTCCAGGTAGCTAGCTTTCTCTGCAATCGGAGTCAGAAGTGGGTGTCGCTGCCCTGTAAAGAATTCTTTGGGATGAGGATCAAATGAAACAACGGTGGATTTTCCCGCTGTCACCGCCAGCATGGGATCAATAACGCGCCTGTGCCCTCGGTGAATCCCATCAAAGTTCCCCAGGGCGATCGCAGCAGGTGCGTAAATTGTGTCGGTAGGAGTCAGAATTCTCACGCTTTACATTCTGACATAATCCGCTCCAAAGCTCAGGCAAATCTGTCCCTTCAAAAGAGTGTTATCGAAACCTGATGATCAAACTCTAAACCTTGGAAGACGACATGGCAGGCTGACTTACCAAATCTAACTCTAGTCCTTCCCAAGCTACGACGCTGTTGGGAAATGCCTTTGAAGTCTTGTCTTTGATATCATCCATAAAATCATCGGAATGGAGCGGATCATGGTGAAAAATAACAAGCTTCTTGACGTTGGCAGCTTTGGCAACCTTAACCGCTTCTTGCCAGGTGGAGTGACCCCAGCCGACTTTGCTTGACTTTTCGTTGTAGTACTCGTCGTCAGTGTAGGTGGCATCGTAGATCATCACATCAGCGTCTCGCGCCAATTGCACAACATTTTCATCCAAACGATTTGGGAAATGTTCTGTGTCGGTAATGTAAGCAGCAGCGTGTCCTTTCCAGTTGACACGGTAACCGACGGCTTCACCCGGATGATTTAACAATGCCGATTCGACATGAAGACCGTCATCCAGATGTACCGTATCTCCAACTTTGATGTCGTTGAAGTGTAGCTGGGCACCCATCACCTGTAGAGGAACAGGAAAATTGGGATGAAGCATCTGATCGTTGAGACGCTGCTCAATGGTGGAGCCATTTGGGGCGATCGCCCCGTAAATTTCGAAGCGATTTCCCGGCACAAATGCTGGAACAAAAAAGGGAAACCCTTGAATGTGATCCCAATGCGAGTGAGTGAAAAACATCTTCACGTCAAGAGGCATCTCTTTGAGAATCGTTTGACCCAAGACACGAAGTCCAGTGCCGCCATCAAATATTAGGCGTTGCCCCGCTACGTTCATCTCGATGCAGGAGGTATTGCCACCATACCGAACAGTCCTTTCACCTGGGCAGGCAATACTGCCTCTCACGCCCCAGAAGCGGACAATAAATTGATCTGTAGAGTCAGACATGAGCATTAATTCAGCAGCTACTACTGGGTCTCAGAGGCACCTTAGGTTTTAAATGCAAGTTAACACTTGAATACTTTCGTTTTAAGTCAACCCAGATATTCGATAGATCTTCTCAACAAACAAAAGTAATGTTATGGAAGGTGCAATGTGAACCTAAAATCAACACAAGAGGTCAAATAAGCATTTCCTACAACATTACTTTTAAGTATTTGCACTCACCTCTAGGCTATCGAATGATGGTCGTTGAACAACTATTTTAATTGTAGCCCGTCAACACCCTGAATCGGTTACGTCTATTACAGCGAAATGCTATCCCCGAGAATTATTTAGGCTAAGTTTTGGGCTTCGTTAATTTTATAAAGAATCCATCTTAGCGTTTCCTTATTCCGACCTGAATTTTCAACCTAAGATTGAGTGCCTCGACATTGTGGAAGCCTTCAAGACTCTGGGTCAACCTCTGCTAGATTTTCAGATTGCGCTGACTCAGAGTGGCAAGCCCAGCAACGCAGGTCAGATTGTATTGCAATGGAGTAATAGTAATACAACGATAATGAATCGCCTGCACGTCGGTGAGAATGTGCTGTAATTCCTCTGTTTTCCCATCCAAGCTAGCAAAACCCGGAATATTGCTCAAATCTTGTTCGACTTCTTCGAGCACTTCACCAGCCAGCCAATAGTAAGTTTTACCCCGTGGATCAACTCGCTTTTCGAACAAATCCACGTAGCGACGAACTCCCTGTCGGGTCCACACAACCCCTTTAATATCAGCAGCGGCGATCGCCGGAACATTGACATTCAGCAGCGTTGCTTCAGGTAAAGGCTGCTGTTGAAGATGGTCAAGCAAGGACACGGCGAAATCTGCCGCAGGCTGAAAATCCTGATGGGAAAAGCTCGCAAGGCTAAAAGCAATCGAAGGAATCCCTTCCATCAACCCTTCCATAGCAGCGGAGACCGTGCCGGAGTAAAGAATATCGGTGCCCAAGTTTGCTCCGTGATTGATGCCTGACAAGACATAGTCAGGCCACTCGTCAAGAAGTGCTCCGAGCGCCAGTTTGACGCAGTCGGAAGGATTTCCTGAACAAGCCCAGGCTCGAACCGAATCATTGAATATAGAGTCAATTGCTTCGGCTCGGATGGGTTTGTGAAGAGTCAGCCCGTGTCCGGTAGCAGACCGTTCGCGATCAGGACACACGACACTCACCTCATGACCAGCGTCAGCGAGAGTATTTGCCAATGTCCGAATGCCCTGGGCAAAGATGCCATCGTCGTTACTAATCAGAAGCTTCATGGTTGTTGCTGGGGTTGCCCTTTGGTTTATCCAATTTGTCTAGGTTGCTCAACGTCTTCACCCTAAATCAGGATAGACTGGTGAAGATCAAACAGACCAGTTTCTTGATGTGGGCACATGACGGGTCAGCTAAGCGAACTAGAATCTCAACTAAAAACGCTACAAACTGAGGCTCAGCAAGCGATCGCCACGGCTGATACGCTCGACGCTCTAGAGCAACTACGAATTCAGTATTTGGGCAAAAAAGGCCAGCTCTCCGTGGTGCTAAAGGTCATGGGTAAGCTTGATGCGGGCGATCGCCCTCGCATTGGCTCCCTTGCCAACCAGGTGAAAACGGCGCTGCAAGACGATTTAGAACAGCGTCGAGAGTCATTAGAGTCAGCAGCCATTGAAGCTCGACTTGCCTCAGAAACATTAGATGTCACCATGCCAGGGGTCTACACTCCTCAAGGCAAACTGCATCCCCTGACCCAAACGGTTGATCGGGCGCTCGATATTTTCATGGGTTTGGGCTACACCGTGGCTCAAGGGCCAGAAATGGAGAGCGACTACTACAACTTTGAAGCCCTCAACACGCCCGACGATCACCCCGCTCGTGACATGCAGGACACCTTCTATCTACCCGATGGCAATCTTCTGCGCACTCACACCTCCTCCATTCAAATCCGCTATATGGAGAACAACGATCCTCCAATTCGAGTGGCAGCTCCGGGCAGGGTCTATCGTCGCGATACGGTAGATGCGACCCATTCAGCAGTATTCCACCAGCTCGAAATTTTGGCTGTAGACAAAGGATTAACCTTTACCGACTTGAAAGGGACGGTCAAGATTTTTCTAAAAGAAATGTTTGGCGATTTGCCCATTCGATTCCGCCCTAGCTTCTTTCCGTTCACAGAGCCATCTGCAGAAGTAGACGTGCAGTGGCGGGGGCGATGGCTAGAGGTTCTCGGCTGTGGCATGGTTGACCCCAATGTCCTCAAAGCCGTTGGCTACGATCCTGAGATCTACACCGGATTTGCGGCTGGCTTTGGTGTCGAACGATTTGCAATGGTGCTCCATCAGCTTGATGACATTCGCAGACTCTACAACAGCGATTTACGATTCCTTCGCCAATTCTGAGAGATTCTAGTTTAAAAAACCGAGCTGGATTACCTTTGAACGTTGATTTGAGCTGTTTTTTTTGACGTACAGGTTCAGTCGGCGAGATTGGCGTTGCCCTCCTTTGAACCGTTTGATTCATCTGGGTATTCGCTCAAATCACCGTATTCGCTCAAATCACCTCATCGTGATGACTGCATTGGGAAGATTGCTCGGCACTCCTGAGCAGAAATCAGTAAAATATGAAGAAATGTAATATTTTTAATTTCATTATTCATGCAACTGAAGTTTCTCGATTCCAAGCGACTCCTATTTCCACTGTTGCTGATTGCTCCCTTTTTCCTATGGGGTTCGTCGATGGTGGCGATGAAGGGAGCAATTCCTCATACGACACCGATGTTCATGGCGACTCTGCGGCTGTTGCCAGCGGGTTTTCTGGTCGTTTTGGTTGCTGCGATGATGGGGCGATCGCAACCTAAAGGCTGGACAGCATGGTTGTGGATTGCTTTGTTTGGTTTGGTTGATGGAGCTTTGTTTCAGGGATTTTTAGCAGAAGGGTTAGAGCGCACAGGGGCGGGGCTGGGTTCAGTCATGATTGACTCGCAACCGTTGGCTGTGGCGATCATGGCTCACTTCCTGTTTGGCGAGAAAATTGGCTGGTTTGGTGGCTTGGGGCTCGCCTTCGGAATTGCCGGAATCAGTCTGTTGGGATTGCCGGACGAATGGATTGTGAACGGCGTCAACAGCTTACTTCACGGCGATGTCTCGTTGCTGAACTGGCAGAGCAACCTCGACTCAGCGGAGCATTGGATCGTCCAATTAGGCCGACAGCTGTTTCAAAGCGGTGAGTGGTTGATGCTGATGGCAGCTCTCTCGATGGCCGTGGGCACGGTGATGGTGCGTTATGTGTGTCGCCACGCCGACCCCATAGCGGCAACAGGATGGCACATGGTCTTGGGAGGAATTGGCTTGAGCCTGATTTCAGTGTTCGACGAAAGTCAGCAGTGGCAGATGCTGACTGGGACTGACTGGACTGGATTAGCCTATGCCAGTATTTTCGGAGGGGCGATCGCCTATGGACTCTTCTTCTACTTTGCGTCCACCGGAAACCTCACGAGCTTCAGTGCGCTCACGTTTCTAACACCTGTATTTGCCCTGCTGCTGGGAAATCTGTTTTTGGGCGAAGTCTTGAGTTCGATTCAGTGGATGGGCGTTGGACTGACTCTGGTTAGTATTTACTTGATCAACCAGCGAGATGTCTTGGCTGATCGTCTGACGGCTCTGCGTTCTCGGGCGATCGCCACAGCATCGGAGACCACTTCATCTGCTGACACTCTTCCACTCAGAAACTCTGACAACACGAACTTTTCTTCAAATAGCTCATCACTCAATCGAGAAATTGCTGGGGTATCATCTGGGCAGTTAGACGCCGTTGAGCCTGAAGTGTAAATGCAGCACTCAAAAACAACCTCAGGGGCTCAGCGACCATCCATAGCTCAGGGTGTGGAATGAATGAGCTAAGTTCAATAGAGGCTGCTGTCCGATGTCTAAGTCTTTAACATTTGGGGTTATCTCTGCTGTCATGCTGCCCTGGATGATGGGCGCAGCAAATTTGGACATCTCGGCGACTCCAAGAATTTCTACATCGTTGTTGATTGATCCAGCGAATGCATCGTTGCTCACGGTCAGCAACACGCCTCGCAGTCGAGTCATCAATATGGGCGATCGCGGACAAATTGTGTCTCAGATCCAGTTCATGTTGAAAGCTCTGGGTCTCTATGACGACGACGTAGACGGAGTTTACACGCCAGAAACGGCATTATCGGTGAGCCAATTTCAGCGATCGCACAACCTCGCAGTGACAGGAAATGTCGATCGCACCACCTGGAATGATTTACGCGCTGCGTTTGAACAGGTTCGTTCTCAGACAAGCGAGTCTCCGGACACAGAGCCTCAACTCACAGGGCTTTTGGGCGATCGCCCCCTCAACAACGACCTGCCCAGAGACCATCTTGGTTCTTCGGAAGCCAGACTCAAGTCGGCGACGGCATCACCTGATTCTGTAACGGAACAGTCTGTGCCCCACAGCGTTATTAGTGACAGAAATGCACTGAAGGAAATCATCCCGCCAGAAAACGCGGAAGAAGCAATCTTACCCTCTGCCGATCGCACCTCCGAGACTCGCTTTCAGACCTCTCCGGTAGCAGCAGCGATGCGGGTGTCACAAACGCACTCATCCAGCTCACTCAGACCAATACGGTGGGGGGCTTTTGGCGTTATAGCATTGGCGATCGCCAGCCTGTTTTATCAGTTGGGGCGCATGAATCGTCCAGTCCAGTTTCGGCTAGCTCAACGACCGCAACGCACTGGGCGATCGCCAAAATTGCCCTTACTGAACGCTGCTGACCCACAGGCTGATCGCCCAAATCCCACAACATCCGTCACAGTCGCTCCAACCCCACTTTCCAGCATTAGATCAACGCCTCGCATGACACCGCCAACAGAAGTGGAAATCTGTCAGCACAATCTACATAGCTCCGATCCCGCAGTTCGTCGCAAAGCAATTTGGCAACTAGGTCGAATCGGCACAACTGAGTCCATTCAACCTCTAGTAAATTTGATGCTAAAGGCTGACTCTCAGCAACGCAGCCTGATTTTGGCAGCGATTTCAGAAATTGGAGTGCGCACTCTCCAACCGCTCAGTCACGCTCTGATCACTTCAATGCAAGACGACAGTTCAGATGTACGAAAGAATGCAATTCGGGACATCACGAGGGTTTACGAACTGATGGGACAGGTCACGGCTATTTTGCGTCACGCAGTCGACGACAGCGATGAAGACGTGCGCCAAACCGCATCTTGGGCGCTCAACCAGTTCAGCAGTTTGCGCCTCAACCCAAAGCTCATGCTGCCTTCAGAGAGCAGCCCTCACGAGACGTCTATCACCTTGATTCATCCTGCCACCACGCCAGAGTCAGCTTTTGATAGAGATTTTGATAGAGACAAGGTATACCAACACGACGCAACTGTGTAATGATTCAATAACGATTTTCAAGCAGGCATCTATCAACGACAATCTGATAATCAGAATACTTACAAAATTCAACAATTCGTTATTAAATACAATAGTATTGTGAATTGTTAAATAATTCAGAGGTCTTGCAAGCATATGTACGAAGGGCGATCGCCCGGTTTTCGCTCAACGCTGATTCTCGCGGGAGGTCGAAGCTCTCGCATGGGGCGAGACAAAGCTCTTGTCGAGATCGATGGAGTTCCGATGCTGCGTCGAGTGTATGATGTCGCTGCCGCCTGTACCCGTGATGTTTGGGTAGTGACACCTTGGGCAGAACGCTACCAGCCAATTCTGCCACCTGACTGTTGCTGGATTCACGAGATCGCTTCTCCAGCAGAATCTCGTTTTGACTCTGCACACTCAGGCGATATTTTAGCCGACGACCTCTCGCTGGGAACTGAGGATCATATTGCCGATCTTGCGGGTCTGCCTGCGCTTGAGACATCCGTGAGCACTCAAAACTCGTCTTTGCTTCAAGGCCCCCTGATTGGCTTTGCCCAAGGCTTAGAATTTTTGGTTGAAGAAGGGTATGCTGCTGACTGGGTTCTGCTGCTGGCGTGCGACTTACCTCGCCTGCGAGCTGATGTGCTGAAGCAGTGGATGGCTGAGTTGGATTCAGTTGATGCGGATGTGATGGCAGCCATGCCTCATCATTCCAAAGGATGGGAGGCTCTCTGTGGGTTTTATCGGTCGGCCTGTCTTCCCGATTTAAAGCTGTTTATTGAATCGGGGGGGCGATCGTTTCAGCGGTGGCTTCGTTCTCAACCTATCCATCTCTTGGACGTAGCAGATACCAGCATGATGATGAACTGCAACACGCCAGAAGATTTAGAAGAGGCATGACCTCGACTGCAAAAAAACTCTCTTGGCTATCTGCGCGTCATGAGTTCTGCGACTAGAGTAAACACGCTAATTTTAGGTCTTTTATCCTATGCCGCTTGGTGATGATCGGCAATTTGCCCCGGCGACCGAACGCAATCGTCAGCCTATTTTAGATGTACTACATGAGGTGCTGCCCGCTGAAGGCTCGGTCTTGGAAATATCGAGTGGCACGGGCGAACATGCCGTGTTCTTTGCCTCTCAGCTTTCGCCCCGGCAGTGGCTACCTTCTGACCCAAATCCAATCGCCCGAGCGAGCATTGCCGCTTGGCGATCGCACTATCCTTCCAATAATCTCTACCCGCCATTGGCGTTAGATGCCCGCGAAGAGTTATGGCCCGTCGAGTCTATGTCCATTCAGCAGAACGGATGGCCTCCTGAATTCCAGGGGTTGGACATCGAGCAACATCCCATTCGAGCCATTGTCAATATCAACATGATTCACATTGCCCCTTGGACGGCTTGTTTGGGGTTATTCGCAGGGGCAGAGCGAATTTTGCCTGAAGACGGCATTCTCTATCTCTATGGCCCTTACAAGCAAAATGGAGAGCACACCGCACCGAGCAATGCAGCGTTTGATCACAGTCTGCGATCGCAGAATTCTGATTGGGGGGTGCGTGACTTGGCCGATGTTGTCGCCGCAGCACGGGAACGCCACCTTGCTCTGGTCAAGACCGTACCTATGCCTGCCAATAATCTATCCGTTATTTTTCAACGCCAATCGTCCTAGCGTCTGTCGTTGCAGGAAAGCAAGCAAGACGGTCGGTTCAATAGGCTGTTGATTTGGCGAACGATTGCAGCCACTGATAGAGCGCTTTGGAGGGCGACGCAATTTCGTCTACAGATTGATAAAAATATGACTCCCAGCCTTGCTTCGGGAGTCCAGCAAAGACCATAAGATTAAGCGGATAGATTTCGCTATCGGAGCAACGGCGAAAGTCGTCCCTAAACAAAAAGATCGGCTTTTTCAGGGCGATCGCCACTCCTAGCTCAACCATCACTCCCTCATCTGGGGGTGTGCCGTTGACTACGGCGAAAATGCCGTCACAGGTTTTCACATCCTGTAAATCGGCCTGAGCAATCTGATAGGCCCAGTCGGCCTTCGAAAAATCGACTTGATTATTTCGGTCGAACGGTTCCCAGACTTCAGCTCCCAAGGCTTCCAGCTCTTGAGTCAGAGGAGGCAACAGCAGGGAACGCTGCTGAGCCGAAAAACCATAGGGGTTTGCAAGATATAGAGTTTTTGTCATGTTAATCGGAAGTGAGGGTTTAGACTAAACATAGACGATCAACACGCTATGCCCAACCCTTGAAGCTTACTACTCGCGGACATTACAGCGTCAAAGCCTTGCTCGACCTGACCCTGCAACCTCAGTATGGGCCAGCTTCTGTCCGGGCGATCGCCCAACGGCAGGGGCTTCCCGCTCCCTATTTGGAAAAACTGCTGATTGAGATGCGCCGCGCTGGTTTAGTCACCTCGGTTCGAGGGGTGCAGGGTGGCTATCGTCTGGGGCGATCGCCAAGCCAAATTTCCCTCGGTCAGATTCTAGAAGCCGTAGGCGAGACTGTTGAGCCGCTTCCTAACCATGCTCCAGATGAACAACAAGCCGGGGACTGGGTGACGTTTACCCTTTGGAAACGCCTTAGTCAAAAGATGAAAGAAGCGTTATACAGCATTTCCCTAGAAGATCTTTACTATGACGCTCGCAGTTGGCAAGCTGCCCAAGGAGAAGCCATCAGCTTTGTCGTCTAGTGATGATGTTGGGTGAAGAATGACTTCTGACTAGCAGGTGATTGACTGACAGGCGATCGCTTTAGGAAAAGGACTTGACATTCTGGTTCGCTGGTCGTCATGATGATAAATTGTCTGACAAATATTGTGTTCGGAACAGGCCAAAAGCTTCGTTTGCAGTCGTATCGTTTTGAGTCTTTGCCAAAACAGAGATGAAATTGCAATCAGAGAAGCGCCTGCACGGCATTCATGAGGAATTGATATGGCATACGCAATTGTTTCAACCAGCGGTACACAGTTACGGGTAGAACCCGGTCGTTTCTATGACGTCAACCGCCTTGGTGTCGAAGCAGATGAGGAAATCTCACTGGATCAGGTGCTGTTTGTCGAAAACGATGGGGATTTCATGGTTGGGCAGCCTCTCGTCAAAGGGGCTGTGGTTGAAGCGACAGTCATGCAGCATCTTAGAGGACGCAAAATTATCGTCTACAAAATGCGCCCCAAAAAGAAGACTCGCAAAAAGCAAGGTCATCGCCAAGAGCTAACGCGCATCATGATCAATTCCATCAAAGTAGAAGGTAACGTGATTGCGGAAGACGATAGCTCCTCAGCCGCCGTATCTTCAGACACAGCAGCTCCAGCAGATGAGGCTCCACAAACCGAAGCGGAAACGACAGAAGAATAAAAAATTACCCGCCAGAAGCTGTCACAGAGTAGGGATGGATAGCAAGTCTTTACATTCCGGCAGTTCAGATCCATCATCGCAAATTTTCAGTTATGCTCTGAGTAGAGTCCTCAACCGCTAAAGGCGTACTCGATTCAGAGATATTTAGCACAGAGCGAACAGGCAAAGCATAAGGGAAACAGAGAACAATGGCTCATAAGAAAGGAACAGGTAGTACTCGAAACGGTCGCGACTCTAACTCCAAACGGTTGGGCGTTAAGCGCTACGGTGGAGAAAAAGTCCGCGCAGGCAATATCTTGATTCGTCAGCGTGGAACCAGCGTGGCTCCTGGCTTCAACGTTGGCCGAGGAAAAGACGACACTCTTTTTGCACTGATTGATGGAATTGTGACTTTCGAGCGAAAGGGAAAGAGCCGCAAGAAAGTCAGCGTTTATGCCGTGGGTGCCGAAGCTTAAATCTTTGAGGATTTCAGCCCCAATGCCTTGTCCTTTAGAGTTTATCTACAACGCTAAAGCGCAACTAAAATAAGATGTAAGCCCCATGTCAGCCAATGATGTGGGGCTTTATTATGGAGAACTCACTCGATCGCCAACATGGCTGAAATCCAATTCGACCTTAGTGGCGATCGCCCCCAATTTATTGAACAATCCTGAATTGGATTTGCACTGAGATATTGATTTGAATTAGAGCTATGGCAGGACACAGTAAGTGGGCCAACATCAAGCGACAGAAGGCCAGAGTTGACGCAGTCAAGGGCAAGGTGTTCGCGAAAATTTCTCGGCAAATTATTGTCGCCGCGAGAACAGGAGTCCCTGACCCCGAGGGCAACTTCCAACTGCGGACAGCGATTGACAAAGCAAAGGCCGCTGGCATTCCAAACGACAACATCGAACGGGCGATCGCCAAAGGAGCAGGCACGTTGGGTGGAGACAACGACGCTCTAGAAGAAATTCGTTACGAGGGCTACGGCCCAAGTGGAGTGGCGATCTTAATCGAAGCTCTGACCGACAACCGAAATCGCACCGCTGCCGATCTTCGAGCCGCCTTTAGCAAAAATGGCGGAAACCTCGGAGAAACCGGATGTGTCAGCTGGATGTTTGAACAAAAGGGAGTTGCGTCTGTGCCGGGGCCAATTGACGAGGATCGGCTCCTAGAGGCATCATTGCAGGGGAGCGCGGAAACCTACGAATTAACCGACGTTGATGAGACTGAGGGGGCAGAGGTCTTTTCTGAGGTCAGCCATCTTGAAGATGTGGTAACCGCCTTGAAAAAGGCAGAATATCAGGTAAGTCAGGCGGAGCTGCGGTGGATTCCTGACAATGTCATTGACGTAACCGACGAAGACCAGGCGCGATCGCTCCTGAAGCTGATGGATGCCTTGGAAGACCTCGACGACATTCAAAACGTCACCGCGAATTTTGACATGTCTGAAGAGTTGCTCACTGTCGTAATGGACTGAAATCTGGACAAAAAAATCCCCAGCCGAAGCCAGGGATTAAGAATCAGGGTGCATCTACCATTCCTTTCTCCCCACAAAAGCAGGTCGTATCCGGAACAAAGCACCTTAAAATCGCAAAAAAAAATCCCCAGCCGAAGCCAGGGATTAAGAATCAGGGTGCATCTACCATTCC
>CAKZMO010000420.1 GCA_937128595.1 uncultured cyanobacterium | reverse complement strand
CGGTGCGCGGCTTCTCCATCAATATCTGTCCTAACCTATCTGCGCATTGCTATACTTTCCCTATCCCCTTAGCAACTAGTCGCTGATTGAGGATCGTTGATAGAGCGATCGCCTGCATACGCTCAACACATCCACGACTTGCTCTATTGCTCATCAAGAGACTCATCTTCAAGAGACTCTTCTAGAGATTGCTGATATTCTTCCACCAGTTCAGGCAAGAAATCATAGCCATCGACTCCGATCTGCCGCAAAAAGTGAGGTCGGTTGTTTTTCAAAACTGTACTAAACATTTCAGCTCCCATCTGACCATGAAGGATGCTGACAATGCCAGCGGGCTGACGCCATTGTTCCGTATCAATTTGGTGCAGCAAGTACATGCCGATACAACCTGCGACGACGGCCTGTTCCAAATTTTCTAAGCTTCGATGAGCTTCGGCCAAATAGGTGAAATTAAGTCCTTGAAAGAACAAATCACCGATCGCACTGGCAATGTGAAGCCCTAGTTTGAGCGAAGCGATCGCATCGTCGTAGTGACCCAAGACCACCTGAGCAACTCCCAAACTATTGGCACATAGAGCTTGACTGGGGCGATCCCCGGTCTGTTCCGAAAGTTTTAGCCCGCGCTGAAGATAGTCCAAGATCCGTTCATACTGTTCAGGATCAAGCTGATTTTCTTCTTGAGCTAGCAGCACCTCGCTAAACCCAATGTTTGCTAGGGCATTAGCTTCTCCAAGGCGATCGCCCTCTTGCCGTGCCAAAATGAGCGCTCGCTGCCCATTGTCAATGGCCTGTTCGTAGTCTTCGACCATGACATAGGTACGACTTAGGTGATTGAGATTGGCAATTTCGCAGGGGCGATCGCTCGCTTCTCGGGCAATATCCAACGCCTCTTCATGAAAGTCTAGCGCCAAATCATCATCACCCAAGGCTCGTTGAGAATAACCCAGCAGAGTCAAGATGCGAGCCTTAGTTTGAGTATTGGGTGCTTGTCGCAGAGGCTGATCCAAATACTCAATGGCAATCTGGAGCGTCTCATCAGACAGAGCAGCAAACAGTCCTCCATAGAGCGGGAAGTAGGATTGCTGTGCAAACCGAGACAGAACTTGAAGCGCCATCTGAAAACAGCCTTCTGCCAAATGCTGCTGGTTTAGCTCCATAAATCGATTGGAGAGCTGACTCCAGACAACGGTAAACGTCAAATACGTTCCAATCGATAGCCGTTTACCCGCCCTGACATCATAGGGTTGGTTGTCAAACCAAGCGATGAGTCCGAGGTTGAGCCGCTGCAAAACCAGCATCATTGCAACCCAGTGCGCCAAACTCATAGGCGACGGAATTCCTTCGGACGTGACCGTTTGGTTGAGGGAGAGATCGTGAAACAACCGTCGGATACTGTCGTCGTTGACGTTTTTCAACCAACTGCTCCAAGGCCCTCGTTGCCCCGGAATACTACCAAATCCAAGAGAGCGCTGACTTTGATCAAAAATCCAGCTAACAACGTTACCATCCAGCTCGTCCCATATTTGTAACCCGTGCTGGAGTCCTGCAGCAAAATCGGCCAGCTCACCAACATTGGAAATCGCGTCATCCGAAGACGAAGATTTCTGGTCTAGCAAACGAATGAGGAGCTGCAATTGCTCCCGAGTCAAAATCTTTCCTTGGTTAGGATCAAGCGCCTGCAAAAGTTGAGTGAGTCGATTGATCTCATCTGCTGCAGTTAGGCGCTGAATCAGGTCAGACAAAAATGTACTTCCCTGATTGTCCTTCTGAAGTCGCTCCCACTCGCTCTGAATCGTTTGTAACGCCCGCTGCTTACGCCCTGCTTTAGCTTGCTTTAGCTCATCATCAGAATCAAGCTGCGACTGAACTTCATCAACCCGCTCTTGCAAACATCGCTCAAACAACTCCCCTGTACCCGGCTCAAGCCCCTCTCTTAGCATCCGGTAGACTTGTGCCTTCGAGCGAATCTGCCCCTTGAGTGTGGCGGTGATGATGCGGTCAATCAATTCAAAGTGGCGATCGCGCATGACGACAAAACGACAGAGTAAATATTTAGCGTTCCTTTCAGACTAACAAAGGACGGGCACCCAGAAAATTCCTTCTCTTCACAGATGTAGGAATATTAGGAATTATAGAGATGTGAACTGGAAGCGTGGATTCGCTTCATGAAAGCTGAAGTCTCGCTCCAAAAATTCCGTACAGCCAAGATTACCGCGAAAGTGCCAGGAAAAGCGTGACAAGACTCAAACTCCAGAAAACACAGGATAGATACAGAAATACGAGAATTGTAATAGGACACAGCCCCTTTATGATGAGCCTGTTTTGATAAACCGGAAATTACCCCAATCGCTCGGAAGGACTGTATGTTGAGTATAGCGTTGCGGAATTTCCCGAAAGTAAGTTATTTTTGAGCATCATCAAGACTTGGTATTGTTGGAATCTGGGGCAATATGACAAATTATTGGGCGATCGCAGTCGGCATCAACCAGTATCAGCGTCTCCAGCCGCTCATGTATGCCCAGCGAGATGCCTCTGCGATCCAGCAGTTTTTGGTAGAGGAAGCTCAGTTTTCTGACTCCCAGTGTCGCTTGTTGACCGACACTTCACCGACGGTCAATGGGCAGTCCACCGTTCCAAATCGAGAAAACATTCAGCAATTTGTTGTCCAGATTTGCCAGCAGGCAATCCAGCCAGAAGACGTGTTGTGGTTTTTCTGGAGCGGTTATGCCGTGCAGCATCAAGAGAGAGATTATTTGCTGCCCCTAGATGGAGATCCGAATCAACCTATTGCGACGGGTATCCCGATGAGCGAGCTGTTTGCGACGCTACGCACTGCTCCGACTCAGAATATCGTCGTGCTCCTCGACATGAAGCGTTGTCAAGGAACCTTTGATGATGGCTCTCGCCTTGGAGATCACACTCTCGCCTTAGCATCAGAGCACAATCTAGCTGTGTTTCTGGGGTGCCAGCCCGACCAGTTCGCCCATGAGACTCTGGCTCTCCGACAAGGGTTGTTCACGACAGCGTTACTCGAAGGTCTCCGCAGCTATGGATGTTCAACCCTTGCTCATCTTTCACAATATTTGGGCGATCGCCTGCCTGAGCTAAGTCAACAGCACTGGCGTCCCCCGCAAGACGCAGCGATGGTGATTCCAGCTGAGCTTCGCTATCAGCTAATCTTGCCAGGAAAAACGTCGCCTGTAGAAAAACCGCTACCACCTCAGGTGCCAGGGCTAGATTTCAGCCAAACTCAACCGTCTGCCCCTCCAGAATTCGAGCCGCCAACGGTTGATTCTTCTGAAATAACGCCCTCGCCTCCGGGGCAAGTTACATCTGCTCCCCCGTCCCAGCTATCTACGGAGAATGAAGCCGAGGCAGAGGTCGAGCAAGACGATGAATTTTGGCCCAAATTGTTGAAATGGGGAGGGCTTTTGCTAGGGCTGCTTTTAGCAGGCGTCGTCATTCGCAACTGGTCAGCCTTGCGAGGCTCTGATGAATCACCTCAGTTTCCTGGTGGTGCCAATGGAGCAGAAGTCATTCCCATTCCCGCCGACATGGAAGATGCCGCCGTGATCCCGGAAGACCTGGCCGTTGACGACGAGGTTCAGTCATCCGACAATCCCCAAGAAGCGCTGCAACAGGCGAAACAAGCCCTGACGATAGGTCAATCTGACGAAGCGCTGCAATGGCTTGACCAAGTTCCAGCCGATGCGCAATCTGGGGAATATGCGACGTTGAGAGCCGAAGCCGAGCAGCTGAGTAGTCAAGTCGGTCAAACCAATCGAGCCATTCTCGATGAGGCGATCGCCTCCATGAACCGCTCTCGAGAAAATACTCCAGTCAATCAGGCATCCGATTTTCATCGTGCCCTCACCCAAGCAAATCGTATTCAGCCTGGGCAACCGCTGTATGACGAAGCGCAGCAGGCGATCCAGCGCTGGAGCCGCATTATTCTTGACTTAGCAGAAGCAAGAGCTAAGACTGGCAACTATACAGACGCGATCGCATCGGCTCAGCTTGTGCCTCCGAGCCAAACAGAGATACGCCAACTTGCAGAACAGCAAATTAACACATGGCAAAACAGGGTCTCTCAACAAACTGCCAATGCTGATGCGATCGCCACCGCTGAGGCGCTCATTCAACCTGGAAATGCCTCATCTTACAACGACGCGATCGCCCAACTGCGAGCCATTCAACCCGGACAACCGGGCTACAACCAATCTCGGGTACAAATCGATACTTGGGGACAAGACATCTTGGCGATCGCCTATAACCGCGCCGATGAAGAAGATCTCTACGAAGCCATCAACGCTGCTGCACTGGTGCCAGAAGACTCTTCCGTCTATCTAGAAGCCCGAGAGGCGATCGCAGGCTGGAGACAGCAACTCCGTGGAACGTAAGACTTAGGGTCGAGATTATCCAAGACCCAATTCCCCCTACTACCGACGCCTTCGGTTCGCAAGCATCTGTGCAGCTGCTTGCAGTGGGTCAACAGCTGTCCAGCTATTGCCGCTGCGATGGTGAACTTCAAAATGGAGATGAGGGCCTGTAGAGTTGCCTGTACTGCCGACCCAGCCGATCACCGTTCCTTGTTCGACCCAGGTTCCAGCGGGCACGGCCAACCGGGACATGTGCGCGTAAAGATTGCGCTGCTGCAACTCGTCGTTTTCAATAATAATGGTCAAGCCATAGCCGCTGATGCTCCCGCTCGTTTGCACTCGTCCGGGGAGCGCAGCCAGGACTGGGGTTCCAGCAGGAGCGCCAAAATCAATCCCGTTGTGAAAACGACGGTTTCCAAAAATAGGATGGGAGCGCCATCCAAACCGAGAGGTAATTGGGGCTGAAACGGGCAGCGGAAAGCTCATTTGCCAACGATTATGTTGCGTTTCAGTCTGGTTCATCCACTCGTAACCAGACAGCGCCGCAAAGGCGACACCGCCAATGTGCTGTCCCAAAGTTGGAGGGCAATCGCCAACTCGCGCGATCGCCTCAGAATCGACAGCAGCAGACCAACTAGCCGAAGAACCTCCTGCCCCCCCTCCGACTTGACTCATTCCAGATTGAGTTGCACTGGGTTGAGTCGCTCTCGATTGTTCTAGTCCGGGTTGAACTAACTGAGTCTGATTCATTTCAACTTGGCTCGTCCGAGACTGACCTGAAAGAGTTTCACTCTTGTTTGCATAGATTGATGGAGCCTGATGTCCGATACCTGCTAAAAATTCTCCTCCGCTGACAAATTCCTCATCGACGGGTCTGTAGGTCGTCGCAACCTGCGCCTGCGACTCCTCTACAGTTGTATGTTCATTGGGTAGATGAGCGGAAACTGCTACACAGTTCGCATTGCTGCTATCAGAATAGGCATTCATTTGAGCGATTAGCCAGTCTTGACTTGGTGCCTCATTCACCTGGGGGCGGGCAGCCGATGCTGCTCGTTCAGCCGACACAAAGGGATAAAATCGACGATCTTCGACATCGGCGATCGCTTCCATCAAGTCATTACGCTCGCTCTCTGTGAGTGCAGGATTATTGGCCAGCCGACGAGCCTCAGCAACGTTGCGAGAGTCCAATCGCTGATGAGCCGAGTTGACTAGATTTTCGCGCAGTTGAGTCTCCCGCTGAGTGCGATCGCGCTCGACAATCTGGGTCAGGGCGTTGTCTAACCATTCTCGAGTCTCTTCAACCTGTCCTGTAGCTCCCTGCTCAAAATCATCAGAATTAGATCCAGACGCAGGGCTAGTCAATCGAGAGGGATTAGACACCGATTCTGGCGGTGTCACTTGAGAAATCCCTTGAGACAAGGGTGGCGATAAGGATTGCGATTGCTGGGCTACATCATCTGTTGAAGAGTCCAAAGCAATTTGAGACTCACCTTGTGCTTCTTCTTCAGCAGTTGAGGGAAGGGATGGCGCAGACTGCGATAACAGCACATCCAAGGATTGCGAGCGGGATGAAACCGACAAACTTCCAGAAGAAGACGCCAAATCGTCACGAACATCGTCTGAAGAGGGGATAGACGGCGCGGTGTGAGATAGAGGCGCGATCGCCTGAGCAACTCGTGAGGACGAGGAGCTATAGCTTGCGGCATGTGCGCCAACTCCTTGCGAAACCTGCGAACGGAGCGCCGTCCGATATGCAGCAGCCTGAGCCCTAGCCCCCTGCATAAACTCCCCAGACGAGGATGCTTCGGGAGGAACTATTGCCTCAGTCTCAGCATCTACTTGAAGAGGCTGATGACCTGCCTCAGGAGATACTGCATCTATTCGGCTCTCCCCCTCCGGTGTTGGAGGTTGTGGCACAGATTGAGCTGCCGCCGAGATAGGTTCTAAAGCGGCAGACGTGAGTACTGCTGTCGTCAAGAGTTGACCCGTTGGCTTGAGAAAACGCTTCATACAGGTTCAAGGTGTGAGGTGCGGGAGTTTCCCAAAACACTACAGGTACGACCTTGAAACATCAGGATAGAAAAGAGGCTTTAGCTTTATGTAATCTTTCTGTTTTTCTATGGGTACTCTCTAGTTCAGTAACTGTCGTTTGATTTCCTTCACGTAATTCTCTTGTTGTAGAATTTCAACATTAGGAGAACGGAATGACAATAATCTTCAAACACTCTTTAGATCAGCATCGCTCTTCCTCTCTACAGTTCAGTCAAGATAGCGATGACTCAGCTTTCCTCAAAAAAGAACAGAATGCAGAAACCGACAGGTTTCTCTAGACTGTGCCACTTTAATTTCTTATCTAAGCTTCTAGACCACTGACAAGCACCCCTATCTAAGGTGAAGGAGTATGAACCTGCCAAGAACTCTCGTTTTGCTCTCAAATCTTTGTTTCTATCACGTGCCACTATGAACTTTGAGCGTCTTCCTTTCGTATTGCTTCTCGCATTCGCGGTATCTAGCTGCGGCTTAACTGCGATGGGCGATCGCGACACTCTTGATGAAACGTTACCTGCTGCGGCTGCATCGGCACCCTCTACTTCCACATCAGACCTTTCTCCATCAGAAAACACCACCTCTGAAGATGTCGTCGTCACCGACACAGCAGGGGAGGAAAATGAATCCAACACAAACGAGATTGCGTCCCTCGCAAATCAAGTCTCAGAAGAAGATGTCGAGCCAGTCATGCCAGCTCTCTTGAGATTCATAGACAACCGTGGAGCGAATCTCGAAGAGACCGAGTACAGGGTGGAATATGTTGACCTCAACGAAGATGGCATCAATGAGGCTCTTGTGCTGCTATCAGGCAGCTATTGGTGCGGCACAGGTGGATGCAACATGGCAGTGTTTGAAGGAACAACGGAAGGATATTCATTAAGCTCCAACCTATCGCTCATCAACGCTCCAGTATGGGTTAGTCCAACTCGTTCAAGTGGCTGGAATGATTTGATAGTGGAAATTAGCGGTGGAGGCATCGAAGCTCAGCACGTTGCGCTTCGATTTAGCGGATCTCGCTACCCTGTCAACCCATCCCTAGAACCTGCGGTCAATCAAGAAATTACTCAGAGCAGTAAAGCTCTCTTCAGGACACGCGCAGTCAAGAGCATCTCGATGATCCAGTCACATCTCTAAAATCTCAAGAGCATTCATAAAAACGATAAAAACAGTTCCTAGAAATCGCGAATGATTTGATGTGTAGAGAACGCAAAGATTTCTATGCTCATCTAAAACTGGCCTAGATATAATGAATCATGAGATGTGACAATGAGATAACAAGATCGGGATGCATAGGTTACGGATTAGCCCAATATCTCTCCTAAGCAGCCTTAGCAGTTCATGTCCACAGATTTTTTCTACGCCGACCTGCCCGTTCGCAATCATTTCTGGGAAGTCAGTAATCCCAAAAACTTCACAGACATTCCTCAAAATTGGTATGTCGTGATCACCGATGTTGTGGGTTCAACACAGGCGATCGCCAACGGTCGATACAAAACCGTTACTTTTTTGGGAGCCTGCTCCATTTCAGCCGTTTTAAACGTGCCCGATGCTCCTGACATTCCTTTTGTTTTTGGGGGCGATGGTGCCGTATTCGCCATCCCGCCATCTTTGCTAAAACCAGCACGCGACGCTCTTTTAGGACTGCGGCGACGAGCCTATGAAGAATTTGATCTAGAGTTGCGAGTGGGCGTTGTCCCCGTCACGACGGTCATCAAGCAGCAGTATGCCGTCAAAGTTGCGAAGATCAAAGTGTCGCAGCACTATCATCAAGCCAGTTTTTGGGGCGGCGGACTGCTCTATGCCACAAAGTTGGTGAAGAATACCGATCCCAACAATCCGTATCAGTGCAACCACGGGACTCAAGCCCAGCCTAATTTGTCAGGGCTAGAATGCCGATGGCAAGATATCCACAACGAATCTGGACAGGTTGTCAGCCTAATTATTACCGCATTGACGAGCAGTTCACAGTCCTATGAGCAGACCTACGAAGAGGTGTTTAGAACCCTTCATTCGATTTATGGCACAGTGAACTGTAATCCGATTGGCTCCCAGCACTTGCGTTTATCGTTCAACTTACGCAAGCTTTTGACAGAAACCCAAATGCGATCGCCAATCTCTCAATCGCCAACCTCTCCGGGTAGCCACAAAGCTCTATACTTGTTCTCAATTTGGTTGCAAAATCTCTTGGGCTGGTTGCTCATGCGCTTCAAAATTGAGGCTGGAGGAGTTCACTGGGGTCGTTATAAAAACGGCGTTGTAGACACCTCCGACTATCAAAAATTTGATGACATGTTGCGCATGGTCATCGCCAGCACAGCAGATCAGACTCAGCAGTTGGTGGACTATCTCGAAGCAAAGTCTCGCATTGGACATCTGGCCTATGGCATTCATGTTTCCGATCGGGCACTCATGACCTGCTTGGTCTATGAACGCAACGGACGTCAAGTTCACTTTGTGGATGGAGCCGACGGCGGGTATACCTTAGCCGCGCGATCGCTCAAGCAACGACTTAACCGAAAAGCTAGGAATTGGCATAGCTACAACAACTTGGCGCAGACTTGGCAACGTCGAGCACAGCCAATGCCCAAATCTTAGACAAGCAGATTCACTTCGCCACATCAAACACAATTCACACCTCCCATTGCCGATAGGATTATGGGACTTGGCATACATGATCGAGATGGGCTGTGTCTCTCGGTCAGCACGGCCTTAGTGTCACTCTCACTTTCGAACGTCAGACACATTTCTTATCGCTCAAAAACCCTACAAGTTTACGCCTTTCCCTTTCTGAATTAGTAGCGTCTTAGATAGTCTAATGACTGTCATTTCCTATGGCATCTACCTCTCGTTCGTCAAGCTCATTCAGTACCATTTTTGAACCTCTCGTTCCAAAAACTGATGCTCAAGCTCTCTCAAAGCCTAATTCTGATTTGCCATCACCACTAGGACAAATCGTTGCCGAATATCGGGTCGAGGCTGCGACGGCGATCGCCTATCCAGTTCAAGCGGGACAATATATCCAAATTATTGATGTAGAAGGCAGCCAATGTTCAGACTTTTTGGCATTTGGAGGAGAGCATTACGCAGAGGAACTTGACGGCACGGTGACTCGAACTTTGAATGGTATTGCCGTGCCCCAAGCCGGTCTCCATGGCAAATATTTTTCTCAGAATCTAACGCCTCTAGTGGAAGTCATCCAAGATACCTGCGGTCGTCACGATAGCTTCATGTTGGCCTGCACCGATCGCTACTACGAAGATGCAGGCTATCCAGGGCATCCCAGCTGTAGCGCCAATTTCAACAAGGTGCTTGCACCCTACGGCATTGCCCCTCGTCCGGGCTGGCCTGCGGTCAATTTATTTTTCAACACTTCTGTAGACGAAAGTGGGGCGATCGCCTCTGGAGAATCTTGGTCTCGTTCGGGCGACTATGTTTTGCTGCGTGCCCATCAAGATCTGCTCTGCGCGAGTTCGGCCTGTCCTGACGATATTGACCCGGCGAATGGCTGGTATCCAACACCAGTCCATATCCGAATTTACGATGCCGCAGAATCTTTTCCTAAAGCCATCGGACGACGAGCAGGATTACATCTACCTCTACGGCTCACCCAAAACAGCGCCTTTACGCCCAGCATCCGCAAGCTCACGCAGCATCTGGATGAATACAACGGATTTTGGGTTCCTCAAAGTTTCACTCACGCAGGGGATCATGCCGAATATTGGGCTTTGCGACAGCGGGTGGCGCTGATGGATCTGTCAGCCCTACGCAAGTTTGAGGTGAGAGGAGCCGATGCATTAGAACTCTTGCAGTGGGCATTCTCCCGCAATGTGGAAAAGTTGGCGATCGGACAAGCAGCCTATGGCTGCTTGCTCAATCCTCACGGCGGCATTATCGATGACGGATTGGTGTTTCATCTAGGCGAGAACCACTACCGCTATGTCGGCAATTGCGATACGGACGAAGGCTGGCTCCAGCGTGTTGCAGCAGAGCGAGGCTTCGATGTGGCAATAGAAAATGTGAGCGATCGCCACCACAACCTCGCTCTCCAGGGGCCTCTGTCTCGCGAGATGCTAGCGCCCCTAGTCGAGCTGGATGATGGCTTTGGCTTCAATGATCTGGATGAGATGAACTATTTTCGCTGCGCCACAGGAAGGGTCAGTGGTATTCCAGCTTTAATCTCGCGCACAGGCTACACCGGAGAACTGGGATACGAACTCTTCGTCCATCCCACAGATGGAGCCGTACTCTGGGACGTGCTAATGCAAGCAGGTCGCCCTTACGGTATCTCTCCCTTGGGAATGTTAGCCCTAGATCGAGCCCGCATCGAAGCCGGACTGCTGATGTCAGGACGAGAATTTGACGACCTCACCTCGCCGTATCAGGCAGGCATCGGCTGGACAGTTGCCATGAAAACCAAAAATGCCTTTATCGGGCGAGATGCATTAGAGGAGCTAAAACGGCGATCGCCACGGGTAGCAGTGGGATTGACACTGGCAGGCAATGAAGTAGCATGCGGCGGTCAATGCGTTCACGCCGTTGGCGAACCCTGGCGAGTGGGGCAAGTCACCAGCGGCACTTTCTCCCCAATTCTCAATCGCAGTATCGCGATGGCTCAAGTAGCTCCTGAGTATGCTGCACCTGGAACCGTTCTGGAAATCGGATTTATGGATGGACTGAAGCGCCGTACTCGCGCCACTGTCGGGCCACTTTCGCCCTATGATCCGACAAAAAGTCTCGCCCGGAGCTAGCCATGAGTGTTGTGGATCGTTCCCAAACGTTAATCGTGAGTCCTCAAAATATGGTGCTGTGGGATTTTGCTGGTGTAGATGGACAGCAGGTCGCTCGTCGTCTATTTGGAGATATCGCGTCTCAAATTGCCCCGTTTCAATCTGCGTCGGTGCAGGTACGAGTCGCGTCTGGTCAGAATCATCCGGGTGCTTTACTCCGGTTATGCGAGGCCAACTATCGAGTCGCATTGCCTCCGGATATTGATCTAGATCAGGTCATCAACCCTCAACATGATCGAGTGTGGGTCAGACGCAGCTCTCAAACCCACCCCAAGACTGAAGCTATTCATGAAGCAACACAGACTTCTGATTCTCCGGTCAGCGCTCCGTACAAAATGGCAATTTTGATTGTGCCGGACGAGTGGGGCTGTGTTCATCTGCCACAAATCGCCACGACTAAACCCCTCTATTCACTTGATGCTCTCCCTGTAAACTGTGCTGCCCCGGCTCGCATTGAAGATAAAGCCGTGTTGGTCTGGCGACATTTGTGGAATGGGAATCCATGCTTTCAACTTCAAACTGCCGTCAAGGAAAAAGAGGCGATCGCCACTATTTTGGGCGATCGCCTCAGTTAATATCCTCAAGCTAACACCGCAGCGTTAAGAAGAGAAAAGAGTCATCAGGATTCAGCCGCAGCAGCTTCGCGAGCTTTTGCTGCCTCATCAGGATGAATGTTAAGCCGAGTCAAATTGATTCGACCCTTATTGTCAATTTCTCGCACTTTGACGATGACATCATCACCGACGGAAAGTTCGTCTTCGACCTTGCCAACTCGGTAATCTGCGATTTGAGAAATGTGAACCATGCCCTCTTTTCCAGGCAGCACTTCTACAAACGCTCCGATAGGAATAATGCGAGTCACACGACCTGCATAGACATCACCTGCCGATAGCTTGCGAGTCATGCCCTCAATGATGCTGCGAGCTTTTTTCGCCTTTTCTCCATCAACAGCAGAAACCGTCACCAAACCGCTGTCTTCGATGTCAACCTTAGCGCCAGTCTGTTCAGTAATGCCCTTAATCGTCTTACCGCCAGGGCCAATGACCAGACCAATCAACTCCGGATCGATCTGAAGAGTCAGCAAGCGAGGGGCAAAGGGAGACAAATCCTCTCTGGGCTTGTCAATCGCCGCAACCATTTTCTCAAGGATATGCATCCGGGCAGGTCGTGCCTGGTTAATGGCATCCGAGATAATGGACATCGGCAGTCCAGCGATTTTCATATCCATCTGGAGAGCTGTAATGCCTTTATCGGTACCTGCAACCTTGAAGTCCATGTCTCCAAGGAAGTCTTCAATGCCCTGAATGTCGGTCAAAATTCGGACTTCGTCGCCTTCCTTGATCAGTCCCATGGCAGCACCGCTCACAGGCTTCAAAATTGGAACCCCTGCATCCATCAGCGCCAATGTCGAACCGCAAACCGATCCCATCGAGGTAGAACCGTTGGATGACAGAACTTCTGACACCACTCGGATTACATAGGGAAACTCTTCCTTAGAAGGCAACACAGGAATCAGCGCTCGCTCAGCCAGTGCGCCATGACCAATTTCGCGACGACCGGGCGATCGCATCGGTCTCGTTTCACCCACAGAGTAAGGGGGGAAATTGTAGTGATGTAGATAGCGCTTTGACTCATCGGGGTGCAGATCGTCCGTAATCTGAGCGTCGCCTGGTGTTCCTAGGGTGACGACAGACATAACCTGAGTCAGTCCCCGCTGGAACAGTCCCGTACCATGAACCCGCTCTGGCAACACACCTGTCCGGCACTTGATCGGTCGCACTTCATCGAGCTTACGTCCGTCTACGCGCACTTTGTCGTCCACAATCTGCTGACGCATCATTTTTTTTGTCACAGATTTGAAGACCTTGCCCAACGCCTTAGCATTTTCGGATACTGCCACTGCAATCGGATCATCGTCAGGTTTTTCGGCGATCGCCGCTGAAATCGACGCCTTCACCTCGTCAAGAGCCTCGTCACGCTGACTCTTGGTAAAGTCAAACTGAGCCAAGATTTTCTTAACCGATTCCGAAGACTGATCCCGAACAAAGTTTTCTAACGTCGGATCAATTTCTGGTTCTTCTTCTTTGACCATTTCAATGCCCAGATCGCTGAGAATATCGCGCTGAGATTGAATCAAGTCACGCACCACTTCATAACCAAAATCGATGGCTTCAATGATGTCTTGCTCAGGCAGTTGGTTTGCCCCAGCCTCGACCATAATGATGCCTTCGGGAGACCCGGCCACGACCAAATCCAGATCGCCTTCCTCGATCTCCTTGTAAGTAGGGTTGATGATAAAGTCATCGCCAACCAAACCAACGCGCACCGCCGCCATTGGCCCATTGAAGGGAATCTGAGCAATCAGAGTTGCCAAAGATGCCCCTGTCACAGCGAGAACGTCGGGAGGAACCCGCTCATCCATCGACAGTGTCGTGGCCACAATCTGGATATCGTCTCGCATCCACTGGGGAAACAGCGGACGCATAGGGCGATCGATGAGGCGGCTTGTAAGGGTCGCTTTTTCGGGAGGTCGTCCTTCGCGGCGCAGGAAACCTCCAGGAATTCGCCCTGCTGCATACAATCTCTCTTCGTAATCTACGAGCAAAGGCAAAAAGTCGATGCCCTCTCGCCCACCTGAGCGCGTAGACGTAATGAGGATTGCGGTGTTTTCAGCTTTGACAAGCACTGACCCTCCGGCCTGGGGGGCAAGTAAGCCAAGTTGAAGCTGAATCTTCCGTCCATCGACGGATATTATCTTTTCTACGTCCTCTAGCATGAAGTGCTACTTCCTCTTTTCATTTCCTTTTATTCTTCTTGACGCAATCGTAGCACTGATATACCCGTATTGCTTGGGGTGCAACCTTTCTCAAGAGAGTGTTTCAGGGGAAACCTGAGTGTCGATTCTAGGAGCAACTTGTCCCAAATCTCCAGCCGTTTTTTTTGGCCATATAAAAAACCAGGAAAGCAACTTCTAGATTGCCTTCCTGGCCTTAATTTCGATCAATTTAGACGCACTTAAACGTGCTCATGAAAGCAAGCAGTCAACCCATTCGCAGCAAATTTCAGCCTTATAAATCAGCGAAACTCGCAAGCCTAACGAATTGAAGACCTGAGCAAAACCTCTAGAACGAGGATTTTCCTCCAGCCCATCGCTCAGCATTGACCTTGGGCTGGATCAAGATATGACCCGCGATCGCCACTAAGTCCTCTTCAGACAAGTTTTTCATCTTCGGATAGATGTCAGCACTCTTAGTCGCCGGATGAACTTCAGAAATATCTGTTTCCCCATCATAGGTTGTGGGGTTTTTCATAAAGTCCACCAAAGCTTCAATATTGTTGCGGGAAGGAAATGCCCCAGCGAGCGACTCAGGACTCAAGTCAACGTTGGGATTGGTGCGTGAACCGCCGCTTAAGTGACAAGTCGCACAGGTATCGTTGAACAATCGCTTACCCGCAGCGACCTGCTCAATACTTAATACGATCGTGTCACCCTCCTCGTTAAGGGGCACAGTCCGCACAGATTCATTCAGTTCAACAGCACTTGCGGATCCGACAAAAGACTGAAAGGCAAAAAAGATGGCGATCGCAACAAGCAAAAAATATCGTTTCAGCATGGTTCTCCTTGACACGGCTCAGTGACCAACAGCTCACCCCTGCAACCTGAACTCAGTTGAAAGGTCAGCCAAGCCCCCTTAAAACTATTCTTCTCCAACGACCAAACCGAGGGTCTAGGATCAGAAATTAAATCTCATAAATCTAATTCAATATCATGCCACTGAATGGGCTTATTCCCAAGCAATCTGGGTCATACCGCCTCATAAAAGCTTAACATTTCGCAACAAAGTCCCTAAATTCAATCCGGCTCTATCATCGTGAATAGTGCTGGCGGATGCATCCCTGTCATCCCCTGTACTCTTCGCGCTACCCACAAGGAGAACTTGTTTTTATGGCACTACAACCTGGTGATCAGGCTCCAGCGTTCAGTTTGCCTGACGGCAATGGCAATGTCGTAAACTTGTCAGATTTTCGAGGTCAGCGTGTCGTGCTCTACTTCTATCCGCGCGACAACACTCCTGGCTGCACCAAAGAAGCCTGTAGCTTCCGAGATGCCTACGTTAACTACCAAAATCAAAGCGTAGCCGTCCTTGGGGTTAGCACAGACGATGCCAAATCTCATACCAAGTTTACGGCCAAGCACAATCTTCCCTTCCCCCTGCTGACCGATACCGATGGGAGCATGGCGACGAGCTATGACAGTTATGGCCTAAAGAAATTTATGGGCAAAGAATATATGGGAATTCGCCGCACTACCTTTATCATTGGCCCTGACGGCACAATCGAAAAAGTTTACAAAAAGGTCAAACCCGAAGCCCATGCCGATCAGGTGCTTGACGATCTGGCGGAGTTGCCTGACTAATTTACTCCCAATTCGTAGCTGAGAAACGTTATGGGATATGATTTTCGAAGGTTTTGAGACTGCGACAGAACATCTCTGCAAAATGTGTTGAAAAGAATTCTACAGAGGCGATCGCCTCTGGTTTTACAAGCAAATCTAGGGGCAGCATCCACCGCCTCAGTTCTAGGACTCTGAACTTGCCCTCTCAGGAAAACCTCTCGACGACAAAAAAAGAGTTAAGTTGCCCTCAGGTTGCATATTTTTTGGAAACAAAACAGACGTTGTTATCAATTAGGTTTATATGGGTCAGTTGTGGCATTTTTTGCAGTCTGCCATCGGACTTGTTTTGCACCATCCCGTCACCGGAACCAGCATTATTCCCGTGTTGTCCGACGGCCGCATTGTTTTGATTCGGCGGCGCGATACAGGTCAATGGGGAGTTCCGGGCGGCATGGTGAACTGGAGAGAAGACATTGAGACAACCGTTAAGCGAGAACTGATGGAAGAGACCGGGCTAGAAGTCAAAACCATCAAGCGATTGGTTGGGGTTTATTCTGCCCCCGATCGAGATCCCCGGTTTCACTCCATTTGCATCGTGGTTGAAGCTGAAGTAGACGGCGATCTGGACATTCAAGATACGTTAGAAATTCGGGACGTCGAAGCCTTCTACCCTTCTGAAATTGATATCGATAATCTGTCTCACGATCACAGTCAACAATTGAAGAACTATCTGGACGGTCTCACCACAATCGCTTAGGCATTGCTTTACCCAACAGATGTTCTAAACGCTTCTGTTGGCGCGACTCCGGAACGGTGGTAGGTGAAAGAACGGATGAGCGTGACTAATTCCACCCATCTTTGCCGTGAAAATGTCAAATCACTGATTGCTTAGAAGCTTTATACGCTGAATTGGGCGATCGCGCCTCTTTGTTTTTGCTCTGTTTGCTCAACCCAGCATTTGCTCCCGTTTCCCATCTTTCCTCAACTCAGGATGAATCTACCCGTCAGCAACTCCCGCATTCGACTCTCCCAAGGACAACTCTTTTGGAGAGAAATCGGTCAGGGACAAACCCTAGTGTTTTTACACGGCTCTTGGTGGACAGGAGAACAGTGGAACAACGTGATACCGCTACTCAGCCCTCATCATCACTGCCTAATCCCCGATTTGCTAGGATTCGGAGAGTCTGGACAACCTCAGCCCACCAGTTCAGTCGCGACACAGGTCAAGGGACTTGCTGAATTCTTAGCCTTTTTGAGAGTCAACGAGTGCATCTTGGTGGGTCAGAGTCTAGGTGCCTGGGTGGCGGCAACCTACGCGTTGGAGTATCCCGATCAGATTAAAGGCTTAGTGCTTCTTGCACCTGAAGGCATTGATGCATCAGCCAATTCTCCGGAGATGGCGAATCGATGGCGGGGCTATGGTCTGTTAGCAAGCCGCATTCCGCTGGTGGGATGGACACTGCGATCGCTCTATTCCCTCGCCAAGCTGTTTGGAAAAGGAGAATCACTGCAAACTGCCTTGCGTCATCGCCGTTATTTGCGATTAGCACCTGAAGCCTGTCAACTTCTATTCCGGCGGCGACGTACCGAGATAGAAGCAGAATTGTTGGACGATCGCCTATCTGCATTGACCTGTCCGTTAGAGCTCGTGCAGGGTGAACAAGACGATTCAAGGGCGATCGCCCTTGTCCAATCCTACGCAAAAGCAGCCCACGCCTCGATTACCACGATTCCCGGTGAGACAAGCAAGACTGAGCCGTGGCTCCAGTCTGTGCGGCCCGATTTGGTCGCACATCAGCGGGGTCCAGTTTCAGAAGTGATGGAGTCCACCGATGACATTAGGCACCAGTTCACTCAGACATTTGCACCCCGAGAAAGTTCGAGAGAGCATTCTATTCAGCCATCCCCGATGAAGTTAGCACAGTCCAAAGCAGCAAAACCTCAACCCCAACGTCAGTCAGTCTCACCGTCTAATGCCATACCTCATAGGCCGTTGGATGGGGCGATCGCATACGTTATCAAAGACTTCATTGATCAGCACCGTCTCTGAATTCTCTACCTTTCAGTTTTTCAATCGTGCAATCATGCAATCGTGCAATCCGTGCAATCGTTGTTCGGTCGCAAATTGTTGGTTGGTGAGCTGAAGATCGAGTTGCCTCGACTGCTCTTTTTGCAATTCAGCGAACCCCACAATGGCTAATAGTTCGATACTCTGGACAGCACTATCGCCAGATCCGGTATTGTCAAATCCGGGATTGTCCTTTGGGTATATGCCTGTGATTGTCCACAATGAGATGGGATTATCTGCACCGTTGTTTGTCCTCTCCACTACTCAAGCGGCTCCAGTGCTGGGCAACATCTGGATTGACCTGTCAATGCTAGTTGCGATGCTGGTGCTGTCTGCCTTTTTTTCGGGGTCAGAAACAGCAATCACCGCTCTTGACAATTTGAGGCTGCGGGCACTCATCAAAGAGCAAGGTGATCCCGGCAATATCTTTTCTCTCGTCCTCACCCAGCGCACCCGCTTCATCACGACGCTACTCATCGGCAACAACCTGGTCAACAATTTTTTAGCCATCCTAACGAGCAATCTCTTTGCTCTGTGGTTGGGCAGCGCATCGGTGGGAATCGCCACTGCCGTTGCCACGTTTCTACTTTTGATCTTTGGCGAAATTACTCCAAAATCCCTAGCCATCAGCAACGTGATGTCGGTCTTTCGGCTGACGGTGAGACCTATCTATGCCTGTTCACGCGTGCTGACCTGGCTGGGAATCACAAAATTTATGGAGATGATTGCCCAAACAGCCATCCGCATGTTTAGCAGTAGCAACGTGCCAGAAGAAGAGTCGATTAAAGATCTTCAGCTGATGATCGAGGTGTTGGGAGGCAAGGGACAACTTGACCTGATCAAGCACCAACTGCTCAACAAAACCCTAATGCTCGACAACCTCAAGGCTCACGATGTCTTGAAGTCGCGCATCGCCATGCAAACAATCAGTCACGAAGCCAGCCTCAACGACTTAGTGCAGCTTTGCCTCGATACAGGATTTTCTCGTATCCCTGTGCAAGAGGATTCGAAAGACCGAATTGTAGGGGTTGTTCATCTCAAACGGGCCCTCAAAGAGTTGCAGATTCTCCGACAAGAAGGACAGACCAACGGCTCAGTGCGACGAGCGCTTGATCCTCCTGTATACGTGCCCGAAACGAAGCGTGTGGCAAGCTTGCTCAAGGAAATGTTGCAGCAGCGGCTGCATTTAGCCATCGTAGTCGATGAATATGGCGGCACCGTAGGTTTGATCACGCTAGAAGACATTCTTGAAGAACTAGTTGGCGAAATCTATGACGAGAGCGACTATCCTCCCCAGCGCAAAACTTCTCCTGTCGGCAACCGATTTCGGCGATTTCGAACGTAGGGCGATCGCACCATCAGCCCCCTTTCGTTCGACATAGAGAATTGCTACGTTACCCTTGTTATGGCGTTGAACATCTAAACACAGCAGGACTTTTTCGTATGTACGTTCCAGTGTGGCCTGGCGATCCGTTTCCTCTTGGTGCAACGTGGGATGGCAAAGGCACCAACTTTGCTATCTACAGCGAAAATGCAACTCAAGTGGAGCTTTGCCTTTTTGACTCCGAGCATCTTGAAACGCGAGTTCGTCTCGAAGAAGTCAGCAACTACGTTTGGCACGGCTATCTACCAGGCATTGCGCCTGGTCAGCGCTACGGCTTTCGAGTCTATGGGCCTTATCAGCCCGAGGAGGGACTGCGCTTCAATCCTCACAAGCTGTTGATTGATCCCTATGCAAAAGCAATAGACGGCATTGTCCTGTATAGCGAAGAGATTTTTGGCTATCCCTTAGATGGTGAAAAGCTCGACCTAGTGGAGGAAGACACCGACGATGCTCATCTCATTCCCAAAGCTGTAGTTGTAGACAGCACCTTTGACTGGGAGGGCGATACATTGCTATGTACGCCTGAACATGACACCATCATCTACGAAATGCATGTCAAGGGCTTTACCCAGCTTCATCCCCATGTTCCCCAAGAACTTCGTGGCACTTTTGCGGGGCTCGGCAATCCTGCGGCGATCGCCTATCTTCAATCTCTGGGTATCACTGCTGTCGAACTCATGCCCGTCCACCACTTCCTCACCTATCCTGGACATTTGGTGAAAGCAGGGCTGACAAACTATTGGGGATACGACTCTATTTGCTATTTCGCCCCTTATTTCAACTACTGCGCCACCCACAATCCTGAGGCTCAGGTTCGGGAATTTAAATCAATGGTGAAAGCCCTTCATGCTGGCGGCATTGAGGTCATCCTCGATGTTGTCTACAACCATACGGGCGAAGGCAACCATCTCGGCCCAACCTTGTCTCTCCGGGGCATCGACAACCCCACCTACTACCGCCTCGTAGAAGATGATCCTCGCTACTACATGGATTTCACAGGCTGCGGCAACTCCCTCAATGTCAGCCATCCTCAAGTGCTCAAGCTGATCATGGATAGCCTTCGCTACTGGGTCACCGAAATGCACGTTGATGGGTTCCGGTTCGACCTAGCCTCAGCACTTGCACGGGAACTCTACGAAGTCGATAGTTTGGCGGCATTTTTCGACATCATTCACCAAGATCCGGTGTTGTCTAGCGTAAAGCTGATTGCTGAGCCGTGGGATATCGCTGATGGTGGCTATCAGGTCGGCAAATTTCCCCTACTTTGGTCAGAGTGGAACGGCAAATACCGCGACACCGTGCGCGACTATTGGCGAGGTCTGGATGGCAACTTAGCGGAGTTTGCCTACCGCCTGACGGGAAGTTCCGACCTGTATGAGCTCAATGGACGCCGCCCCAGCGCTAGCATCAACTTCGTCACGGCTCACGATGGATTCACTCTCAACGATCTGGTGAGCTATAACGAAAAACATAATGAGGCCAATGGAGAGGAAAATCGCGACGGCGAGAGCTACAACCGCTCTTGGAACTGTGGAGAAGAAGGAGCAACTGACGACCCAGAGATTCTAGAGTTACGTCAGCGTCAGCGTCGCAATTTTTTAGCGACCCTCTTCCTATCTCAAGGAGTTCCTATGATGGTCAGCGGCGACGAGATGGGACGCACTCAAAAAGGCAACAACAATGTTTACTGTCAGGACAATCATTTGTCTTGGTTAGACTGGGATTTATCGAAAGACGGTAAGGCTTTGCTCGACTTTACCCGCCGTCTAATCTATTTTCGGCGTCAGCATCCAGTTTTCCGCCGTCGAAAGTGGTTTCAGGGACAGGCTATTCACGGTTCTCAGGTCAGTGATTTAGGGTGGTACACACCCGATGGCGAAGAAGTCTCTGAGGAACAGTGGCACGACGGGACTAGCAAAGAAATCACTGTTTTTATCAATGGTGAAGAGATTCCCGCAAAAGGGCAGCACGGAGAGCGTCTGATGGACGACAGCTTTCTAATGTTTTTCAATGCCCATCACGAACCTGTTGAATTCATGATTCCAGAAGGTCTTAGTCAGCGAGAGTGGGTTGTGATTATGGATACGACCCAACCGAATTTTGTGGAAGATGGTGCGGTCTATCAGGGACACGCCTCAGCCATGGTGGAATCGCGATCGCTCGTCATGCTCCAGCGTCGATAAGATTAGTCCTGCGGGTGGCGGTTCTATGGATCAATCCCGAAAGGGCGCTTGGCTGAGCGCCCTCTTAAAAATCGGGATATGTCGGGATATATAAAGAATTTCAAACAAGCCCCAATCGAGACTCTAGGAATTGATGTTGTCCTGCAAAATCGTTTTTGAGACAATACGGGTTTTCTTGCGATCGGCTTCCGACAGCTCACCACCAGACTGAAGCTGAGTCGCAGAACTTTGCAGCACGGTCGCCGCATTTTTATCTCCCATTTGCAGCGCCGTTTTCGCAGCATGTTGAAGCATGGTGGCGGCTCCTTGGCGATCGCCATCCTTAAGCTTCGTTTCAGCAATCTGGGTCTGACGGTATTTTGCTAGCGCCATTACGTGCTGCTGCACATGGGAGTTAGGCTCAGCTTGATACGCCTGCATCACAGTCGCTTCGACTGCAATATTTTCTGAGAACAAGTTTTCTTCTTGGGTGGCAGGGCTGTCGTAGCGTACCTGGAGTTGGGCGATCGCCTGTTTTCCTTCTGGCATTTGACCGATGTAGAGATTAGCCAAGACAACACGGGGCGCATCGATCATCAAGTCACCCAACCGCACTAGGTACTGAGAGCCTTCCTGCATCACCGACAATTCAATCGTGTCAGGCACGACTTGAGCCACAGGTTTCAGTTCGGCGAGTCGCACCATAGGAACAAAGTCCATGATCAAGTACGCATTGGTCAAACCAATCGACTGCACTCGCTCAAACAATCGGCCAAACTCGCTCACCGCTTCCTCCGGTCTGCGAATGTAAGACAACGTGCCGCCACCACCGTCTGCAATTTGTTCGAGAATATCTTGATTCCAGTGATCGCCAAACCCCAAGGTATTCAGCGTTAGGTTATAGCTCGCCGCTACTTCTGCAAGCTTGAGACAGCGGTCGTTGTCACCATGCTCATTTTCTCCATCGGTGAGCAAGAATGCCTGAGAAATCGCGTTTTCTTTGCCTTTTGCCAGTTCTTCGATGCCTAGCTTCATACCTTCATCGATAGCGGTACCACCGCTAGCCCGTAGCTTATTGACTTCAACCTTAATGTTGGCTGGGTTATCAATTTGCTGATTGGGGACAATCACTTTCGCTTTGTGGTCAAATGCCACTAGAGAAAGGCGATCGCCAGGAGACAAGCTATCGATAATTTGCAAAGCGGCCTGCTTTACCGTTTCCATCGGCCTACCGTTCATGGAACCGCTGTGATCCAAAATCAGACACAAATTTAACGGCGCGGAGCGTCTCTCAGAGTTGGCGATCGCCGATAGGGAAATCGCCAGCTGTCGTTGGCTATTGGGCTGAGACGCACCAAGATTGGCATCGTTCAAGGCAGCCTGAAGACCTACTTTCATCACACTGAACTCCTAACCCAACAACACAAATAAGACTACTTACAACCATACCGATGAATTTCACAACCGTCGCTCATTAGCGAACCCGTTAGAGGAAGATACGATAGGCAGAAGGCGATCGCTTTTATCAGGAAATAGCCGAACGCCGTCCCGATGCCCTTAGTCTTCTCTACAGCCACACCTCAACAATTACGGGGAAGCTCAAGGTACGGGAAACCCTCCTTCTTCGCCCCTATTCTTAGACCAAGACGCAGCACCGAGTTCAGCATCACGCTACTATGGAAAAACGAAAGTTCAAACGTGTCCAGTCCAGCGTTAGGCGTCAATTTAAAGGTTATGAATTCACCGATTAAGGCTGTCCAATCTCCCTACTACGGTGGCGATACCTACTATCGCACCCCACCACCAGATCTTCCTTCTCTTCTATTGAAAGAAAGAATCGTTTATTTGGGTCTGCCTTTATTTTCGTCAGACGACGCTAAGCGGCAGATGGGTGTCGATGTCACCAAGCTGATCATCGCGCAACTTCTCTACCTTCAATTTGATAACCCTGAAAAACCTATCTATTTCTATATCAACTCCACAGGCACCTCCTGGTATACCGGAGACGCCGTCGGATTCGAAACGGAAGCTTTTGCAATCTGTGACACCCTAAACTATATCAAGCCCCCTGTTCACACGATTTGCCTCGGCCAAGCCATGGGAACTGCGACCATGATTTTGGCAGCTGGCAGCAAGGGCTTTCGCGCCAGCCTTCCCCATGCCACCATTGTTCTCAACCAGCCCCGCAGTGGTGCGCGAGGTCAAGCAACCGATATCCAGATTCGTGCGAAGGAAGTCTTGGATAACCGGAGAGCTATGTTCGACATTCTGTCAAAAAGCACAGAACAGACTTCAGAGAAACTAGAAAAAGATACCGATCGCATGTTCTACATGACTCCGGCAGAAGCAAAAGAGTATGGGATCATCGACCGAGTTCTTGAAAGTGCAAAAGATCTCCCACAACCGATTCCAGCAGCATTGTCGTAATGCTTGCAGATTCACGTAATGCTTGCAGATTCAACTGATTTAAGTTTGTTCGAGCTTATGCACATCATGCATCCGTGCCATTCTCTCAAAGCTACGACTTAAAGATTACGCTTGGAAACCGTTCTTTTTCTGAGCAAATTCTTTAATTCAGATGCTTTGACTAAACACCTAGCTCGATATCAGGCTGAAACTGGGCAAATAAGCCAAGCACTTAACCAAAGTTGACTTGAAGTTCTCTATACCAGCTACGAGATTTTGGATGGTTTCATATGGCTACTGATGGTGTCTTACGCGTTCCATATAACATTCCTGGTAGCCCACAATGGCAGTGGGTTAACATCTATACCCGCATGAGCCTTGAGCGGATTATTTTTATCAATCGTCCCATCACGGAAGGGCTTGCCAACTCAATCATTTCGTCTATGCTGTACCTGGATTCTGACGATCCAGGCAAACCGATCTACCTTTACATCAACTCTTTGGGTGATCCGGTTAGTGCTGGTATGGGTTCCGTCATGTCTGGCATGTCCTCAATCATCGCGGTGTTAGCTATCTACGACACCATGCAACATATCAAATCAGAGATTGTGACAATTTGTATGGGACAAGCCGTCGGAGCTGCAGCCTTGCTGCTGTCTTCTGGTGCAAAGGGCAAAAGAGCTAGCTTGCCTCACGCGATGATTTCCCTCAGCCATCCCATCTCTGGAACTCAAGGCCAAGCCACGGACATTGAAATCAATGCGAAAGAAGTGATCGGCAAGCGTGGTTCCGTAACAGAGATTCTCGCTGAAAACACAGGCCAATCTGTGGAAAAGCTGGGTCGAGATATGGCGCGAACTCTTTACATGAATCCCTATGAAGCCCAAGAGTATGGGCTGATCGACAAAGTGTTAGAAAGTTCGAAAGCTCTAACACAAGTTACAGCAGCGTCAGTTTAACAAGATCAACTCGTACTGAACTGACATTTATTCTTCTATTGTTCTTACGTTTTCAACGGATAGTCCTATGCCTATTGGTGTTCCAAGTGTTCCTTACCGTCTCCCAGGTAGCCCCTACGAACAGTGGATCAGCATTTATGAGCGGCTCTTTAGAGAGCGCATCATTTTCTTAGCTGAAGAAGTAGATGATGCCATGGCTAATGCGATCGTGGCCTACATGCTGTACCTAGATTCCGAAGACCCGGGCAAACCAATTTACGTTTACATCAACTCTCCCGGAGGCTCTGTGACAGCTGGCATGGCGATCTATGACACCATGCAGCACATCAAATCAGAAGTCGTGACCATCTGTGTCGGGTTGGCCGCTTCGATGGGAGCATTTTTGCTGACTGCAGGGACGAAAGGTAAACGTCTTGCCTTGCCTCACGCCCGTATCATGATTCACCAGCCTTTGGGCGGTGTAGGTCGCAGGCAAGCGACAGATATCGAAATCGAAGCTCGCCAAATTTTGCGAGTCAAGAAAGAGCTGAATCAATTGATGGCTGACCACACAGGTAAGACTATCGAGCAGATCGAGAAAGACACCGATCGCGACTATTTCATGTCTGCAGAAGAGGCTCGCGACTACGGCTTAATTGATCGGGTCATCGAAGAGGCGAGCGCAGCCTAAGGTCAGGCTAGTTTTCTCAACTTCATACGAAAAAGGAGGCAAACGACGTTTGCCTCCTTTGCGTTTTGGGCGATTCTCATCTCTCCCAGAGCATCGCTTGTTGCATAACGCTAAACGTTGAAGCGAAACAGCATCACATCACCTTCCTGGACAACATAGTCCTTGCCCTCACTGCGCAGAAGCCCCTTTTCTTTGGCAGCATTCATCGAACCGAAAGAAACTAAATCGTCGTAAGCAATCGTTTCAGCTCGAATAAAGCCGCGTTCAAAATCAGAGTGAATGACTCCGGCGGCTTGGGGAGCAACCATGCCCATATGAATTGTCCAAGCTCGCGTCTCTTTGGGGCCTGTTGTGAAATAGGTGCGCAGTCCTAATAGCTCATAGGTCGCTCGAATCAGAGTCTTTAGACCGCCCTCTTGGACTCCCAAAGATTCGAGAAAATCAGCTCGCTCTTCTTCTGGTAATTCGACGAGTTCAGCCTCAACCTGGGCGGAGACAATCACGACCTGAGCACTGTCTTGGATGGCGATCGCCCGCACCTGTTCAACCCAGTCGTTGCCGCTCGCAAGGTCATCTTCAGAGACATTAGCGGCGTAAATAATAGGTTTCCGGGTGAGCAGACCCAGCGGTTTGATAATCTCCTCTTCTTCTTCGTCAAAGTCAACTTGTCGTGCCGATCGCCCCTCATTTAGCACAGGCAGCAGCTTTTCTAATATCGCTAATTCAGCTTGGGCATCTTTGCTAGACTTTGCTTGCTTTCGCACTCGATCCATACGGCGTTCGAGCTGAGCTAAATCGGAGAGCGCCAGTTCCAGATTAATCACCTCAATATCGCGAGCCGGGTCGATGGAGCCAGAGACATGAATAATATCGTCGTTTTCAAAACAGCGCACAACATGAACAATGGCATCCACTTCTCGAATATTTGCAAGAAACTGGTTACCCAAGCCTTCTCCTTGACTTGCCCCTTTGACTAATCCAGCGATATCGACAAATTCGACCCGAGCAGGCACGGTTTGATCTGATTCAGAAATTTCGGCCAAAACGTTGAGTCGCTCGTCTGGAACTGCCACCACACCGACATTGGGTTCGATGGTACAAAAGGGAAAGTTCGCTGCATTGGCTTTGGCATTCGCAACGACTGCATTGAAAAGCGTCGATTTTCCAACGTTAGGGAGTCCAACAATTCCGGCTCTAAGCATGGTTAAGAAGGAAACTAGGGCGTTATTAATAGTGGCAGTTCAAACTTGAGAATTAGGTGATTCCAACTCATGTTCTCTGCCATTGATTCGGCATCACGATTTATCAGTATAGGTGAGCAGCGGGAGAAGCGGAGTAGGGCATATTGAGTCTGAACCCAAATACACCTTTAAAGGGGCTGGCAAGAATTTGGGTTGAAAAACCTTCCGAAAATTTTCAACTGCAGTTTCAGCCCAAAGATTCGGCTTGGCTCAAACGCCTCACTGCCCCATCGAATTGCCTGCAATCCAACCTGTTGTCCAAGCGTTTTGGAAGTTAAACCCTCCCGTGACCCCGTCAATATCTAGAATTTCTCCTGCGAAGTAGAGTCCAGGACACAGACGACTTTCCATGGTCTTGAAATTCACCTCTTTCAGCGAAACTCCACCACAGGTGACGAACTCGTCTTTGAAAGCCCCTTTTCCGGCGATCGCCCATTCTGCCTGGGTCAGCTCTAGCACCAATCGGTGAAGCTGCTGTTTTGACAAATGTGCCCATCGATCGCCACCATCGTCTGCAACTCGAATACCTGCCCGTTCCACCAAGTAGCGCCACAGTCGCCGGGGCAACGAAAATAGAGTAGAAGAGGCGATCGCCCGCTTTGGAGACGAATCTTTCATTTGCAGGATCTGAGCACGAACCTGCTCCGACGACTGATCAGGACACCAATTGATTCGCAGGCTCGCTCGATAGCCATAGTCATAGAGAAATCGCGCCCCCCAAGCGGACAGCTTTAGCACCGCAGGCCCACTGACTCCCCAATGAGTCATCAAAACTGGGCCAGTTTGTTTCAGAGCGTTTTTAAGCGCTTTGGCCTTAGCTTTGCTAGTGGAAAGCTTAGCTTGTTTAGAGTTCGGCTGTGACTTCTCTGAAGAATCCAAAGGGGGGAGAATCTGTACTTCTGCCCGATCTACAGCGACTCCTGCCAACTGCCGCAGATCCGAATCTGGCACATTAAACGTAAACAAAGACGGAACCGGAGACGCGATGGTATGCCCAAACTTCCGTGCCAGCGCATACCCCGTGGGATGACTCCCCGTTGCCAACAGTAAGCGATCGCACTGCCACGGCGGCTGGCGCTTAAGATGAATCTCAAACTTCGAATCTGTCTCAGAATCTGTGCGGTTTATAGCTGTAATCCGGGCATCTGTGCAGAGTTCTCCTCCAGCAGATTGAAGAGCCTTCATCAGTCCATTGGCGATCGTGGCCGAATCATCCGTAACAGGAAACATGCGGCCATCCGATTCTGTTTTGAGAGCAATACCTCTCTGCTGAAACCACTGCACCGTATCCGTGGGTTGAAAGCGACTGAAGGCTCCACGCAGCGATCGCCCTCCCCGAGGATAGTGTTGCACCAGTTGCACTGGATCAAAACAGGAATGGGTGACATTACAGCGCCCCCCACCCGAAATCAAAACTTTTGCTAGCGGTTTGCGCCCCGCTTCAAATAACCTCACTTGTGCCTTAGGAAAAGCCTCAGCACAGGCGATCGCCCCAAAAAAACCTGCGGCTCCTCCTCCCACAACTGCAATTTTGACCACGTTTTTGCGTCACTCTCAATACACAACTTCCAGCGCAAAGCTTCACATCTTAGCCTTACAATTTTACAGACTCTATATTTCCTTTATCTATAGCAATGCGCAGATAGGTTAGGACAGATATTGATGGAGAAGCCGCGCG
>CAKZMO010000419.1 GCA_937128595.1 uncultured cyanobacterium | reverse complement strand
GAAGCCGCGCGGTGCGCGGCTTCTCCATCAATATCTGTCCTAACCTATCTGCGCGTTGCCATACAAAACTTTACAAACATACAATTTAGGAAAAAGTTTTCTTAAAGGTCAGCAATTTCGCGTAAATTTTCTATAGCAGGGGTGAAATAGGGATGGTGACCAGCATTCCTCAATGAGTAAGCTAGTGATGGCTCTGTGGTGTGCATCGAACTCTAAACTTAGGCGTGTAAAAATGGCCTGACTTAACTGCTGAAACCAGTATATTCACCATATCTGACTGACATCCAACATCTGCCATTCATCATTTGTTCATGAACATCCGAAATCTTTCCTTTCCTTCTTCCCCCCGATCGCCACTAAAGCGTCGTGACTCATCACGCATCTCTTTGCCAAACCGTTCACGCCGAGGGCTAATCGGAGGAGCGATCGCCACCAGCCTGTTCTTCATGGGAACCTTCGCGGCAACCTCCCAAACCCTATCGATTCCAGGACAAAACCGCTGGCTCGAAGTGCAACAGATTCGAGGAAGCGTCACCTATGTTGCAGGTGGTCAGCGCCGTTCTGCACGAGTGGGCGATCGCCTCCAGCGTCCCGCTCAGGGCATCAGCACCGCCGCTCGTTCCGGCTCAACCCTCGCCTTGGATACCGACATTGGCGTCGTACGGGTTGCTGAAAATACCAGCCTCCGAGTCCGCGAGATGAATACCCTGCAAAACGGAGGGCGAGTGACGCTACTGACCGTCGATCGAGGACAGGCTCGGCTTCAGGGGCGTCGTTTTAACAATCCAGGCTCCCGCCTCGAAATCGAGACTCCTTCAGGTGTCGCTGCCGTCCGGGGGACAGATTTTGGCGTGAGTGTCGAACCGACGGGCAAAACGGGAATCGCTACGGTTAGTGGAGCCGTAGAGGCCAGTGCTCAAGGAGTCGATGTCATGGTCAATCCGGGTTTTGGAACCAGCATCGTACCAGGAGAGCCGCCGCTTCCCCCCCGTCCAATCGACCGAGCTTTGTCTCTTGATCTCAATCGTGTTCAGCGTACCAGCAACCGACTTCTCATCAGGGGGCAGGTTGACCCGCTCAATACGGTGCTGTTGAACGGCGAGTCACTCACAACAAATCAGGATGGAGAATTTGTCACCAGGGTGCGAGTTCGGTCTAACGAATATGCTGCGGGTCGTATATTAACGTTGACAGTACGCAATCCTCTTGGAAGTCAGCGAAGTCACATTATCAACATACCTGCGTTTTAATAGGCTTATGGTTGTGAGGCGATACGGGCTACGCCCAGGCAAGCCAACGCCCCTTGGCGCTTTTTCAGACCTTCTACCTGTTCGCCATTCACTCTCCCAAACTCCTGATGGGAGCCATCAACAAACTCGGTGTCTGACATGTTTCCTCTTCTCACACCGCCTCGGCTCGCGCCAAAGCAGTCGGAATCTGAGTTGCCATCAGCGTCCAAAGCGCGACGCCGGAAGCGCTATCTCCCGATTTGGGAATGTGTAGCAATTCTCATTGCGTTAGGGCTTTGGCACTGGGGCAAATGGCAACCGTTTGAAAACATGGCCTACAAAATGCTCTATCAGAGCAGGCAGGCTGTGCTGCCTAACGAAGGCTGGGACGATCGCCTAGCTGTGATTGCCATTGATGATGCCACATTAGAAACCCTTGATCAGTTTCCTTTGCCTCGCTCGTATTATGCTGAACTGCTGCAAACACTGAGCTTCTCTCTGCCTGCTGCGGTAAGTTTTGATGTTCTTTTCTCAGAATCCAGCCCAGATGATGAAGAACTTTCGTTGGCGATCGCAGACAGTTGGAATGTGGTGTTGGCGATCGCAGACGGACTCGGCGACAGTAGCATGGAGCTTGTTCCAGAGCTAGCCCATAATTCTGCGGCAATCGGTCATGTCCATGCTGTGCCTGACTCTGATGGAACAATTCGTAAAATTGATCTTTATCAAGAAAATTTAGTTGATGGCAGCTTAGTGCCCTCGTTGGCGATCGCCACTCTTCAAGTTTATCAAGAGAGCTTAGCTTTGACTGCTGGCGAAGCCGTTCCCGACCGACCGTCTAGTTTTGTCGAACCTCTAGCCACGACTCTCCAGCCACAAGTTTCTCTCAGACAGCAGGACGCATGGGTCAACTGGCCTGCTCCTATCAATTCCATTGCGGCTTCCTCTTCCTCCTGCGAATCCAACATCGAGTCAGGAAAATTGCGGGTCTATTCCTTCGCTTGTGTGCTCGATCAACAGATCCCAACCCATGCCTTTGAGAACAAGATTGTCTTGATCGGAACAACCGCTCAAAGCCTCGACCCCATGATCATTCCCTTTCACCGGGATCAGCCAAAGTCTGGAGTGTTTTTACATGCCGCGCTCATCGATAATATCTTGAACGATCGTCTGCTTCAGCGACCACCGCGATGGGCAGAAGGAATCCTCATTGCGCTGCTCGGCATTGGCATGGTTATTGTCATGCAGCGACTCAACTTGGTTGGGCGAATCATCGTTCTCGTCGGGCTGCCTCTCCTCTGGTTTGTCGGATCAGTCGGAGCGCTACAAGCCAGTTGGTGGTTGCCCGTTGCTGCTCCCATCGGAACGGTGATGCTGGTATTTACGAGCACTCAAATTCGAGAGCAGCTAGACAAACAACAGTTGATGAATCTGTTTGAAATCTACGTCTCTCCCGAAACCGCTCGCCACATTTGGCAAAACAAACAAAATGTTCTCACAAAAGGTCAGTCTGATCTACCTGATGTAGAAGAACTAACCGCCACAATTTTGTTTATCGATATTCGAGGCTTCACCACCATTTCAGAAGGACTACCACCCGAACGACTGATGGTCTGGCTCAATCGCTACTTCGACACCATGACAGCCTGCATTCTCAAACATGGCGGTCGAGTCGATAAGTACATTGGCGATGAAATCATGGCTGTGTTTGGCAACCCCGATCAGTCTCCTTCTGCCGCATCCGATCGCCACAATGCCCAATGTGCGATCGCTGCCAGTCTCGCCATGCATGAAGAACTACGGCACTTGAACCATGAATTTATTGCAGAAGGATTGCCGACGGTTCAGTTTGGCATCGGCATTCACACCGGAACGGTCGTCGCTGGAAACTTGGGAGGGGCACGTCGATTCAACTACTCCGTTGTCGGTGACACGGTTAATGTCGCCTCGCGCCTTCAAGGCTTGAACAAGAAGATTATTGAGAACAACCCATTCCACGTTCTCATCAGTCGCACAACACGAGAGTATGTGGGCGATCGCTACGCCAGCCAGTCCGTCGGAAACCTCAAGCTCAGAGGTCGCGAACAAGAACTCTTGGTCTATAGCCTTCAAGAACCTCAAGACTTGCATCAACTCTAGTCAGCACCGAGATATAGCAATGCGCAGATAGGTTAGGACAGATATTGATGGAGAAGCCGCGCACCGCGCGGCTTCTCCATCAACGATTGGTTTTATATCAGCGCGTAGCACTATACCAGGGATGCTTGTTGTATAGGAAAAAAAGTTGTGTCGGGGATTAGACTTGAGCCAGTCGATAGCCGACTCCATGAATGGTTTCGATGAGATAGCCTGATGAATCCGCCTGCTTTAACTTGTAACGCAGAGACTTGACATGAGCTTTGACCGCTTCGTCTCCGGGAGCCTCCATTGCTGACCAAACAGTTTCAATGATGAAATCTCGGCTCAAGACGCGCCGTCCGTGCTGCATCAACAGCTCCAAGATAGAGAACTCTTTTGGAGTGAGACGAATCGGGTATCCATCATAGGTGACATCGTAAGTCTCAGGATTGAGCCGCAACTGTCCCCAGGTCAGCGTTGTTGGGGTAGAAATCGCCCCGCGTCGCAGCATCGCGCGAATTTGAGCCAACAATTCTTGCAGATCAAACGGCTTCACCATGTAGACATCGGCACCCGCATCTAAGCCAACCACTTTATCTTGACTCGTATCTCTGGCCGTCAACATCAGAACGGGAAGGGAACTACCGCGCGATCGCAGTCTGCGACAAAACTGAATGCCATCCAAATAAGGCAGCGCAACATCCAGCAAAGTCAAGTCATAGCTAAGTGCACAGACCTGGTTCCATCCGGTCTCCCCATCTCTGGCAACATCGACGGTGTAACACTGAGCCGCTAAAGCATCGGCTAATGAGTCCGCAAGCTGGATATCGTCTTCAACGAGCAAGATGCGCATTCCTTTACCTCTCACACGAATGCGATCGCCATGTGTTTCATGACACTTCAACCGTCGTAGATTAGACACGCGAATGCTGTATGCACCGATACCAAGCACACAACATATATATTTGGCCCGCATCTGAAGAGGTAACGTTTTATTTTTTGATCAATTTTTTAATCCATATTTTTAAGCGCTCGCTCGACTTCGCGGCTCTGTTGCTTCCGCTTGAGGCTTTCTCGTTTGTCATGCAGCTTCTTACCTCGGGCGAGGCCAATCGTCACCTTAACCCAGCCCCGCTTTAGATAAAGCTTCAGGGGAATTAGAGTCAGACCTTTCTGCTCAGTTTTTCCAATCAAACGTTCTATCTCGTCGCGATGAAGCAACAGTTTTCTGTTGCGACGCGGATCGTGGTTGAAAAATTGACTGGTATTCTTGCTTGGCGAAATGTGAACATTCTGCAACCACACTTCTCCATCGCGCACAGATGCAAACCCATCGCGCAGATTGACTTGCCCTGCTCGAATCGACTTCACTTCTGTCCCCAAAAGCTCGACACCTGCTTCGTAGGTATCTAGAATTTCATACTGAAACCGAGCTTTGCGGTTATCAGAAACAATTTTGTATCCCTTACTGCTGTCGCTCATGTTCGCTCTAAACCTTTACATAATCGGTCACGAACAGATCAGCTACGATGACCTTTGCTCGTTTATGACCGTTCTTTCAGCACTGAACGTGATGTGATGTCACCTATCTCACTCTACGACAATGCACCATTCATGGATTTCATAATCGACACATCCAGATTTGATTAGCGGATCGTTAAGCACAATGGTTCGTGCTGTATCTAAATCGTCAGCTCGAAACAGCAACATCCCCCCGCCAAAGTCGCCCCAGTAACCTGACATCGCCTCGTGTCCCGCTTCGATGAGCTGCTGCACGTAAACCCTATGAGCCGGAACATGCTGATCAAACACAGCTTTATCGACAATGCCTTTCTCTATCTTGACAAACCACGGCATGAAACCATTGACCACATAAAAAACAACGAATCGATCTCTATTGTCTAGGGTGAAATGGAATTTCGACAATGCCCTAAGTCCAACTTCAGCTCCATCCCAATATCGGGTTAGAGAACTTCCGGTGAATACAATATCGGGTTAGAGAACTTCCGGTGAATAAGAGACTCGCGAGGTAGGCTATCGCTTCTACAGACTGCGGGACGTCAGCTTGTCACCAATCTGTATGGAACAACCGTATAAGTCAGTTTTGGCATTGTGGCGATCGCCCTCATCTATCGCCCTCATCTATCGCCCTCATCTTTAGATTGCGTTACTCTGCTGTTTAGTGCCGTTGCGTAGCCGTTTGGTCAAGTGGATTTCGGTACAGCTAGATCAGCATTGTCCATTTTCGCGGTGGTTAGAGTCGATCTGCGACAGGTAGCGATCGCCGCTGCCCACCATTTTGGGTAGTTCCGCTGAACACAAGACCTGACTCCCGCAGAACATTTATTGTGATTCCGAGGGTTGTAACTATGAAACGACGTGAATTTATCAACTGGGTGGGTTTGGGCGTGTTAGCTAGCTCACTGCCCGTGGCGATCGCTGCCTGTCAGCCTAGCGATCCCGCAAGTGATACCGCAGCGGATTCTGACGCTGAAGACACAGCCTCGACCGACGCTCCCAGCGAGGACGGCTTCGCTGCTATTGGAACGGTCGCAGAACTAGACGAATCCGGATCGATTTCAGATAAAACATTCCAGGGTGAACAGGTCGTAGTGATTCGCGATCCCAATAATTCTGAAGCTGTTTTGGCGGTCAGCTCTGTCTGCACCCACCAGGGATGCAGCGTGAAGTGGAGCAATGCGAACACGTTTGATTGTCCCTGCCACAGCTCAACGTTCAACCCAGATGGCAGCGTCAGTGAAGGGCCGGCAACTGAACCTTTGCCATCGTTTGAGGCAAAAATTGAAGGAGACCAGATACTCGTCAAGACTTCGGCGTGAAGCGCTTTCATCGATCCAGGGCTCAATGAGAGACCATTTGCTCGAACCAACGCTCTCGCTCAGTGAAAAATTTCAAAAGCGCGCGATCAGGACAGTTTGCGGCGAGCCATCACCGCATAAAACGGATCGCCACCGGGAATGCCCATCATTTGCAGAATGGCAGGGATCGTTGAAGGGCGGGCGATCGCCTCAGGTTCTTCAAAGTCGGGCACAGACCGAAAATAGGCTTTGACCAGATTCACCCGATCGGACTCAGATCCCTCTCGCCATGCCTGAATCGCCTTTTGGTAAAACATCCGGTTCGAGAAACTGAAAATCGCTACACCACCCGGTTTCAAGACGCGACAGATTTCTGCAAAGACCGTTTCTGGATGCTGTAGATACTGAACGGATACAGCGTTGAGTACCGCATCGAACGAGGCGTCTTCCAAGGGAAGTTTAGGATTATCGTTGAGATTTTGCACAAAGTAATGGTCGAGCTGATGATTTTTCGCCAGTTCTTCAGCGTTCATGCCATGTCCTTCGACGTGGGCGAACTCCATATCGTCTGGCAAATGCGACACCCAACTGCTCATCATGTCGAGAACGCGGCTTTGGGGTTGGAGAGTTTCGCGATATAAATCAGTGAGCTGCTGAATGAATTGCTCATCGACATGGGTAACAAAGCGAGGCATTCCGTAGAAGAAGGTGTCGCTGTTACTATCTAACTTGTTTCGTTGCTGAGGAGATAAGACCATTTACAAAAATCACACAATCTGACCACCTCAAAGGATCTTAACATAAATAAATATTGCGCTTAAAATTAAGTTGTGTTTTAGGCAAGGAAAAGAGCGAATTCTACCTAAAACTTCGTTTACCTGCTTAATTTTTCCCCGTTTTGGGTATCCTGATACCTAAGAATAATAAGTGTTTTCATAAGTAGGGGTCAAAGCCTTTGCAGTTTAATCCTGACTTATATCGATCAGAGCGCGATGTAGAAAGCAAATTTATCGTAAGTTATCTCTTGCCAAAGCTTGGATATTTGCCTAATAGCTGGTATCAAGAAGTAGCTTTTGGTAACATTCGTCTTGACTTCTTGGCGTTTGCTATTCAGGTACTTCCCTTCTCCTTTGATGGAAGCAACCCTTTGAGTTTGGTGATAGAAGCTAAGAGCCCCAAAAGTAAACTTGACTCACACATTCCGCAGCTAAAAAAATACTTAACTAGTTTGCGCGTTGACTATGGAATCTTAACAAATGGTAAGGAGCTGAGAGTTTATGAAAGAACTGGTAAAAATATACAAGCTACTCTTCAGTTGAAAGAGCAGGACGTATATGATCGTATTGAGGAAGTCAAGCTTCTCGTTGGTCGTAGTAGCTTAAAGAGCAAAGAGCTGCGTACAAAAGTTGAAGATAAAAATCAAAATAGGAGCTTTCAAGATATGAAAGTGATTGCTGTTTATCACAACAAAGGTGGTGTTGGGAAAACAACTGTTTCAGTTAATCTAGCGGCAGCACTTAGAAACAAAGGATACAAAGTATTACTGATAGATTTAGATTCTCAGGCTAACAGCACATTTGCGACTGGACTAGTTAAGTTTCAATTTGAAGAGGATGATAATCTACGAGACAACAACGTTTTTCATGTTTTAGAAACAGGAGACTTTAACTTTATTCCAGATGTGGCTCGTCAGTCTGACTATTTCAATGATCCTGAGTTTAGTATCATTCCATCTCATATCAGCTTAATTGAAGGCCAGTATAAACTCAACCAAGTCAAAGCTAGTCAGACTCGATTAATTAAAAAATTAAAAAGAGAAGAAAAAAAGTATGATTTCGTCATTATAGATACACCTCCTTCCAGGGATATCTATGCCCAAGTAGCGATTATCTCTGCAAACTATCTAATTATTCCATCCGATCTCAAACCGTTTGCAAATCAGGGATTGGTCAGTGTGCAGTCTTTCATCAAAGAAATTGATGAGTTTAGAGATAGTCTTGGGCGATCGCCTATTAAGCTAATGGGCATACTTCCTTCAAAAATATCTACTAACGCGAAATTTCTTGCAAATACTTTCCCCCGACAACAGGAGTCTATTATGAACCACTATTGTCTTCCATTGATGGACACTATTATCTATGAGCGTGCAGCTCTATCTCATTGCTTAAACCAGACGCTGCTAGTGGGCGATTTGGAAGTTCCCGATCCAAAATCCATTTTTGAATACGCAAACTCAAACGCCGCTGCCGCACAATCTGCATCAGAATTTGAAGCTTTAGCTGAAGAAGTCCTCAAAAAAGTGAGCTAGTTTCTATGATTGAATTTTCTCTAGTTGATGTCAAAGAGATTTCTTCCAACGCTTTAAGATCGCAATTTGAAGAAGATCGTATCAATAATCTAGCTGACTCGATACTTGAGTCTGGAGGCTTGCTACGCCCTCTGATTCTCAAACAAGTCTCTATAGATGAGTTTCAGGTAGTTAAAGGACACCTTGAATATTACGCTGCTGTCCGAGCCAGAGAAAAAGATGCGAGAGCAGCTGAGATGGTTCGGGCATTTGTAATCCCTATCAAAGCTGATGATGATGTGATATCTAAAGCCGAATCTCAAATTCAAAAACTGAGTCAAACAGATTTTACGAAACCTACTAAAGAAGAACCTCCGAGTGATACATCTGCATGGATTTCAAGCTTTGAAACTCGTCTTTCCCAGATGCAAGAGGAGTTTGGAGTAAAACAACGTGAAACCAGTGCTCGATTGAAGAAGCTCGAGGAAATCAACCTAGACGAGAGTAAAGATCCATTGAGCTTGTTTAACTCGCTAGATCAGAAAGAAATGGCATTACGCCTCAAGCGTTCTTTGAGGTCTTCGAGGGCTAAACCTGAAGAGTTAGCAAAGTTGATTTGTGACTCACGAAAGAAGCAACTCAATGGAGTATTTAGCGGATATAAAGAAATTGTCAAATGCGTAAATGGCTTGGGTGCTGAAGGTCTGTTGAGTGTGATTGATGCTTGGTCTTCGAGATAGCCTGTTGCGTTGAGACTGAGTGTTTAACGATTCATGAAACTGGGCGCTGTTTTCTCTCCTTGTCAGCTTTATCGTTATGCATTGTGGCGCATCTGGGACGATACGCTGCCTACAGTACTGTTCATCGGCCTCAACCCCTCCACAGCAGATGCCGAGCGAGATGACCCGACAGCGCGTCGATGCATTGGATTTGCGCATCAATGGGAATTTGGAGGAGTCTACCTGACGAATCTTTTTGCCTACAAAGCAACCCAGCCCTCGCGTCTCAAGGCTGCGTCTGAACCCATTGGGATTGAAACCGACGAGTGGCTACTAAAACTCTACGGAGACACAGAGATGGCGATCGCCGCTTGGGGTAATCATGGGTCGTTTCGTAGGCGCGATCGCGCAGTTCGGCAATTACTTCCCTGTCTCCATTGCCTCAAGCTCACTCAACAAAATCAGCCCGCCCATCCTCTATATCTCAAGTCCCACTTGCGCCCGATGCCGCTAGAGTCTTGGTCTGCCGATCCGAGACTTGCTGATTTTGATGTAGCGTCCACATAGCCGTGAAAGCGTAACCTATGGCGTATTGTGAAATCTGGGCGCTTGGAGAAGAGAGGAAAGCATGGACTTACAGTTGACTGGACGAGTTGCTTTGGTGATAGCAGCAAGTAAAGGATTGGGCGCGGCGACGGCTCGGCAATTTGCTCGCGAGGGAGCCAAAGTCGTGATATGCGCTCGGGGTGAAGAGGTACACCAGACAGCTACTCAGATTCAGACCGAAACCAATGCTGAGGTGCTTGCTGTGCAGGGCGATGTCACTCAGGCAGACGACGTGGAACAGTTGATTGAGCGCGTCGTTCAACGTTTTGGCGGCATTGACATGCTCGTGACCAATTCTGGAGGGCCGCCTCCGAGTCTCTTCGAAAAGACGACCTTAGACCAATGGGAGTCAGCATCAAACTTGCTATTGCTGAGTACGGTTCGCCTGATTCAGTTAGCGCTACCGCATTTGCGTCGGTCGGATGCTGCTGCTATCCTCACGATTACCTCCGCATCGACCAAGCAGCCCATTCAAAACTTAGTGTTGTCGAATTCTGTGCGCCTTGCCGTAGTGGGTCTGACGAAAACTCTCAGTCAAGAACTAGCGGGCGATCGCATTCGAGTCAACAGCATTTTGCCAGGGTGGACCTACACCGAACGGGTGCAGCAGTTGGTCAACAGTCGCGCCGTGCAAAACGGCACAACACCTGATGAAGAAACAGCCGCGATCGCCAACAATATTCCGTTGCAGCGCATGGGCAGTCCTGAAGAATTTGCCAATGCTGCCGTTTTCCTTTGTTCTCCCGCTGCTGCTTATATCAACGGAGTCATGCTGCCTGTCGATGGTGGCCTCTGCAAAGGTTCTCTGTGAGGGATCACTTTTCGCTTGAACCAAAGCGCGTCTATGCAGTAAGTAGATCGTCCTAAAAGTACTGACTGTACAGCAATGTGCAGATAGGTTAGGACAGATATTGATGGAGAAGCAAAGCGTAACCTATTCTGACGTTGGGTTTCGTCCCTCAACCACAACCTACATATACCTGTGTTTATTTGTGTCCACCTACTCAATCAACGCCTAGGTGACCTTTAGCCAAACTCGCCCAAGCGCATACTCTTCCAAAGCTTTTGATATTGGGCGATCGCCGTTTCAGACAGGGGGGCAAGAAATTCGCTCTTGTCCAATGTTTCTTGCTCAGGTAGCAGAACCGAATTGAGTCGGAGGGTGTCTGGGAGTTTCGAGCGATCGCCCGAAACTAGCATGGGCGATGCCCCATAGCTTTGAATTGACAGACGTTGCGCGGTGTCAGACTGCCAGCAAAATTCAATCCACTTAGACGACAGAATTGAATCCGATGCGGGTTCAGTGGCGGGAGTATTTTCTGAATCCTCGCTTGATTGAGCCATTGGCATCGCCGGACGCACCCACACATCAGCAAACAACGCAGTTCCCGATGCTGGAATCACGGCTCCATAGCGAGGATCGCGACGCAGCAGCGCTAGAATATCGCTCGACCAGCCGACTGCCAACCAGGTATCCTCTAGCAATAACGGCTGCAAATAAGCGTCAGAGCTGTAAGTTTTTACTTGAGCCTGAAGATCTCCCAGAGCTTGAGTCAGATCGGCCACCGCATCAGGATTTTCTTCATTGAAGGTCTGTCCCAAACGTTTGAGGGTCAGGCCAATCACCGCGCGTGGATTATCCAGCAGAGAAATTTGCCTCGCTAGGTCATCTCGCCAGAGGTCATCCCAGTCCGTTGGAGTCCACCCTAGTTCTTCGAATGCTTCAATTTGATAGGCGATCGCCAAACTGCCCCAGCGGTAGGGCGCACCCCAAATTTTCCCCTGGTCACTCAATTCACCTTGAGCATTGCGACGTACGAGTTGCTGCCATGTCTCAGGCAAGTCATTCCATCCTGGCAATGCTTCTTCGTCTAAAGGCTCAATGAGCTTGTTTTGAATAGATGCTGCTAACCAGTAATCCCCAAGGGTGAGCCAGTCAGCAGAATGAACTGGAGCCTCAACGCTTGGCCCTTCCAACCCCAACCCCTCCCAAAGGGGAGAGATCCAAGACTTGTTTTGCTTGACTTCTTGAGAGTTAACCAAATGTTCGTAGAGCGCGGCCAACGTTTCTACAGGTACAAAGTCTACCGTTTGGCCTGAAAGACTGCGCTGAAACTCTTTGAGCAGAGAGGTCGGCAACGAACTATCGAGAAATTCGATGTTGAGCGCAGCGGAGCCACTAGAACCGCAGCCTGACACTCCTTGAGCTACGAGCAAACTACCAAGGGCAATCAGAAGCGATCGCCGATTCATTTGCAGGTCAGATCGCTCAGAAGAGGTCGGGCACATTTCAGCCGATTTCCATAGGGAGGGCACAGGATTGGAGAACGAAGAAATCGAGGTGGAGATAAGGGCTTTATCGCAGTTACGTCATTGGCTGAAAGCAAACTTTAGCTCTCAAAACTTTAGCCCCCAAACGCGCATCCTCAAATCAGCATCACAGAATCTGCCGTGGAGCGTGACGCATCTGACGCTGTTGTAAAAGATGGCTCAAGAGACTGATACAGGGTATCTCGCTGCTGGGGCGATCGCCCAATTGACTCAATCGCCGCCCTCAAATCTGCCACCGTCATGCAGGTTCCCCCCTGAGCACCCGCCATGCTGGTAATATGCTCCTCCATCAGAGTTCCGCCGATGTCGTTGCAGCCCCAGCTCAGGGCTTCCGTGGCACCGTCTAGCCCCAGCTTTACCCAGCTCGGCTGATGGTTCACAACCCAGCGTCCTAAAAACAGACGCGCCACAGCCATCAGCAACAGAGCATCTTGACGGACAGGCTGGTCGCGACCCACCCGCCGCCGCAGAGGTTTTGGAGCCTCTTGACCCACAAACGGAAGAACAATGAATTCTGTAATGCCGCGATCGCCACGCGCTACCGCACGCTGCTGGAGCGATCGCAATAGACCGAGATGTTGCATCTGTTGCACGGGCGTTTCGATGTGACCCGAAAGCATTGTGCTCGTAGTCGGCATTCCCAGCTGGTGTGCCGTTTCCACAATTTCTAGCCAGGTTGCAGTGTTAATTTTTTCAGGACAGAGGACTTGCCGCACAGCATCATCGAGAACTTCTGCCGCAGTTCCCGGTAGAGAATCTACGCCTGATCCTTGGAGCGCCACAATCACGTCCGCATAACTGAGCCCATCCTCCCGTGCAATAAACTGCACCTCTTGGGGCGAAAAGGCATGAAGATGCAGATCGGGAAACTCAGATTTGATGGTTCGAATCAAACGCTGATAGAAATCGAGCGATCGCCCATTCACCTTCGCTTCTGGATTCAGTCCACCCTGCATACAAATTTCAGTTGCGCCCTGCTGCACGGCCTCCGTGGCTTTGTCCAGAATGGTCGCTCCGTCTAACCAATATGCTCCGTCCTGCCCTTCATCTCGCCGGAATGCACAGAAGCTACAGTGCTGTTCGCAAATATTGGTGTAATTAATATTGCGGTTCACCACATAGGTAACAGCGTCACCCACCAACTGCCGTCGCAACTCATCAGCCGCTTGTTGAATAGTGGCGATCGCCACCGGATCAGTTTGGGTCAATAGCAAAATGCCATCGGCCTCAGACAGATCATGTCCCTCTAAAACGGGATTTAGAATTGCGTTGAGAGTCATTGTTCCTCACATCCCAAAGTGCTTCACAGATCGTTCAGTGATTACGCAGGAACCAATTCAGGATGCAAAGTTAAAATCTCGACCCCTTCTTTCGTCACGGCAATCGTGTGTTCAAACTGAGCGGATAGCTTTCGATCTTGGGTCACAGCTGTCCAACCGTCATCCAAGACCTCAACCTCGTAAACACCTTCATTGATCATGGGTTCGATAGTGAACACCATGCCGGGTCGCAGCTTTTTGCCCTTGCCAGCGGTTCCGTAGTGGGGAATTTGAGGTGCCGTGTGGAAAATGCGGCTCACCCCATGACCGACAAAATCTCGCACCACCGAAAACTCATTAGATTCTGCGTAAGTCTGAATCGCAGCTCCAATATCGCCAATGCGAGCACCGGGTTTCACCGCTGCAATACCCCGCATCATGCATTCTTCCGTCACTTCGACGAGCCTTCGAGCGAGTGGAGAGGGCTCGCCCACGAAGAAAGTTCGAGAGGTATCGCCATGATAGCCATCCAGAATAGGGGTCACATCAATGTTGATGATGTCCCCATCTTTTAAGATTTGTTTCGCATCAGGAATGCCGTGACAAACGACTTCATTGATGCTGGTGCAAATCGAGCGAGGGAAGCCGTGATATCCCAAAGGAGCACTGGTCGCGCCATGATCCTTTGTCCAACGCTCCGACTCGGCGTCAAGTTCGAGCGTGCTGACTCCAGGCTGAACCATCGGTTCCAAGTGCTTTAGCAGTTGAGCGGCGAGCTGCCCTGCCTGCCGCATTTTTTCGATCTCTCGTGCTGAGAGTAAGGTGATGCGTTCGTTATCCATGAATCTTGAACGGTATTCCGTGTTCTTTTACTTTAACTGTCTTCACGAGCCTGTAAACACCCATTTTCTTAATGAATACTTCCAAGTCTCTAGATTTGCTGAGCGTTTTCGATGAAACAAGAGATAGACTTGAAGAATCACTATTGATTGATCGGCGTGGCGATCGCCAGTTACCCAATCTTTTTTAATCAATCCCAGTCAATCATTTCAAGTGGGACTTGATTCTAGCTTAGGTTATCGTCTGGTTTACCTGTGATATTCGATCGGCAAGCGTAAGCGTTGAAGCAGAACGGAGGATTTTGATGAGTAAGAATTTCGTATCTGAGGTGAGACGCTTAAAAGACAGCTCGCTTCACACAGGCACTTTGAAGTCGATCACCGTTGACGTCGAAAGTTCATCAACACCCGACACACCCGCTCCTGAGATTGTAACAGCAGGCGCTGAAAACGAAGATCTTAGCGATTCAGATCACTCAGATATTTTGGCTGCGGATGGCTCGGCTGCTGACGGCTCAGATACAAACGATGCAGCCGTCGAAAACGCTGACAGTTTAGAAAGTGACTCAGATGCAGAGATAACTGGCTCTGCCGATGCCAAATCGACAGCCGATGCCGAATCAATAGCTGCATCAACCTCTGAAGCAGAACATGCGATAGACACCGCAGGTGATAACACTGAAGATGCTTCGAAAGAGCGATCTGTAGACTTGGATACAAGCCAAATCCCTGACGCTTCTGTCGAAACTGAAAATGATGTAGATGTTCAGGCAGGAGATGTCGAGGCAGGAGTGGCAGAAGAGATTAAAGTCGCCTCGGATAGGAACACCAGTTCACAAAATGAACAATTGGCAGCCGAATCTGAAGTCAGTCAGGAAAACTTATCTAACGACTTCGATGACTCTGGTGCTTCAAAACTGCCAGAATTCGAATCTTCCCATACAGAGATTGCTCCAAAAGTGAATTCAGCAACTAACGTGAACGAGCAAGCGAATCTCATCGGCATCGATTCAGGAGAGGCTGAGCCAGAAGCTATTGCAGTCGAAGCCTTCGTTGTTAGTCGGAAAGAAGAGAAGTCAGAGAAAGCTTCATCTGATTTCAACACTAAAAAGAATCAATGGAATGTCTTGCCAAACGCTTCGAGCGAAGCTCAACCTTCTACAGCACCCAACCCTACATCCGATTCGTCGGTAGCAGCACTGAAAGCAGAACTGCATGAGGCGCTTCACCATGAAGAACGGCTAGAAAGTCGGATTACAGAATTAAATAACCTGCTCAAGCAAAACGAAAAGAACCTCTCTCATCTCAAACTAGAGCTAGGACATGCTCAGAGAGCAAACACACTGCTGACGGATGAACTGGCTGAAGCTAAGCAATACATTCTCAAGCTAACTGAAAAGTCTCCAGATTCAACGACTCCAGATTCAACTGCGCAGCCTTCATCAGTCCCGGCTCCGTCTGTGGATCGTTCTCTACCCCACGAGTCTCTATCTCACGAGTCCATCGAGTCTCGCATTCTACCGACTCAGCGACAACCCAAAAAGACATCGGTGGTTGGCCGGACTCGCCCTGCTGTTCTTGCTCCGAGGCGTTCGGTCAAAAAAATAGAAGGACTCCCTCCCATGTCCACTGAGCAATTAGCTAGTCCAAGTGCATCTAGTCAAGCACGGCGATCGCCCCAGCCTTCCCGAACACCTGCTCGTCCTCCAGCAAAAACTCCATTTCGCACCCGACAACCTCTCAACTTACCGGGACGCACCTCCCCATCTGACGCTGTCGTCGATTCTGCAACAAAGTCCCAAGCTCCGTCGTCAAAAAAATCCTCAACGGCTCAACCGCAGTCAACGCCTCGGAAGTCGGGAGCAATGCAGCGATTTTCTCGTCCTGGGTTGTCTCGACTGGCTGAAGAAATACCTACATCAGCTCGTGACACCGAGTCCAAAGACGTGAAACCGAAGCTGTCTGATTCTGAGCTTGGCTGGTTTGATTAATTGACCTCTTTAAGCCATCTGTGCAGGTTTAGAAGTCATTAAAATCTTTGAGATGCTGGCTGCCGGGACGACGAGCATGGCGATAGGTGAATTCTCCAACAGAAGGATTACCCGCTGCCTGAATGACGCCGTTTACCTGCTGCCATAGGGGTTGAGGTGCTAGAGCTAGGGTATAGGTGCGATCGCCCGTTTTGCAGACGTGATACCAGGCAGTCGTGCCACACATAGGACACCAAAAAGCTTCGAGCCATTCTCCATCCAAGGAGATTGTCGTGCGGTTAGCAACGAGAAGGAGCGATCGCTTGCGACTCATGCCTCTCTGTTGCAGATGGTCGGCGCAATCGGCATAAAGTCGGTGTTTCTGGCTGACACTATCGAGATAACAGCCGTGGGTTGGACAAAAGATTGAGCGGCGCTTTGACCGTCTACGGTTGCGATAGTTCCGTTTAGGCACGTCTAGTCTCCTATGGTGTCAGGTTTTCTCAGGACAGCTCCGTCTCTACGGGCACAATACGTGGACGCACCAACCTGTCAGGAAAATCTAGTCAATCGGAATCCGTTCTTAAAATTTCACCTGCGTTTTACCCAGCCCAGGGTAAGGAATCTGTCCAAGGCATCTTTCTTGCCACCAGCTCACAGGGCAGGATGTAAAGGCGATCGCCTCGGCTAGCACTGCCTTGCTCACTAATCTGACAGACAAGCCAGAGCATGTAACTCAGAGTGGTTTGCTGTCCCATAAATGCATTAAAGAGTGGTTTGCTATCTTTGTTGTCTTTTAAGCTAGCGATGTTTAGCAGCGGCTTCGAGGGTTCTAAGGCTCCTTCGTTTTCGGGGTTGGGCTGCAGCACATCTTCAGCAGTGACCTGTTCAGACAAACTTTGCCCTGGAGGAACCACGCTAAAAACTTGAGGATGAGACAGATCAGGTCTCTTATAGGGCGTCAACCGAATCACTCGGCGCGACGGTCCGCCTAAAACCGTAATAGAGCTGCGATCCCAATCGATGTAAAGCGTACTCTCAGATTTGTTTGCAACTTTGACTGACAACACTTTTGGATGATTGTCTAATCCATAGCGTTTTTCGAGAGGAATTTTGATCTCGATCTTGCCAGCCAAATCGTGCTTTTCAAGCTCAGCGTTGAGACGGGCTGCATTGAAATCAACTTTCACCTTTGCATCCAAAGAATCAATGGCCTTTGAAACAATGAAAAAAGTCGTAAACGAATAGATGATGATGATCAGCAGGTCGAGTTGACTCATAATATGAGGGTTTTGCAGCAGCAAGACTCCACTGAATTGTATGACCATATCTCATAATGACAATACTGCTAGGGCAGAGTCAGGTTTGAGTGTTTGGATGCCGTTGATGGCAATTTCAAGAAGAGTTCGAGGCATGTGACATGGCACGTTCTGTTTATTCTGACTCGGCGCAACAGTTAGCCACTTGGATTGAGTCTCGATCCGATCGGTTTATTATCCTAGGGCTTGTGGGTGCGGCGCTGCTGGCATACACCATCAATCTAGGACATTTACCTCTGCGCGATTGGGATGAAGGGCTAGTCGCTCAAGTCGCGCGCGAGATTGCTGAGGCTTCTTCAGGGGATCAAACCTGGCTGTTTCCGACCCTCTGGGGCAATCCTTATTTCAACAAGCCTCCCCTCGTTCATAACCTTGTAGCGTTAGCCTACCAAGTAGGAGGCGTTAATGAATGGACAGCACGGCTGCCGGGTGCCCTTTTAACTGCATTCTCGGTGGCCTTGCTATACGGAATCGGGCGAGAAATTTTTTCACGACGATTCACGGCATTAGCAGGAGCTGCATCTTACCTTGCGATGTTGCCCGTGCTGCGCCATGGACGGCTAGCAATGCTGGATGGAGCGGTGCTCTGTTTTTTCTTGCTGATGCTTCTGGGGGTGCTGCGATCGCGCCGTCATCCCAATTGGGCATTGGGAGCAGGGATCGGATTTGGGCTGCTGTGTCTGAGTAAGGGGATCATTGCGCTGTTGTTAGGGGCGATCGCCCTAGCATTTGTGGCTGCAGATGCACCGAGACTCCTAACCTCATGGCGTCATTGGTTAGGCGTATGGGTTGGAGCACTTCCTGCGATCGCTTGGTACGCAGCTCAAGGACTCACCTACGGTCAAGAGTTTTGGGCCGCGCATGTATTGGATCAATCTCTCAACCGTATTAGCGAAACTGTTGAAAACAACAGTGGGCCTCCCTGGTTCTATCTGGTGGAGTTGGTGAAGTATGGTTTTCCCTGGTTGATTTTCCTGCCTGTGGCGATTCGGTGGGTGTGGAATGATGGCAATCGCAGTTGGGCAAAGCTTGTGTCGATCTGGGGTGTCGGCTATCTAGGGGTGATTTCGGTCATGAACACTAAGCTGCCCTGGTATATCATGCCGCTTTACCCGGCCTTGGCACTGGCGATCGCCCCAGAATTGACGCGGTTGTGGGACGAACTGTCAGGGAGATCGCTCAAGCTCTCGCCATCGATAGCCTATCGTCGAGTACTGGTTGGTTTTTTTGCGATATTAGCTGTTGGAGGATGGGCAGGCTGCACTTATTTCGGCTACTTCGAGAGAGAACCAAATCTGGCTCTGACTTTAGGAGCCTTGGGAGCAACCATGTCAGCAGTTACGGTGTTGCTAGTTCGGCGCGATCGCCAGTTTCTTTCGGTACTGACCTGGGGATTTTATGTGTCCCTTGTATTATTTGTCTCGTCAAACTATTGGGTTTGGGAACTGGGGGAGGACTATCCTGTTAAACCCGTTGCCGCCGTGATCGAATCGGCTGTGCCCCAAGGAGAATCGATCCTCACTTCTTATTCGCTAAATCGCCCGTCCCTCAACTTTTATAGTCAGCATCAGGTCATTCCTGCCACTCGTCGTCAGTTAGTTCAGCGCTGGCGTAAAGATGTCAGTCCCTATCTATTGCTCGATGAGGCTTCGCTACAGCAGAAAGCTTTTCAATCTGCCAAAACCCTAGGCTCAGCAGAGGGCTGGACTTTGATTACACGCGATCGCCAGTGATTTGTTTGTGGCCCTTCAACCAGCTCCACTAATCAGTCTGAAGTTCAGTCCTAGCACTTGCTCAATCGCCTCTGGAATCTCTAGCCCAGTGCGATGAATTTCGCGGAGACACTCAACGAGAGTCTTGTGAGGAACCTTCAAAATATAGTCGGCTAATGCCCTAGAGGTAACTGAACCTCCACCCATATATCCTATCAACAGGTGATCGAGACCAGTGTCGTCGGGCAAAGCTGCATGAGCTTCGGTAATCTTCTGACCGATAAGCCGAAGATTTGGGATATTTTTTACCGAGATGAGGATCAGGGTGTCTTCGGGTAGCGTCAGAACCCGGTTTCCCATTTTGACCTGGCACATCCCTTCTGCAGACTCCAAAACCAGACCACATCGGTCAAATTTTTGTTGCTGCACTACGATGTCACCGCGAGAATACAGGGTCAATGCCATTGTGTTCGATTCTACAGAGGCTTGTCTCAGTAACCCTATTCTAAGTTGGCGAGTGCACATCAAATCTGGACATGCACGATTGGAAGAGATTGGCAGCCACCAAACAATTCAACCAAACAATTCAACCAAATAATTCAACCAAATAACAGTCACGAAAGGCGCGATCGCGTCAAGAAAGGAACCTCTACCACCTCGCCCTCGGCCTCTCCGACCGTAACAGCCAGCCCTGCTCCACCCGCTTTTGTGCGAATGTAGGCTAGACCAATGACTCCACCGGGAGTCGTGTCAACGCTGGTCAGCCGTCCTATTTTTTCCTCTCCTGCCATCACTACGGTTCCAGGTTCAGCGACTGTGTTGAGCCGAATGCCCCATAGCTTCTGCTTGACGCCGTTGTAAGTGTCCAAACGAGCAATGGTTTCCTGACCGATGTAGCAACCTTTCTCAAAAGACACCGCACCCCAAAGTCCTGCCTCTAGAGGATTATAGTCATTTGTGAGTTCCTGCCCAGGGTATGGACGTCCTTGCTCGATGCGCAGCTTTTCCCAAGCGGTCTCGCCTAAAGGTACGGCCTTAGCGTCTGCCAACAGCACCCACAGCTCTGCTGCACGATCGGCATCGGTGATCAGCGTATAACCCGACAAAGCCAGTCCACTGCCCACTGCAATTCGCACAGAAATGCCGTTTATCGTCAGAGATTTGTGGCTTCCCAAAGGCTGTTCTGCCCAATCGCCTGCACCTATTTTGCTCAAGAGAGTCGCACTATCTGGCCCGACAAGCCTAAATGCTGCCGTGGAGTCTGTTAGGTCAGCAAGCTTTACCTGATCAGCAAAGAAAATAAATCGATCCATCCACTTGAACAGACGAGAACTGCTTCCAGGAGAGGTGAGCAGCAGCACCGAGTCTTCTGTTGCGAAGGCACTGACCAAATCAATCGTTCGGGCAGTGGAGGTTACAAATACAGTGTCACGCCCCTGTCCCGGTCGGAGGGACAGAAAATCGTTGGTGGACTGATTATGGAGAAATCGCAGGCGATCGCCATCAGACACCTCAACTCGTCCCCAGTGACAACAGTCATACAGCGCAACTCCTGAATTTGCAGCAGCGATCGCCTCAGGATCTTGCCCAAAGCTCATAGGCAGCGTGACTGCATCAGACGGATCGGTGGATTCACCATACATAACCTGAGAGAGCGTTGCACCCAAAGCAGATTGAGCTGCTCGAAGGGCCTCGCGAGAAGTTGCAGAAGAAGTAGAAGACGTACTCATAGAATCTGTAATGGGATCTTTTGGTAGAAAACCGTCTGCATAGCGTCCAAGTTCTACTCTACAGGTTCGGTTACCGTTGGTAGTTTTGCAAAGATATGGCTTACCAATTCTTTAGTTTTGGCATCGAGCCGATGCCAATCGACCTCGCCCTGTTCATCGATCAGAGAGCTATCTACTGTGACTGGAGCTGAAGCCGAAACCGTGTTGTCAGGCTGATAATCCCGGAAGCAAATTTGATAACACAGATCCCACAGATTGACGCTGACGTGGCGATCGCCCTTTTCGAGAAACAGCTCATATCCAGGAAACGGCTGGGGTAAGTCGTCTAAGGCCTGTTGAATCTGAGCGGCTTGCTCAGGGCTAGCTGCTGATAGTTCTTTTTGCAGCTGAGTCACCTGGGCTTGGATGTCGGGCGAAACACCGTCAGGCCAAATGCTGACATCTCGATAGCTGCTTTTCCAAGAGGACTGGTCAAGCTGCTTGCGAATGTTGTCAATAACACGAATAAAAACAGGCTGCATCAATAGCTCAGCCTGCTGCCATGATTCTTGATTTAAAAACTTTGGAGACATGGAGCCTGATGAACGCTAACTTTTGTCTAGTAAGAGTTTTCTGAGGGCTGTTCACTCATCTCTTTTGATCGTTTAGTCACTCCGGTCATAGTAGCTCATCCTTACAGATGAGCTGAGCCCGTGTCAAAAATCACTAAAATCCCAAAGATCCCACAACCTCCAGGTCGATGCAAGATTATCTCACTCTCATGGCAAAGAATTTGTTGAAGAAGCTTTTCGGATTCTAGAAGCCCCTTATAATAATGAGAAAGAATTAAGGATAACGCTGTTGTACCCGAGTCGCAAAACGATTTTTTGCTTCGTGCTTGACTCGTTTACATCGGTCAGTACATAGCGTTTCAAGATAGTCAGCGGAATAGGACACAGACATGATGCGGGTTTTAAAGAATGCGGCTGCGGGCAACATCCTTCTAGGATATTCAACACGAAAGCGCATAATGCGCATCCTGAAGCACACACTATTTTTCTCAGTCGGTCGAAGTGTTGTCGTCATGATCGGCGCGATCGCTCTGATGCTACTGACAGCGCTGCCTGCTGCCGCCGTCAGCGTCTATGAGATGCCAACCGTCAGTTCTGGAGATTCCACTTGGGTCGTCGATGAAGCAGAGATCATCAGCCGCGTCAACGAAAGTCGTCTCAGCCGAGACTTGGGTGCCCTTGCAGAAGAGTCCGGCAGCGAGGTACGCCTAGTCACAATCCGCCACTTAGACTATGGAGAAACGGTTCAGAGCTTCACGGACAAGCTTTTTGAGAAGTGGTATTCAACACCCGATGAACAGTCGAATCAAGTCTTGCTAGTCATTGATAGCGTGACGAATAATGTCGCTATCCATACCGGAGATGGGGTCACCGATCGGCTCTCTGATCAAATTGCAGAAAGTGTAGCCCAAGAAACAGCGGTCGCGCCTCTGCGAGAAGACGACAAATACAATCAGGCGTTTCTAGATGTGAGCGATCGCCTAGTTGCAGTTTTGTCAGGTCAGCCCGATCCCGGCCCTCCTGTCGTAGAAGAAGTGACTTCTGCTGAAGGAACATTTGCGACTGCTGAAGAGACTGAAAAAAGTAACGCAACCGTTATCGTTGTGGGCTTTTTGATTGCAGCGACGATCATCCCAATGGCTACATACTATCTCTATCAGATTATCCAGTCCTAATCCCTGTAGTTTCAGGGATCAGAATTGCAGCTTCAGCTCGGCTCATCTAATAGAACTTTGACTCACTATTGCAAGTGAATTAATTCGGCCTACCGATAGCAGCAACGTCTTTAGAAAAGCATTCGTGTCAGTCTAAGGGTTTGTTTTAGCATTACAAACTTCACTACGCCAGAGCTTCGTCAGGTTAGCTCTTTGCATTCAAATTTAAACCGCAGGATAGCTTGGCAGATTGTCCCGATGGGGCGATCGCCATTCTGTAGAAAGCAATAACTTTCGCTCCGAGTTGAAGGGCATGCTGCATCGTATCAGCATCAATAGCTCGACGGGCAACGGGGTTAGATAACATCTGTCAAATCTCGAAAACCATTGCCTATAGGCAAAACCGAGGCAAGGTTAACATTGCTAAACATTGGCGCTATAATTGCCCCATTAGGCATTTCAAAACACAACAACTGACGGTCTGGCCTAGGATTCGGTTGGAATGGAGTATTGATTCATGAATGACTGAGTTTCTGTTTGTACTGTGCTAGTCCTTCTGATGCCTGTTTCTACAGCGCTTTCAAAATCTGCTCTTGCTCTTGCAGATCAAGCTACAAAAGCAGGCTTAAATGCTAGTCATCCTATTCAGAATCGAGCGCCTATACTTCATCTCACCCCATTCAGATTCCTAGTTCTGCTTGTTCAGCAAAAGTAGGAGAAAGATTTCAGACCGGTTGTTGCACAGGTCGAAAAGTTGACCGTGAGCGTAAAAGTTTGGATGAAAACTAGGAGGTGGGTCATGGCAAAAGCAATCGGTTGTTCCGACCTAAAGCTTGTTGAACTCGACGAAGGCATTCTAGCGAAGACGGCTATTCCACTGGACAACCATGCTGCATTGCGTTCAGGATTTGCAGGATACACGTCCAATCCCCGTTGGTGTGCCTCAAAATTTGTGGCTTGGCGAACCGGAAAAGCTTGGAAGCAGGCACTGGAATCAGGAAGACTGGCAGTTCGTTCAACCGATTTTTTGCTGGTTCCAGCGGAAGAAGCGGTTGTCCTTGATGAGCAACAACAGCAAGAAAACCAGAAACCCACGTTATTGTCGAACTGGGTACGACGTCCGAGCCGCATGCAGGAAGCGACCTAACCTATAAGTCAAGGACTAAAGTCTGCTTGATCTCAACCTGACGTAACGAACTCGTGGCGCAGAATCTGTGAACAATATCTTGAATCTCGAAGGCAACGGGGGCTCATGTTGACGAGCCCCCGTTGCTTTTGCGGGTATTACAGAAGGTCTAAGATGCTAGTGCGGCGACTGAGACACGAGCTGCAACCTGTTGGGCGATCGCCTTTAGCGCTTTTGCAGAGGCTGACTCAGGATGGCTAACCACAATGGGAGTCCCTTGGTCTCCTCCTTCTCGCAAAGGGATCTCTAGCGGCACACAGCCCAGAAGCGGCAGTCCTAGCTCATCAGATGTCTTTTGTCCACCTCCAGAGCCAAAAATGTCGTAGTGGCGATCGGGCAGATCAGGAGGAATAAAGTAGCTCATGTTTTCAACGATCCCTAGCACCGGAACGTTGAGCTGCTGGAACATTTTGAGCCCACGACGAGCATCTTGCAACGAGACATTTTGAGGAGTTGTGACGATAACGGCTCCCGCCATGGGCACTGCCTGAGCCATGGTCAACTGAGCATCTCCCGTTCCAGGTGGCATATCAACAATTAGATAGTCGAGGTCGTCCCACTGCACCTGATACAAAAACTGACGGATGATGCCGTTCAGCATCGGCCCTCTCCAAATGACAGGCTGGTCGGGATCGATCAAAAAGCCCATCGATACGAGTTTAACCCCGTGGTTGAACGCAGGCTCTAGCACCTGACCGTTTGAGCCTTCTTGCACTAACACTTTAGAGTCGGCCAAGCCTAGCATTGTAGGTGTGTTGGGGCCATAAATATCAGCATCTAACATGCCGACTTTTGCTCCCGCTTTGGCGAGAGAAACTGCGATATTCACAGCAACGGTGCTTTTGCCAACACCGCCCTTCCCACTAGAGATAGCAACAATGTTTTTTACCCCCTCAATTCCCTGGCGATCGGGGAGAGATTTTTGCTGAGGGGTTTCTGCTGTAACTTCGACATTTACCTGCTGAACTCCAGGTAGGGTTTTCACAGCCTTTTCACAGTCTTCAACGATAAACTCGCGCAGAGGACAGGCCGGAGTCGTCAGCACCAACGTAAAGCTGACATTTCCCTCCTCAACCTGAACATTGCGAATCATGTTGAGTTCAACCAGGCTCTTTTGTAACTCTGGGTCTTGGACGGGTTTTAGTACTTCTAGAACAGCTTGGGAATCAACAGTCATGACAAAGACCTGGACAACGATGCGTGGAATGGGGACATATCATCACTACTCGGTAAGAAACAAGACCAATGAGAAATGTGCTCCGTCATGATCTTATCGTTTGTTTACGGAACTTCAGGCTTTGCTACGAATGTTAACGCTGTCCAGCGGCTGCTACAAGGTCACGATGCAGCTCCGATGAAGTTGCCATCACCAGCCCAGGCAGTTGATAATCGGTGCAAGCATGAATTGGAGGCAGCGGTGAACCATCGAGACAGGTCACAACACAGCCGGCTTCTCGTGCGAGAAAGGCGAGTGCTCCTCCGTCGATGAACTTGCCCGCTCGAATCATGACTCCAGAAAGCTCTCCATTCAAAATGCCATTTACATTGGGAATACGGGTTTCTCTCGAATAATCCTGCTGTACGTCAATAACGGTATGGCGATCGCTCAATTTTTTAGCCAAATACCCCATCTTTGTCCCTAAAAGAATCGGCAAGCTGGTGCGATCAACTTGATAGGGAACTGCGCTCGATAAACCCTGGTCAATTTTTCCTCGTTGAACTCCTTGTCCACGGAAGGCAACGTCAAACGTATTGTAGGCTGGACTCAACGCAATGACGGCCTCATAGTCATCCGTATTCAAAATCGTCAAAATAATTTGATAGTTGGGATGGCCATCCATATAAAAGCGAGTGCCATCAATTGGGTCAAGAGTCACCAGATAATCATCGGCCTCTCCTAATTCGATAGAGCGAAAATAGGTTGTGTTGTAGGATTGCTCATACTCTTCACCGTAAAATCGAATATCAGGAAATGCTCCCAACAGAGCTACTTCAATTAGAGTTTGAATCGATAGGTCAGCACTTGTAAGGGCTGCGGCAAAAGGGTTATCAGTATTGTCTTTGGACGGGAGCACGTTGATCGCTGCCTGAATTTGCTGTGCGTAGGCAGCTGTTCCCTGAAGAAAAGAAAATAGTGTTTCGAGAATTTGACGAGGAGAAACGGTCGTCGAAGAGTGAGCCATGAAGATTGAGGAATAAAAGACTAGAGGTTCGAGTCAAAACACTCACTCTCAAACCTACACTGAAGCGGCCTTTCTTTTTCCAGTTTTTATTCGAAACAGCAGTCAAAAATTGGCAGGGGTGTTGTTGGAATTTGTAGACTGTTGCGCTTTCCCCTTGGTTTGCTTGTTGACTTGAATAACGTTAACTTCAACATCTCGATGAATGATGTCTTCGATCTGATCCGCAAAAGGAGTGAAAGCTTCTGCATGATCGTCAAAAGATTGGTAAGCCCCGGTCAGTTGAATGTATTGCCAACCGTGCGCTTTCAGAGTTTCAACCGTGCGTCGATAGTGATACCAACGCTCTCCGTAATTAAAAAACTCTTCAATAGAAGAGGCAACCACTACTACACCACTCAACGTCATCGCCACTCGCTTAAGAGCTAGATTGGTACTGTTGTTTGTCGTTTCGACTCCAAGCAAAATTGGCACAATGACTCCAAGAACAAGAGACGTTAGCCGTAGACCATGATGGCGGGAGCGACAGACCGATGCTTTTTTCTCCATCCAGATAATCTGATCAAGCCAGCGCGATCGCAAAAAATGTTTTTGGCGATCGTGAATGTTGAGCGTGTCAAATAACTCGCCAAAGTCTTTTTTAAGAAACTCGACGTAAGGATATTTTTTCTTAGCCATGGTTGCAGGTGTTTGGGCTCGGCATTTTTAGCGCTATCAAATTATATTTTGATTGAGAGTGATAGCTGGCATCAACATCAGCAATCCAGGTTTATTGAAATTTCTCAGACGCGCATTTCCGGAATCGTTCGAGCTGCATGTGGATCTAGACAATGTCCAAAGACAATTACACCCATGCTCCTACCCTGGTTTCCCCGCCAGGGTTTTTTTGTTGCATTTTTCCACGCTCGGCACGCCTGTTCATGACTTCGGGAGAACGCCGCGACACACTTCTGTGATGTTGGCAACGAAGCAGAAGGGTCACTTCAACCTGAGGATGATTGCTGAGGAAAGCCGGTGTCACCGTCCACGCCCAAATCTCTACCCAAATCTCTTACATCTTGCCTCTCCGTCTAAGGTTGATCTCGAACCTGCTCAGCAAATTGACGAATCAGACTAAACTGCCCCAGTATTTGACCGAGGGGTTTCTCAGGGTCTTGTAATCGCTTCAGGTAATCGGCCACACTATAAGTTCCGCCAGGTGTCAGTAGAGTAAACTGCACCAAATCAGGTTGATCAGGGAGAGTCGTATCTTGCAGGGACGAGGCTTGAGGCAGCACTGTTTGGGCGAGTTGGACAATCGCATAAGCGGCTTTTTCAACCCGAGGCTCGCTGCCTAAGCCAACGACACCCCCTCCCGGAGTCGGAAAAAAAGAGGCATCGCCCGACAAAAATGCACTCATTGAGATGACCCACGGCTCTGTTGTTGCTTCGTCCAACATTCCCACATCCATAAGAACGCCGTATACCCGCTCCCGCTCTTCGCTTGTTCCGCCAGCCTGTTCTGGCTGAATTGCAAAAGTGGTCTCGCGCCAGCGTTCATACGCGGATGAGGTTACTAGACCCAGACCTCGGCCCTTCGGTTGATTGATCAAGGATGGAAAGTCCTGTGCGATGGCGGCCCAAAACTCACGAATAGCTTGGTGAGCTACTTTAACGCTGTCGCCATCACGGTAGTACAACAACTGTTGAGGTGGGACATCTTTGGCCACAAACTTGAGAGTGTAAGACCACAGAGTGCCATGGCTGCCGCTGTTTTTTTTGTATCGACGTTTGATGGTTTCTACGCTGACCTCTTGCAGCGCTGACAGTGGCAATTCCCAGGTTTGATTACCTAAGGGAGTTTTGCGATCGCACCGAACCTGATCTGCGGCCTGATCTAGGGTGAGTGTTTCTGACTGTAGGTCGCCGTAGAGCATCGATAGCGCCAACGCTGCGAGCAGTCCCAAAATCAGTATCAGAGCAACGTTTAATTCCCCAGCATAGATTGCCAGCCCCAGTCCCAACAGTGCTAGTCCTAGCAACACTCCAGGAAAGATCAGCTTTTTCTGATCGACGAAGCTTCGAATCACTAGCTCTGAAGCGGTTTGATTGACAATTCTCATAGAATTCTCATGGTCAGAGACAGACACAACTATTTGAGCCAATCTACCATTGCTC
>CAKZMO010000418.1 GCA_937128595.1 uncultured cyanobacterium | reverse complement strand
TGTGGCCGAAGTGGCGGATGCGGTGGGGTTTGCGAGTGTGAGTGCGTTTTCTAGGAGGTTTCGGGAGAGGTTTGGGGAGAGTCCGGCCAAGTTTTCCAGCACCTAAATGGGCAAATTCATGAAAGTTGTTAACAATGTACCTATTGCGCGAAAATTTTCTCGCATTAGCGAAGACGAGTCACTAAATCGGAATTACTTGGATTTCTTGGGGGGCGCCGCTCCGGGGGCTCTGGCATGGAACTATCTACTAGAAAACACGCCGGTTGTGATCCTTGGTGAAGGGCGGTCTGGAAAAACACACGAACTTCGACTTCAGGCTGAGAAACTCAAAGTAAGGGGAGACTTTGCGTTCTATTTACCGCTTGAGCGGTTCAGTGAAGGTGGTCTAAAAGAAGCTCTAGACGTCAATGATGTCGACTTCTTCGACCAATGGTTGGAGGATTCTAGTGCCGAAGCTTTTTTCTTACTGGATGCGCTTGACGAGCTGAAGCTTAGAAAGGGCACCTTTCGTCGCGCGCTATTGAAAATTCGGTCCGAATTTTCATCAAATCTAACACGAATAAACATTATCGTCTCATGCCGGCCGGCTGATTGGGAGGCAGACTTAGATATCCATGATTTGTCCTCCTTTAGGCCGAAACAGAATAAACGCTGCGCCACCGATCTGTTGACTTCTGGAGAAGAAGATTTCATTAACTCCATTTCAAAACGGAAAAAAGAATCTAGACGTGAACGTGGAGCTGAAAGTGCTCAGAAGGATAAGACCCAGAATATTCCGCTAGTGGTTGAAATTCTGCCTCTAGGCAACGATGACATACGCCAGTTCTCGCGTGCCTACGCTGCGAAGTATGCCGAACAGTTTTGTGACTATCTGGAAAGGAAGGATCTTTGGCATCTGTATCGTTTGCCTGCAGAAATTGTCGATGGCCTGAACCAGTATGAAGCAACAAAAAATTTCGGGAATATTGAAGAACAACTGAAGAGGGGCATTCAACGCAAACTTAGGGAAGCAAGCAAGCTTAAACCCCGAGCGCTGTCTCTCGAGCGAGCTCAGAGCGGAGCAGAGCGAGTCGCGCTAGCAACTATCTTGCTGAGACAAAACTCGATCAGTATTCCGAGAAGAGCTGAAGCAACATCCGCACTTAGTTTGTCCGATGTGCTAACGGACTGGACTGCCAGTCAGCAGGATGAACTTGTTGGAAAGCCGCTCTTTGAACCAAAGAGCATAGGAACAGTGTCCTTCTTTCATCGTGTCGCTCAAGAGTATCTCGGGTCGCAGAGGTTGAAAAAGCTGCAGAATGGTGGGATGGAGATTTCGCAAGTTAAAGCATTATTGTTTGGTCGAGTTGGTGGAATTGAGGTGATTAAGCCGTCATGCCGCTCGTTGGTCTCATGGGTGGCCGTTTGGAATTCAGAAATTCGTTCTAAAGTTCTTGCTCTTCAGCCCGAGCTTCTGTTTGAATGCGGGCTGCCCGACGCCTTCAATCTGCATACTCGTAAAAAAATTATTGAAGCCTACGTAAATAGATATGACGATGGCTCCCCTCTCCTTGAATCGTTAACTCCTAAACAACTAAGACGACTTGGGGACGCCAGGTTAGAACCAACTGTTCGAAAGCTGTGGGAAAAGTCGACACTTGGTTTCGAGGGAAGAGATCTCCTGTTAGAGCTAATTCTGCAGACTCCGCTAGTTAACTGTGGAGACCTGGCGATGAGTGCAGCGCTAGACACTGAGCTTTTTCTCCAGCAAAGACTGCTAGCTGCTCAGGCGCTTATCGCAACAGGTGATTCAAACAAAATTGACCAACTAGCTAGGAATATTGTCGCAGGAAACCATGTAGAACAGCACGTTCAGCAACTACTTCCATCTTTAGTTCCCTCATATATTCGAGTGGACGAGGCAATAAAAATTGCTCTCGGCTTTCAGGTTAAGCCTAACGTTATCGGAGGTGCTGACTATGCGGTCTATAAACTAGCAAAGGCTGAGGGTCTTAATCATGTCGATTGTTCACATTTAAGGCGAGCGTTTGCCAATGAGATTTGGAACCACCGGCTATCTCGGTGTTGGATGTTTGATGCGAAATCTGAAAGAGGATTCTTGATCGATGCCGCCATTGTCCTTTGTGAGAGGACAATCCCCTCGAAAGAAGCTATTGATGCATCTTGGGCGTTCGATGCAGCAGTCGCCATAAATTTCTCTCGTAGAACGACTTCCTCTTTAGCGGAGCGAGAGCTTATCGAACTGCATCGAAGGATCGATAGAACCTCAGGCTTAAAATGGCGTTACTTTTCAGCGTGTGTTGATCTCGCGGCGGAGCTTCATGGAAAGGAAGGCTTCGAATCGCTTCAGTTCTATGCAACAACAAATTTTTACCCATCAATTTCATTTACGAAGTCTGATTTGTCGTGGATGTTGGGCTTAGTGGAAGAATGCAATTCTAACAAGCATCGATTGGCTGCATTGGTAACAATAGCCAAACAATTTGATCTTGAAGTGGATGGGGAGTTGCACATCTCCGTTTGTGAGCTCATAAAAGACCGCCCTGATTGGAAGGTTGAGCTTGACAAGTTTCTAAATCCTCCTGCCCGTGAGCTTGAGGATTGGGAAATTAAGGCGGCTGAACAGAAGGAAGAGAATATACGGAAGGAAGAAGAGCGGATCAGGGGCTGGACTAGTTGGCGAAGATCAATTCTTGAAGACGATGAATATGGGTTTAATGCTCAACGACGGCTAAATACTCTATATAACATTCAGTCTGTAATAAATCAGAGTGTTGATCGATCAGAGGTTTGGGGGTGTTGGGATGGGGATCTTATTGAGAGGCTTTTTGGTGCGGACTTTCTGCGGCGCCTTCGCGTCGAATTGGGAAAGTTCTGGCGTGAAACAAGAGTCAAGTTGACCAGTGAGCGTGATTCCAATAATCGTAGAAAGTTTAAGCAAGAATGGCTGCTAGCGCTTTCAAGTGTAAAAGCTGATTCGGAGTCGCCTGGTTGGGTTCACTGTCTTGATCCTGATGAAGTGATACAAGCCACTAGGATAGCTTGTTTGGAGCTGAACGGCTTTGCCTCATTCCTCCCACAATTAGACCAAATTCACCCTAAGCAGATTGACTCCGTAATCATCGGCGAAGCAATCAACCAAATTGACCAGTATGAGCAAGTCGGTTCTGCGGAAATAATAGACGATATTTTGCACCATGGAACCGAGCGGCTACAGAAACGAACGGCAGAAGAAGTAGCCAGTCGTTTTTCCAGGCTCTTGAGCGCATCTTTGGTAGATGACATTGATACACTCCGATCTGCGGTGCGGCTTGTTGGTGAATACGGGAGCGATGTTGATAAAAGTATGGCCGAAAAGGAATTAATAGACGCTTTCACTACCAGTCAAGTTCTTTCATTGCCCCAAGTCTCTTCTATGCTTGTCGATATAAGCCCAGTCAAGGCTAGCAAGATCATTCTGGAGGCCGCTCCATCAGCTATAGGGGCTGATAACAGCGAGATCGTAGCAGAAGCGCTTGGTCTTGCTTTCGGCAGTCGTAGCTCTAAGCTGGAAGAGAGCCTTTGGGAGGTCGATATTGAGGAGAGAGTCAGGCTGCTGCAGAGTCTTGTTGAATTGGCCTGTAAGGTCATTTCATTTGACGACAACGTCGAAAATCAAGCAATCAAGGATTATGGTCTGAGACATCGCGAAGAGGCGGCGAGAACCGTTTTCGTGAATTGTCTGCTGAGTACTCGATCACCCGCTACCCTCGCCGCTATAGACTCACTTATAAACAACCAAGACGTAAGAAAAATTTCGAGCCGGCTTAAGCAGAGCAAGTATGGCGTCGCTGCAGGGATTGCAGATCAATGCGTAATGTCCATGACGTCGTTTCAAGATCTGGATAGAGAAGCTCAGTTTCAACCCTATGATTCTAATTCGCTTCACCGAGTTGTTATCGAAAAAATTAATGCGCTCGAACATGAGTTGCTTCATGCCGAAGACAGTCCGGCTGATCTTGTAAGAAAGGCTTCAAACGAGCTTGAAGTGCGCCGTTTTATTGCTAGTTATCTGCGGCATATGGATCAGGGCGGCTATACATTTAGTCAGGAATCTGTTGTTGTTGACGAAAAACGCACAGACATTCGTCTTTATGCACACTCAGATTTGTACGCGACGATAGAACTCAAGCGGGAGGTCTGGTCCGTCTCCGAATTTGAGAGCGCGCTTACAGACCAGCTAGTTGATAAATATCTGCGTCATCAAAGATGCGGCACAGGTGTTTTGCTTATTGTGCAAACCGGCGCAAAGATGTGGAAAGACCCGAGGAACGGCCATGCCATGAAACTTAACGAAGTTGTCGACTATTTGCAATCTGTTGCCAATTCGATCGTGACGAGAAATCCTTTATTGCAGGTTAGTGTCAAGGGAATAGCCTTGGTTTGAAAGGCGCAGTAGGGACGAATTGGACAGGCACAGAGCGCCCTTCGCGAAGATGCTCTGTTGAAAGTCAACTATTCCGGAGCAAAGAGTTTGCCCGTATCGAAGGGCTGATCGTAGCGGATGACTGACCAGAACCCCGTCAAGTATTTTCGCATCAGCGCGCCGATGGCCTGCTTTCGAGTCTTCCCGCGAGCAACCAGCCGCTCGAAGTGGGCTTTGGCCCGGAAAAGCAATTGGACAGGCACAGTCTAGG
>CAKZMO010000417.1 GCA_937128595.1 uncultured cyanobacterium | reverse complement strand
GGCTAGGGGGGATCTGAAGTAGCATTGACGACTTCTCAAACATCCTCTAAGCGATCCACTACAGGATACGGTAGCTTAAATCGGGCGATCGCACAGAGGCCGCGCCCACATGCCTGCGCCTATCGTTGCAAAAGGTTGGATACCTCATCCAACAGGTCTGCTGGAGCAGTCGGTTTCGGGAGAAACAGTTGAAACCCAACCTCCATTACAGCTTGCACATCCTGCTCAGACACATAGCCCGTCAAGGCGATCGCCAAAATCTCTCCATTTTGCTCGACAGGTAGCGATCGCACCTGTCGGATTAGCTCCTGCCCACTGACATCGGGCAGGCCAATATCGCTAATGAGCAAATCGTAGGGCTGTTGGGTGATCTGATCTAAGGCTTCTGCCGCCGTTCGTGCCCCCGTGACAACAGCTCCCGCCCGCTGTAAAACGAGACTGAACAGAAAGAGATCGTTTGGAGAGTCTTCTACCAGCAAGATTTGAACCCCTGCCAAAGAAAAAATACCCCTTGGAGCGACATCTGTTGTGATCACAGGGGCAGAAAAATTAGAGCTAGGGGCATCGACCACCTTGGGTAACACGATGGTAAACGTTGTGCCTTGGTTGATGCCGGGGCTATCGGCTTCCAGGGTACCACCATGAGCTTTAACGACAGCGCGCGACAAGAAAAGACCCAGCCCCAAGCCGCTTTCTCGTCGTGTATTGGATGCATCGCCTTGACGAAAGCGGTCAAAAATATGAGGCAAAAAATCAGGTGAAATGCCCTGTCCATTGTCGCTGACCTGTATCTGCACTTGAGCAGACAAGTAAGTCAGCCGCACGGTGACGATTCCGCCACGAGACGTGAATTTCACAGCATTGGAAAGCAAATTAACCAACACCTGCTCGATTCGGGTCGGATCAAGCACAATCAGCTCCAGACTAGGCTCAATATCCGTCTCAATCCGAATATCTTTCTCAATCGCTTGGGGACAAACCAGCGCAATGGCCTGCTGCACTGTTTCTCTCAACTGAGTCGGCTGCAAGTGGATCTGAAATCGATCTTGAATAATGCGGGAGGCATCGAGTAGATCTTCAACCAGCTTCAGTTGATTTGAAGCACTCGATTTAATCACGGCGATCGCCTTGGAGTGAGGCGAGTCATTAGAGAGTCCCTGCTCAATGATATCTGCCCAGCCCAAAATGCTGTTTAGGGGAGTTCGCAACTCGTGCGACAACACAGAAAGAAACTGATCCTTACTGACATTGGCCTCTCGGGCGACTCGCGCCTGCTCCTCCAGTATCAGCCGCTCTCGTTCGGTTTTAACCAAATGCACAAACTCAGACGCTTGCCGTGCATAAAGGTTGATCAGTTGCATCAACCGTTCAGAGGGACGATGGGGTTGTTGAAAATAGATTGCAATGATGCCCAACAGTTCTCGATTGCGACCCATAAGAGGAATCACTTGCAGAGCTTGCAAATCCTCTGATTCAGCCATTTGGCGGAACGCCGCAAACTCTGGATGAGTTCGCACATCTTCGACATAGAATTGCTCACCCAATCTCAGGGCAAGTTCTAGAGATGGTCTCTGGGTACTCCAAATTTCAATGAGGTCGTCTGCTTGATCAGACTTAAATCCACGCCGACCGACGAGGGCAAATTCTTCCTGCGTTGACTCATAAAGAAACACGTCGCCCTTCTCGGTTTCGTAAATGGTGAGCATGGCCTCTAGCACCACCGTCAACGCCTGATTGAGATCAAAGGAAGAAAATAATTGGGTGCTGAGGGCCTGCACCCGACTCATCGACAATAGCTCTCGCTGGAGCTGAAACTGGCTCTGACGAAGTTCTTGTTCGACCCACTTGAGGTTGTCAACGTCAATCAGCGCGATAACCACCCCGTTGATTTGACTGTTGAGAGTACGGTAGGGGCGAATCCGCAGCAAGTACCACCGACCCTCTCGGTCTTGAACTTCGCGCTCCAACGCATTGAGCGTTTCAATGACTTCCGAAACCAATGTTTCTAAATGAGGAATGTTGATATTGAGGCTAAAGTCTTGAATCGGTCGTCCAACATCAGACGGAAGCAAGTGTAAAAGACTCCGAGCTGCTGGAGTCAGACTGCGAATGCAGAGATCATCCGACAGCATCAAAATGGGAATGTTGACGTTGTTGAGCAAGTTGACCAGATCGTTGTTGGCTCGATGCCATTCTGTGTTGATGTGTTGCAGCTCTTCATTGGTGGTTTTCAGCTCTTCATTCGCCGACTGAATTTCTTCCTTTGCAGTTTGCAACTCTTCGTTGGTGCTTTTGAGTTCTTCGTTGCTCGATAAGATTTCTTCATTCGCAGCAACGAGCTGTTGATGGGTTGATTCGTGCTCTTCAATCGTGATGCGAACAAAGGTTTGAGAGTCGAGTAGTTCTTGCCGAAGTCGGGAGTTTTCGGCTTCGAGATTTGTTATTTCTCGGTCTGGAGACTGGAGATTCAGGTTAGTCATTGCTTCAAAATCTGGGTTGCGCTCAAACAAGACGAAAAAGTAACGCCCCTGAGACAAGCTAAACGGAATCACTTCTAGAGAAATGCGATTGCTATCAGATTCGATGTCTTCGATCTTTAGGTTCTGGCGTTTGATGGTCACGCGCTGCTGCTTTGCCTGTTCAATGGCGGTGCGAACATCGACTAACAAGCTAGGACGGAGCAGTTTAAACAAGTCAAAGCTAGGCTCTCCTTTCGTCAATCTTAGATATGGAGCAGGCTCTCCCTGAAAATACAGAACCTCTAACGCTTCGTTGATAATGACGCCCACTGGGGCATAGCGGTTGAGCAAGAGATGTGCAGCCCACTGCTGCATATCGGACTGATTTGGGGTGACAGCAAGACTTGGTGATTCTCTAATGCCAGTTTCTCGAGAATGATAGTTGGAAACAAAGTCAAAATTTAGCCGGGTTGGAACGTCTCTAGGGATATATATCCTAGAACGTGCATCAAAGACTTCAAAAAGCTCAGAGTTTTCTCCAATACTCTCCGAGTTGCCTAGGACTAAAAACCCTGTGGGTTTGATGCCGTAGTGAAAGATAGACATGACTCGCCGTTGCTGAGCCGCTTGAAAGTAAATCAAGACATTGCGACAGCTCACCATATCGAGGTTTGAAAATGGCGGTTCACTGCTTAAGTCTTGACGAGCGAAAACACACACTTCACGCACGGCTGGGGTGATTTGATAGCTGCCATCTATTTCCATAAAAAAGCGATGGCGTTGTTCTATCGACACTGCTTCCATTTGAGTTTCTCGATAGACGCCTGTTCGGGCGATCTCAATGGCGCGATCGCTGATATCGGTGCCAAAGATTTGAATCTTAGGGTTGATCGTGTAAGAGTCGAGACTTTCCAACAGGCACATCGCCAGAGAATAGACCTCTTCACCCGTCGCGCATCCCGGAACCCAAATGCGAAACGACGATACTGACGATTGCATCTGCAACAGCTGAGGAAAGACGGTTTCTTTGAGAACTTGGAAGACATCAGGATCTCGAAAAAAGCTCGTTACCGTAATCAAAACATCTTGATAAAGAGCCTGAATTTCAGTGGGCGTCGCTCGCAAGTACTGAATATATTCACTCAGGTCAATTAATTTGTTGACAGTGATGCGTCGTCTCAGCCGTCGCTCAAATGTCGTTTGTTTGTATTGGGTAAAGTCAACGCCAGTATGTCGTTGCAGGAGTTGATACACTTGACGCAGATCATCCTGTTGAAACTCAGATGAGTCTTGATTTTCCTCAGTAGAGCTAGGATCACAGACATAGGGATGAATGCTGATGTTTAGCAGCTCTTCAGCCATCTGAGTCGGTGACAAAATAAAATCGACCTGTCCAGTGGCAATGGTCGCATTGGGCATGTCGGCAAATTCAGCCGTGGAGGGATCTTGTGCAAAGGTGATTCCTCCAGCAGCCCGGATCGCTTGGATACCCAGCGCCCCATCATCGTTGCTGCCCGACAACACGATGGCGATCGCCTTGTTTTTTTTGTCAGCGGCTAAGGACTGAAAAAAGATGTCAATCGTCTTAGTGCGCCTCAGAATCTGCTCACATAGCCCTAGCTGAAGTGATCCCTGATGGAGCGTCATTTGAGTTCCAGGCGGAATCACATAAACGTGATCCATCTCAAGGGCCATGCCGTCTTTTGCGTCTTTCACAGGCATCCGGGTGGCCCGACCCAACAGCTCACTCAGCAGACTCTCCTGGTTTGGAGCTAAATGCTGTATGAGAACAAACGCCATCCCTAGATTAGGCGGCACATGACCCAGCAGTTCCGAGAAAGCTTCTAATCCACCCGCAGAAGCACCAATGCCCACAACAGGAAACGCGGCGTCATTATTCGATGTTGTCATTAGCTTGGCGCTGTAGCCTTCACTCAGTATCTAAACCCTACTGCTGAGAACATAGCATTAATCTAGAGGAAAAATATCTAAACATAATTCGACATTCTGGTCTCAACAAGCAAGTTGGTCAGCAAATGGGTCGATGACCAAACGCTAGGTTGAGCACCAATTATTTCGATTTCTGAAGCTCTAGGTCTACTCATCAACTTGAATAGATTGGCTGAGACCATCGTTTTCTCATTTTCTCACCAAGCTACAGCAAAAAATAGATAAAGAATTTATTCATAATCCGTGAAACTCAATCCAGATAAACATTGCGTTTGATATAACTTTTTGTAATACTATATTTACAACGCTTAAAGTTCATCCCACGCCACAAAGGCACAAAATATTCATGACTGGATTTATTAAAGGACTCTTCGGCAAGAAGAAAAATGACGAAGCATCCACATCTGACAACTCTGCTGCTCAACAACGCGGAGCCTATTACTTAGAGCCTGATGATGCCAAGACATTCGGCGACATCGACTACATGCGCACGAGTAAGACCGTGAAGCGCACCTTCGCAAAGGGCGATGCACGAGTTCGTCAAGTTTCAGCGATGAAAGAAGCTGATATGAGAAAGACTCCTCCTAGCTCTGTTGAGTCTTGGCAACCAAAGACTCAGCCAAAGTCAGAATCGCCAAAGTCAGAATCTAAGACATCATCATTCAACTCAACATCTAACGAGACGAAGCGGCGATCGCCCGACTCTAGCATGGACATGTTCCGCAACATGGCGAAAGACATTCGCAAGTAACTCTTGAGTCCATCAGCTCATCGGTCACACAGCTTTTAAACGTTAAAAACGCCAAAGTTTAGCCACTCCCTCAGATTCTAGGTCTGATGTGCTGACTTCGGCGTTTCTTTTTTCTAGCTCGTGAAGCATCGCCAAAAAATGAAAAGCAGCCTGAATTCAGGCTGCTTGATGGGAGGAATGTAATGATTCGGTTTGAATGATTCAAGCTAGATTTGGATCAAGTCGGCGTCGCTATTCGCCTGGACTGACCCCAGAAGATAAGCGAAATGGACTGTTGTTGAAGAGGCGATCGCTCATCGGACTACGGCAAGCTCTGGCGCAAACGCCGTTGAACCAAATGTGTTCTAGCTGTTGTTGGAAAGAATTTGGCTGGCGTAGGCATCCATACGACCAAAGGCATGAGTGCGCTGTGAATAGTCAATCTCTTTGCCAGTGAAGCTCTTGGCTAGAAATTCAAATGACTTTGAACGCCAGTTGCGCTCGTGAATAGCCTTAGTTTGCTCACCTCGGAAGTAAGCTTGAGTGCCAATCAACGCAGCTGCAATCCAAGCTACGACAAACAATGAAATTAGGATACCCATAGATATCACCTCTTTAGTTAGGAACCTTGAAATACGTCTACTCTCTTCAATGCCTGATACTCAGAAGCTGTCAACTCTTGCACCAAAAGTACTTGAATAGCTTGTGCCTGCTGCAATCTTGGAACAACGCCATCGGGTTTGAGACTTAACGTATCTCTGTGTAAATATTTATAACAAATATATTACAAAATTGCAACAATAAGTTGACAAGATGGCTAGATTCTAGGTGCGGCTACCTTCTTGCTTCTCTATGCACAGGATTTTTCATTCAAACGACGACGTCAGTATGACGAATTTGGGATAGATTGGGTACGCTATCGGCAAAACCGATGCACCATGCATTATTGAAGGCATCGAGATGGTCATGGCGAAAAAATGGATGTTGCTCGGCCTAGGCTCTATCGTGTTCGGAATTGTTTTCGCGCTGAGTTGGCTGTCAGAGCGAAACGTGCGACGGGCAACCATGACTGGGACAACAGCTTTAGCAGCGACTTACGCAGGTACTCTGGCAGGCATCCAAAGTACAGAACATTCTCAGCGACTTTCCTCGATTAAATCGCGATCGCTCTCCAACCCTAATTCTGGAGAGATCGCTGTCTTTTGGGACTATGAAAACGTGAAAGTTGCCGCCCAGGGAGCCAAAGCACCTCTAGCGGAATCTTTGGTCAACTACGCTCAAACTCGAGGACACCCGCGCATCAAAATGGTGTATTCCAACTGGCGTAGAGAACGAGACATCTTGGTGCAGGTGCTCTACAGCCTCGGGTTTGAGACAATTCACGTTTCGACAGGCAAAGAAAACAGCGTCGATATCAAGCTGACGGTAGACTGTCTCAACGCCGCTCATCAATATCCAGAGATTCAACAGTTCATCTTGGTCACTGCCGATCGCGATTTCGTGCCACTGGTCAACGCGCTAAAGACCCTACAAAAAAACGTGACGCTCATCGGTCGAGCCGCAACAGCGAGCGAACAACTGTTGTTGAGCGCAGACGAATTCATCGACATCGAAAAGCTGTCGGTAGAAACCAGCTATGCCAGTTCCACAGAAGCGCAGCCCCAAGCCCCTCCAACCATTAGCTATCATGAAGCGCTGATGTGCTTGACGGAGTCGATCTCTCAGGCTCGAGACCAGGGAAAAAGTACTCGCTTTGCGTCCATTGATTTGCTGATGCGCTCCAATCCACAGTTTGCCTATGAGGGCGTCTTGTCTATTCGCAAGGACAACGGTGAAACCTTTGTCAATTTTAGTGCTTTCATCACAGAGGCTAATTTGGAAGGAGTCGTCAAAATTCAGACCCTAGAAGGCTTCAAAGAATTGTTCTTACCCGATGAAGATCCAGAAGCGGAATCAGAGTTTGGAACACAGGTATATGAAGAACTTGGGCGTGAACAGTGGCAGATTATCCTCAGCCAGGTGCGGCAGGGGTTTCAGGATGGGCAACCCGGCCCGATGTATGGTCGCTTTTTGGTGCTGTTTGCCTATGTGCGCCAAGCCAAAAAAGATGGCCGACTCCAATTGACAAATACGCAGCTTCAGCAAGCGTTGAGTCGTCTCGTAGACTTTGGCATTCTCGTGAAACAGCCTGACACAACTTACCGCCTAGTCAAAGATTTAGACACCCGTGAAGAAGAATACGTTAGAGAGCTGATGCAAAACGAAGTCCACGAGACTTAAGAGCTTGCGGTTTGTTAATCTATGTGCCAAAGACCTCTATAAATCGTTTGAGGGAAATCTCGTCATAGAAGAGAGAAAATGACCTTCTGTGTTGGAATATTCTCTTAGGACGAAGACTGAGATGCCCG
>CAKZMO010000416.1 GCA_937128595.1 uncultured cyanobacterium | reverse complement strand
ATCAACTATTGGTTTTACATCAGCGCGTAGCACTATACAGCCATTAGCCTTAGGACGTTTTGTGGCCGCGCGCCGCTCAGCCACAAAAACGTCTCTGTCCTGAATGAGCTGACTACAGCTATAAATCGAGGTTTTCCAAAAATTTGGAGCTGAGAATGGGTGATTTTTCTGTTAGAGGAGAGTCAGCTAATCGTCTGAAACTACCGACGCTCAGCAACGCTAGATCTGTTGAACGACTGTTGAAAAACTGTGGCTAGTAGGTTGGAGCTGTTATCCAGGCGATCGCCACTCCCAGGGCTGAACCTGCAATCACCTGCACGGGAGTATGGCCGAGCAGCTCCTTCAATCGATCTTCGTTGAACTCAGGTTTTTCTCGAAACAGCTCATCAATGATTTGATTGAGAATACGCGCTTGTTTGCCTGCTGCCTGCCTGACTCCTGCCGCGTCGTACATAACAATTCCGGCCACGATGACGGCGATCGCAAAATCTGGACTTGCCCATCCTTGGACTTGCCCCACACAGACCGCCAACGCTGTTACTAATGCCGAATGTGAACTTGGCATTCCCCCTGTTTCGACCAGCGCTCGAACATTGATTTTGCCATGATAAATCAACTCAAATACAACCTTGAGCAGTTGGGCTGACAAGCAGGCGATGAGGGAAACCACTAAAACATGATTATCCAGGATGTCGAAAAAATCCCGCATGATTATTTATCTGAAATAGTTCCGAGTGATACGTATTTGAGCCAAGGCCTTTTGAGCGAGTGTTAAGTCGGGACAGATTGAGGTAAAACAGGTTGAGTCAGGTAGCTTTTTGGAAAACGAACTGACACGCTTGAGTTGGGGTCAAACGTCAGTCATCAGCAAACATGACACAGTAGCTTTGTCCTATCGAGTGCAGTTTTGCATCAAACAATGAATTGCAAAGAAGAACTGGTCGATTTCAGAAATTGAGAGCACCTTTTACATTAGTAGGTGCGAGCTGTGATGTAGTCGGCGATCGCCTGTAAGGGACGAGCCTTGCTGCCAAAGGGCTCAAGGATTTGCTTTGCCTCATCAACAAGTTGCTGGGCTTTCTGGCGAGACTCTTCTAAGCCCCACAAGCTAGGATACGTTACCTTCTGTGCTTGAAGATCTTTTCCTGCAGTTTTGCCCAGTTCATCTTGGGTTGCAGTGATGTCGAGAATGTCATCCACAATTTGAAACGCCAGACCAATGTTTTGAGAATATTGGGTAAGCCGCTGAAGATGAGAGGTTGAGGCTCCTGTTAACAATGCTCCACTCAGCACCGAAGCCTCAAGTAGAGCCGCTGTCTTGTGCTGATGAATGAAATCGAGCGTTTCGACCGAGACATCTGTCTTTCCTTCACAAGCTAAATCGACAGATTGTCCCCCCACAAGCCCCGCTGCCCCCACTGCTCGCCCAAGACGAGCAATGACTTTTACGACACGGTCGGCAGGAACGGCTTGGGTCTGGGTTGCGACATATTCAAAGGCATAGGCGAGCAATCCATCCCCTGCAAGAATGGCGATCGCATCTCCATAAATCTTGTGGTTGGTGAGCTTGCCGCGACGGTAATCATCGTTGTCCATTGCAGGTAAGTCGTCATGAACCAGCGACATCGTGTGACTCATCTCAAGGGCACAGGCGGTCGGCATGGCGGTTTCCCAGTCTCCACCTGTCATTTCGCAAGTCGCAAGGCACAAGATTGGCCGGAGCCGTTTGCCGCCTGCCATCAACGAATACCGCATAGATTCATAGATTGTTTCTGGATAAGTCACTTGGACGGCCTGTTCAAGGGCTGACTCAACCCAGCCTTTGCGCTCGGCTAGATAAACCGACAAATCAAATGGAGAAGGCGTACCTGGTCGCTCGTCCGTGACGACTATCCCTGAGTTGCTCGGACTTGTCATAGTCTTACCGTGTTTAGAAAAGAGGACATTCGAGACTGCGTAACGCTCGGTTCTTAACAGCTATTGTTGCCAATCGTTGATCTGGGAATCATAGAGGGCATCATTATTTCATAATCGTGAAACCAAATCACGCTGTTGTGATATTTATCGTCATAAATTAAAGCGTTGACGATAGCTACATACAGTATTGTGCAACAGCATGGTCACCGTCATGGGGCCGATGCCTCCAGGCACAGGCGTAATCCATTCTGCAATGGGTTCGACGGAGGCGAAGTCTACGTCGCCTACAAGCTTCGAGTTGCCTGTAGCAGAATCAATGCGGTTGATTCCGACGTCAATGACTACAGCACCGGGTTTTACCATGTCAGCCATAATCAGCCCAGGACGTCCCACGGCTGCAACCAGGATATCGGCACTACGTGCGATCGCCGCTAAATCTTGAGTCCGAGAGTGGGCGATCGTGACTGTGGCGTTTTCGGCCAGCAGCATCAAGGAAAGGGGTTTGCCCACCAGAATGCTGCGTCCAATGACAACGGCATGTTTGCCTGTCAGTTCGATATCGTAAGCCTTAAGGATTTGCATAACGCCTGCTGGAGTACAGCTGCGCAAACCTGCTTCTTCTCGCAGCAAAGCTCCAAGGTTGAAAGGATGGAGACCATCGGCATCTTTTTCGGGCAAAATTTGTTGCAACAGAGCCGCACTATCTAACCCACTAGGCAAGGGAAGTTGAATCAAAATTCCATCAACCCCATCGTGCGTATTGAGAGAGTGGATGATTTGTGCAAGCTGCTCTTGGCTAGTATCAGAAGGTAAATGTTGCCCAAATGACGCAATTCCGACTCGATCACAGGCTTTGTTTTTGCCTCTAACGTAAGCTGCACTTGCGGGATTGTCTCCCACCATCAAGACGGCTAAACCGGGCGGTCTCCCTATTTTCGAAGTGAGATGTTCGACCTGCTGGGTGAGGTCTGCCTGCATCTGAGTGGCCAATGCTTTACCATCCAATAAACCCGCCATGGTGTATCCAGTAAAGTAGCAAACGAAATTGATTAAAGCCTTAACAGATGAAACGTTATAGCTTCGAGGCCGATACTCGAAAGTAGCCGATCTTGCCTCATCTATTGAGTGAGTTCTTTGAGCATTGTATGACGCAAGATGACTCTCTTAATTTAATAAACTGTTGTAATGCGGTTGTAATGCGATTGTTGCAATACAATCGCTCGATCAACAATGTGAGGAAGAGTGGTGGCGCGTCTCGTTAAAATTGGCTACACGACGATGTCGAGATTAATAATAGTGAAGGTCGTCGTCGTATTAGGGGCGGTTTTTGGGATGGTTGGATGTGCTCCTACGTCCGAACCTAGTCGCTTGAGACTATCCATGCTGTCAGTGACCGGGCAGCTCCGCTCAGTTGAACAGATTGCTCGACCTAGTCAAGTTGGTAAAACAGTCTATGTTCAAGGAACGGTGGGCGATCGCATTCCTTTGGTCAACGGATTGGTTTATCAAGTGACCGATAATACGGGAACTCTATGGGTCGTCAGTAATGACAATGAACTCGATGCTGGCACTCAAATTGTACTAAGGGGCAAGGTTGCCTACGAGGCTACTCCTGAGTTTGGAGATCATATTGGAGAGATCTATTTGTGGGAAATTAACACGTATGAGCCTCGCGGGCGCACTGAAGACATACAATAGCGACGTTTGTGTTGACGTTAATGTTATCGATCCACAAGTTTTCTCTCGCAGCGAATGACAGATTCTTCCTCGGCTCATTTTTCTAACATGCCCGATTCTCGTCCGGCTGTGGCGATCGCCATCTTATATCAACAGCCGCACAATGGCGACCCTGAGACGCTTCAGTTTCTGATGCAACTTCGAGATGATATTCCTGGTATTGCCTATCCGGGACATTGGGGTTTCTTTGGCGGACACATCGAACCAGGAGAAACTCCGGATGACGCGATGAGACGGGAGTTGTTGGAAGAAATCGGTTACGAACCCTCCATGCTTTCTCCCTTTGACATCTTTGAGACCCCTCAGAGCATTCGTCACGTTTACACGACTCCCTTGAGTGTTCCAATCAGCCAACTCGATCTGCGCGAAGGCTGGGATATGGCTCTCTTTTCTGCAACCGACGTTAGAAACGGCGAACGGTTTTCCTCCCAGGCCAATCAAGTTAAGCCTATTGGAAAACCGCATCACGAACTGTTACTACGTTTTCTTGATCAAGAAAATGCTATGAAGCAAGACCTTAATAAATAAAGCCGGATAGGAGGAGAACTAAGGCCGAAACACCAGCCAAGATCGCAAGAACCTTACCAGCATTTGGGCTGCCTTTCCACGAAACATCTTGATCTTTTGTGGGTTTATTCATCAGTGCTACCTGCGTCAATATCAACCGATATTTGATATTGTTACATTTCTGTAAAAACAACACAAAGTCGAAGAGGAGCGATCGCTCCTCTTCGACTGTCAGAATTCGAGATCCAACGCTCGGGGACTTGAGGCAAGATGCTCCAGCCTAGTCTGACCTGAAGCATCTTGCTCTGTGCTCTTGCTCTAGCCAAATTCGAAGCTTGCGGCTCCAATCTGAGTCACTTCGACGTTCTTCAAGACAGTCAGTGCAAAGCGACCTCGACCACCATCAATTCCATCAGGGTCACAGAAGACAACGGTACGACTGCCACGCTGCTCGAACTGAATGAAGTCATCTAGGATGCTGGCGTTGGCCTGAAGCTCAAAGCGAGTCACAATTTGAGTGATGTTCAACACATCAACGCCCACTTCGAAGTCAAGAATGCGATCGCCACCATCTCCAATACCGCGATAGACAAAGACGTCGCTCCCTGCACCACCTTTGATGCGGTCTTTGCCGAAACCACCCGTGACGATGTCGTTACCAGCTCCGCAGATGAGTTTATCGCGACCACCGTTGCCGATGAGTTCGTCATCTCCGTCGCCGCCCTCAAGGCGATCTTTGCCAGCACCGCCTTTGAGGAAGTCATTGCCATCTTCGCCGAACAAGTGGTCATCGCCGCGATCGCCATACACTTCGTCATCGCCATCTTCGCCTCGACAAACATCGTTATCGCGGCGGCCGCGGATAATGTCGTTGCCGTCACCACCGAAAATATTATCATCGCCTTTGTTGCCAGCAACAAAGTCATCTCCAGCACCACCTGAGAGGGTGTCGTTGCCGTCCAATCCTCGAATAAAATCAACCTCGACCGTGCCAACGAAGATATCAGTATCCACGGTTAAGACCGTGATATCTACATCTATATCTACGTCAGGATCAGTAGGATCAGAAGGAAGGTCGGGATCGGTCGGCTCTGCCGGAGGATCGGTCGGCTCTGCCGGAGGATCGGTCGGCTCTGCCGGAGGATCGACAGCCTCGTCGTCATTGAGAATTGTATAGACATTAGTGCCTTGAACAAGGCTGTCGCCGTCTACATCTGCGATGGTTAGAGTCGCAGCGTTGTTGCCTCCAGTCGGATTAGCGAGCGTAAACTCGATAGTCTCATCCAGTTCAACATCAGTGTCACCTAGAACTGCCAGGTTGATCGGAACAGCAGTTGAGTCATAATTTCCTGCAGCAATGTCAACAGTAACCGTATTGGTAAAGTCGGTTCCTGCGGCTGCAGTGCCCCCGGTAACCGTCACGTCAATCGAACCTGCGGCTGAAAATGTTCCTGAAACGAGCAGTTGAGGAATGTTCCCTACTACATTTTCGTCGCTGCTGTTAGTGGCTGCGGCGAATTCAATTCGAGGTGCAAAGTTAATCTGAACATCGTCTAACAGATGAGCATCATCTCCAACAGTAGGATTGAGAGACTCAAATTCTAGTGCAAACGTCCCCGAAGCTCCCATATAGGTATAGGTATCGGCATATTGAACCCAGTCGTTTGGTGTAGTGGTTTCGGTCGTGATGACTTCGCCGTTGATCGACAGTTGAATCGTTTCCCCGGCTGCTATATTGCGGCCTCGATGCCAAAACGAGTAACTGATGACATCTCCAGTCAACACATCAAGAGCTTGGGACAGAATACCAGGATCGTCTGCGAAGAACGACAAGAACTGGTCGCCTTCGGGCGCAGCGATTCCAAAAAATCCATCTGTCCAAATTTCGATTCCTCCGCTGCTATTCGACCACCCCGGAACGTCAGCTTCTGGATAAACCTGAAAGTTGCCACCGTTGACGGGTTCTTCAAATCCTCCGTTGGTGAGAACCCTAGCTAGGGTATGAGGATAGGCTGCTTGAGCCGTTTCTGTGAAAGCTAGGCGAGCAGCGTTACGACCTTCGAGGTTCCAGTCTCCACCGAGGTTTGAGTTTCCGACCTTTTGTGCCGATGCATAAACATCTGCGCCAGTTAGCTGATTGAGCTTTTCGACAAACTCAGAGCCTGCATCGCCTGCTCCGACGTTACATCCATAGATATAGAGGGAAGAATGATTGGAGAAGTCTGCGAACCACTTGCGAAGAGACGATGCATGTTGGTTCAGGGTGCTTAGACTGAGTTCACTATTGCCTAGGTACAGAGTCCCAGGCGAGCCGTGAGACACGATGTGAATAGAGTCAAAACTTGAGCGAGACTTGAGAACTTCCGTAACTTGTTCAATGCCATCTTGATTGGCATTAAGCTGAAAAACTTCAGCTCTCTCAACAAGTCCGTTACGAAGAATTGATGAGTCTTGAACCGCAGAGTCTATAAAGATAAGCATATTTTTTGACATGTGACGATCGTTTGAATGTTGAGCTGACGCAGGAGATTGACCAGACAAGAAGAAGTGAGCTTTATGGCTTTTTGCCATTCTTTGAGCATCCCGTTTTGATGGTGTAGACAAGAGAGGCATTTGTTTGAAGCAATAAGAAATGATCGACAACAAACACTGGCGAAGATCGCCTTAATTTCTTGATCCAGGCTTTTACGCACGCTAAGAAAAGTCTTTCGAAGTACTCTATTGCTTGAGTCTAGAAACTCATGCCTTATAGATTACTAAATAGTCCTGTTGGGACATCTCTGACTTGAAAGACTTATATGGTGGAGGGAAAATGCTTTTTGAATTTGGGAAACCTTACTTCAAAAGCATTATGTAGTAGCTCATTTTTTCAAGCTGTCTTCTACTATAATTCCCTCGAATTTTGATTTGAGATCACTCAGCCAAGAATTTACCATTTAGCCTATTTACTTGAAGTTTATATAAATAACACATAAAAATTGGGCTAAACTTGAAAACATTTTTAGAGGCTCGGTGAAATTGTCAAACATGTTTAAAAAGATTGCTTTGAGTTAGAAAGTGTTCCCACATACAGAGCTTTCTGCTAAATCTGAAACATGCCCACCTGTATCAGTAGGTCGGCTTCATAAAATCATGTACTTGTATTCAGAAATAATGAAAGTATCAGGATATTTCCGGTTGCTTTGGATGCATATTGATGTGGGAGGCCTTTGAAGGCTTGCGTTGAAGGTCGTAGATATAGCTGGGCGATCGCCCTATTGCTCTTGAGCTGTCTCTAAATGCTCCGCAAGGTCGGACATCAAGTCGCGCTAGAAGATTTGAGGAGCATTCGTATAAGATTTCAAAATGTCCGTTACTCAGGCATTTTGAGTGTCTTGTACCGTTTCGCTGCCCAACTTCTAAGCAATAAACTCAACTCAACATGACCAACCAAACGCTGAATCTCTCTGATGAGCTATATCGCTACCTATGTTCCGTGTCGCTGCGTGAGCCAGAGGTGTTGCAGAAATTGCGGCAAGAGACTGCCTCTCAACCGATGAGTCAGATGCAGGTTGCTCCTGAGCAGGGGCAGCTGATGGCGTTGTTGGTGCAGCTGATGGGAGCAAAAAGAACTCTAGAAATTGGAGTGTTTACAGGGTATAGTGCTCTGGCTGTGGCTCTAGCGCTACCTGAGGATGGACAAATCATCGCTTGCGATGTGAGCGAAGAGTATACGGCGATCGCCCAACGCTATTGGCAGCAGGCCGGTGTCGCTCACAAAATAGACTTACGTCTCGCGCCAGCTCTTGATACTTTGGATCAGCTACTAGTAGACGGATACAGTGGCAGCTTCGACTTTGCTTTTATTGATGCGGATAAGTCGAACTATGACCACTATTATGAGCGATCGCTCCAACTGGTCAGAGTGGGGGGCTTGATCGCCATTGACAACGTTCTTTGGTCGGGACGCGTAGCCGATGCGCACACCCAAGATAATCGCACGCGAAAAATTCAGGCTCTTAATCAAAAAATCCATCAAGACAGCCGCGTGACACCGAGTCTTGTACCTATTGCTGATGGTTTGACATTGGCATTAAAGCGGTAATAATCGGATGCAACGTCATGATGTCTCTGGAAAGTAGTGATGCATCACAGCGTTGTAGGCTTGATTGACTTGTTGTGCATAGGCGGTGCTTCCTCCTTTGTCGGGATGAGCAGCCTTCATCGCGTCATGATAGGCACGCCTGACCCCTTCGATGGTGACGGGAGTAAAAGGACCGAGATTGAGAATGGCTCGATAGTCTTTCAGGGTAAAATCTGTCGCCGCCGCTCCATAGGAAGACTCACTGTAGCGATAGCTGCCCTGGTTTCGGGATTGGGTGACGATGGCTTGCAGAGCGAGAATGGCTTCTTCTTCCCATCCAAACATCTGAAAAATGTCGTGATCGATGTGTCTCAGGTTAGACCATAAGCTTCTGAGTTCAGGAAGCCACGAGCGTTCAAGGTTGTCAGCTAGCTGTTGCAGTGTTTCATAGGCAGTGAACCCACCGTGACGATAGACATAGTAAACGTCACCTGTTTTAGAATCAACGTGCTGTCCAAACTGTTGCAAAATGTCTGCCCCTTCATACCCGATGCCCGCCGGACTGTGAATCAGAATATGAAGTTGTTTGAGCGGTGGACAGAGATTCTGTGCCCATTCCAGTTCGCATAGAGATACCCAATCAGGAGTTTCCCAGAGGGGCGTTTCGGCATTGGCATCTCGATAGACAGAGCTGTAGCGCTCGTAATCGCCCACAGTTCCCCAGGTCTGCTCGATACGCTCTAGCCATTCGTCCTGAGACTGAGGAATGGGCAACTCTTCTTCACTGAGGCTGAGATCTTCGAGTTCATCAATGCGGTTGGTCAAATCAGCTAAATGACCTTGCACTTCCCCCAGCCGCAGCATCAGGGGATGCAGTGCCGCTGCTAAATTGTGGTGAATTTGGTGAGTCACATGATCTTTGAGGGGCTGCATCCACTCTTCAACCAGAGCTGCAGATAGGGAATTAATTGAATCTGGAGAACTTGCTGATGAAGGGTTTAGCGATCCTCCTTGGGGCGTGAGCGGTTGAACGTTTCTGTCAGAAACTTGGGTCATCCCGCTAGAGGGCTGGCGATCGCCCACCAATCCATCATTTTCGACCTGAACTTCAAACCAACGTTCTAGCTTATCTTCTAGGGTTTGCTGCTGTTCTAGAATTTTGTGAAGCAGAGGTTCGGGATAGATGTCAGTTCTTGCTGTTGGGTCAATCAGTGATAGCTGTTGATCTGGCTGGGTTCCGTCACTAGAAGCTTGGGGCTTTGCATAGAGAAAGCGATCGCCCCGCTCAGGCGCATAAATCAGCATGTCTGCTTCTGAACCTAAGGTTCCGTAGCGAAAAATTAAAGTTACTTTGCCTTTAGCATATTTGACGCTGTTGTTGACCCAGCGGTCGATTAGAGGTTTGCAAATGTCCACCAAACAATACTCTGTCGGAGTCTGGATGACGCGACATGTCGTTTTTGTAGCTTTGAGATAGCGATCAGTCAGGTAGATGATGGCATCTTCAACCTGAGCAGCGCCGAGATTAACTGTTGCCTTGAGAGACTTGGAGGACATGACTCCGAATCAGTATGCGAAAACCAGGTGAATTTGGAGAGTCTAAAGTTCAATCAGCTTGAGGTCAGCTTGAGGTCAGATGTTTTGGCATTGTTTGAAATCTGACGACAACCCCCTAGACCGAGGCTGGGAGTTTTGCGATAGGACTCTTCAGGAACCCAAACTTGAACCGTGCGATCGCCCCCTACCCAGTATAGATAGTCCGCATCCGCTCGATAATTTAATCCGACTCGAAGATTAGAGTAATCATCTTCACAGATTTCGAAGCCAAATCGGACGACAATTTGGGCGACTAAGCATTCTGGAGTGTCTGCATTTTCTCCAGAGATGTCTCGTTCTTGCCAGAATCGGTCGAGAAACTGATTTAGAATAGGCAGAACTTTCACTGGAGCGCCATTTCTGCTGGCGTAAATGACAGCAGGATTGTGCTCAACCACGATGTGACAGGGGATGACCATGATTTGGTGATTCCAGAGTGCAACTGACGTATTGTCACACTAAACCCAATCAAAATAACCGTTTAAGCTGAACAGAGTAGGAGACTGTCGCGTGAACGCATCTGAGCAGGCAAAAAGTGTGGATCTCGCCAGCAAAATTGCGGCGATCGTGAGTCAGTTCAAGGCTGAGTTTCCAGATGCAAAAGCCGATCTGAAACCTTGGGCCAATGACCAAGACACTCTCGAACTCGTTGATCCCCATTCTATAGATATCGGATTTCACCTCCCTGGATTTAGTCGTCGGTTTCAAAGCCGTAGTATTCTCGTGCAGATTCGCTTTCACACCGATCCGCTGATAGCAACTCGACGAGCGATTGGGACTGAAATTGCGGGATTCGACCACCGAGGCAAACAGTGGCAGCTTTCTACTGTGGTGGACTGGCAGGTCGAAGGCGAAAACACGCCTCAGCCGGAGATTCAAGAGAAGCTGCGACGGTTTTGCCGAACCACTTACGACTTGTTCAATGCCCTAGGGTCGGAGGACAGTCAGGCATAAGTAGGCGAGTAAAACGGAAATTTCGCACGAAAATTTCGCGGTGAATCGTTCCTTACAGACGTAGAATAAAGTCTTGGCGATCGCGTCTTTTTAGGAACGCCTGTTATGCAGTTTGGCCCTGGCTTTGTTTCTACGTTTCTCTATTACTTTGTGTGCACCTCTTTTGCTACGACCTTTGTCGCAGCGAAGGTGTTAAACATAGGGTTTTCCACAGGTTTTCCACAGCAAATTGGATTAATTCTCGGCCTATTTGCGGGTTCACTAGGCGGCTATTTTAATCGCACGACTTCATTTTCTGTCGCGTTTAGCGATCGCAAAGAATTCCTTCAATTATTGGAGAATACCCTGCAGGGCATGGGGTATAGCCAATCTTCTGAAGACGAGGATGGGGTACTGGTGTATGAGCGATCGCCCGTTCGCAAGTTATTCTCTGGCAAGATGTTTGTCAAGCTAGAGCAAGGTGAAGCAACCATCGCTAGCCGATTTATCCACACCTCCAAAATTCGTCGCCAATTGCAATAAAACGACCCGGATGACAATGGTTGTCAGCTCGATTCTGTGCATCCAAGCTTGCCCCCTCTCACCTGAGGATTGGAAGAGTGGGTGAATGTCCTCTTGACCTGGGATGGAACTTATTGTCCAGTAGCATGTGGAGAGTGATGATTTCTGATTGTAAGATTGGTTATTTCACTCATGTAGATTCGTGCTGCCGTCATTAGCTCAAGAGCAAACTGGCTTTGAAGGCGCGATATTTATGAAGGCATGGAGATTTAAGCGTAGGTAACGGAATGCCCCGACTCGTCCTGGTTGTCAAAAGCGATACTTTTTTTAAGCTGCGGACGCAGCCCTCATCAAAGCTCAATGACAATGAGAAAGTGTTTGTCGAAGCTGGTAAGTCATTTGAGCTTCAGTCCTATGCCTATGCCGATCCGATTGTGGGCGACTTTAACGGTCATATTAAGGTTGCCCTGCGTGACACGACTCTCCAAGGATTTAACACCTGGTTCATCTATAGCCTTCACGCTCAAGTAGAGCTAGATGGCCTTGTCGTTTATCCCTATGAAGACCAGGAAACGATTTCGGTGCTGTGGGTGACCCAAGATACAGTGTTTAAGCGCCGTCCAGTGCAATCTTCCATGCTTCCTCCGTCAGAGCTATACGCGGTTTCCCGTGGGCAAAAGCTGTTCCTTCACTCTTATGCCTATGCTGACAATCAAGGTGATTTTGCTAGCCACATGAAAATTGCGATTCGCTATGAGCAAGACTATCTCAGGGATCTTAGTACCTGGTTTGTCTACGATCGCCATGGCTACGTTGAGTATGACGGACAAGTTGTTTATCCTCCTGAAGATCCCAACATTCCCGTCTTGCGGGTGACACAAGATACAGTATTCAAGCGACGACCTCTACAGTCTTCGATGCTCCCCGCCGACGAACTTTATCGAGTTCCGAAAGGCTCAACTTGGAAACTCGCTTCTTATGCCTATCGGGATTCAACGGGCAATAATTTTTTCAACCATGTGAAGTTTGCGCTGAAGTATCCCAAGGATGAAATCAACGGGTTTAACACTTGGTACGCATACGATCGCCACATTCAGATAGAAGTTGCCGGGAAGGTAGTCTATCCCTTGCCAGTGACTCCTTCTCCTCCACCGGGCCCCACCTATTCTGGTATTCCCTTCAAGCTACCCGGTAATGTCAGCACCTTTTATACTGACCAGCCCATCATTGCGAATGGGAGCTTTACATGGGGAGAGGCGACCAAAAATGCCACGCGTATTCCAGAAACGGAAGCGATTGTTAGCAACATTCTGGCCCTGGCGCGAGAGCTGCAAAAGGCACGGAATCAGCTCAATCGACCCTTTCAGGTGAATTCTTGGTATCGACCACCAGCGGTAAATGCGGCGGTGGGCGGTGCGAGTCGCAGCTACCATCTGACCGGGAGAGCCGCTGATTTAGAAGTGTCTGGCTACAGCGGTCGCCAGGTGGCAAATTCGCTATTTGGCTGGTGGCCAGGCGGAATTGGCATCTACAGCAATTTGCCCAACGTTGTGCATCTAGATATCGGCCCTCGTCGAACATGGGGACTCTAAATTTTGCCTGAATATTGCATTTTCTTGCAATTGAACATCGCATTTCTTCGCAATCTGTAGTGAGTGCTAAGCCATTCCATTGAACTGGCACAGCAGCCTCAAAGCCATCATGTGACGACGCTTACTGTGGAAAAGTGTGTTGTACGTCGCGGTTTAATTTTTATTGAAATTGGTGATTTATGTCGCTACAGACTCGTGAGAGAGCGACTAGAATCTAAGCAACATTATTGAGTTCGCTTTGGGTACTAGCGCTCATTGTTCCTTTCCAGATCTTGTTTGCCTTATTCATGGACAATGGCTCTCTGTCTCTGTAGAGACCATCTGATGCCATCTCATCAATCCACGCTGCATTGGTATATTTCATGAGCAAATTCTTCGTCATGCCAACGTCTGTCCAAAAGTTCTTAGCCTACGGGGCGATCGCCACTACGAGTGCAGTTCTGTCGTTCGTTGCTCCAGTTCCTCATCTTTTGGGGCAAGCAGCGCTGCAGGATAGTCCCAAAGCGATGCTTGACGAAGCTTGGCAGCTGGTTAATCGAGAGTATGTTGACGAAACGTTTAACCAGAACGATTGGCAGGTTGTGCGGCAAGACTTGCTCAGCCGTGAGTATGCTGACCTTGACGAAGCCTATGAGGCTCTCAGAGCATCCCTCGATCTGCTCGATGATCCTTACACGCGGTTTATGACGCCTGCGGAGTTTCAAGAGCTAACGAATCAAACCTCAGGCGAATTTTCAGGGGTGGGATTGCGGCTCAAGGTGGATGAGGGCACGCGAGATTTGGTCGTTGTGGAGCCGATGGCCAATTCGCCAGCGTTGGAAGCTGGACTTCTGGCGGGCGATCGCATTCTAGCTATCGAAGGTGAATCGACTGAAGGCATGTCAGTCGGCGACGCGGCTCGCCTGATTCGAGGTGATGCGGGTAGCCAAGTGACGTTAAATATTAGTCGAAGTGCGATCGCAGAACCGTTTGATGTGCCATTGACCCGTGCTCGGTTGGAAGTGCCAGCCGTGTTTTCTCATGTGCGAGACGAATTTGACACCCGCGTTGGCTACATTCGTCTGACTGAGTTTAGTGCCCACTCTGGCGAACAAATGCAAGCGGCAATCGAAAATTTGCTTGAGCAAGAGGTAGAGGCTTTCGTGCTCGACCTCCGAGGAAATCCAGGCGGACTGCTTCAGGCTAGTATTGATATCTCCCGGATGTGGCTCAGTGATGGTTCAATCGTGCAGACTCTTGACCGAGACGAATCTAGCGACTTAGTAGCAGCCAATCATTCTGCACTCACTGATTTGCCTCTTGCTGTTCTCGTTGATGGAAACTCCGCAAGTTCAAGCGAGATTTTGACTGGGGCTTTGATGGATAATGAGCGGTCTGTCACTGTTGGCACACAAACTTTTGGGAAGGCTCTCGTTCAGGCGGTTCATTCCCTTTCCGATGGTTCGGGATTGGCGATTACAGTTGCCCACTATTACACGCCTAATGGCACCGATATCAGTCATACGGGCATCACTCCTGATATTGAGCTAGAGCTATCGCTGGAAGATCGTCGTCGATTGTCCGCTCAACCTGGCATGCGGGGAACATTAGCCGATCCTCACTATCAACAAGCGTTATCCGCTTTGCGTCCTGCGATCTTGGCAGACCGCAGCAATTCTGAACTATCTCGTTCTTTTGACTTCCACACGCGATAAATCAAGAACTCTCTCTGTCGTTGAAAGAGTCTTCCGAGTAGGTCTTGCCGAGCTGCTACGAGATTTTTTGGTCTCGTGCGCGGCTTGCTAACCCTCAGATTGAGTAGTATCGGATTCAGCATGAAGAACGGGGAAGAGTCACTGCGACTGTCCCCCGTTTTTGTTTTATCATCCTGAGCGTTAGCAGCGTAGTCTGCGCTAAATTTTTCTGATCCTTAGGATTTGGTGAAGCCAAGGCCGTATTGTTCCGCATAACGCTGCATAAAGCGCATGAACCGTTCCCACTCTTCGACACTCTTGATGACGTAAACGGCTTCAAGAGCTTCAGGCTTTCCGTTGACGAATTTTGCTTTCACCTCTCGGGTCGAAAGCTCGCCCTCTTCGTCAATCAGATACATGCCCGTAATCTCGTCAGCAGATTCTTCGCCTAGCGCTTTCGGCTGCTCGAAATAAAATGTTGCAGTGCCATTGGTTCCATCTTTAGAGCGAGTCATTCGCACGTCAGGGACTGCGTCTTCTGTAATACCTCTGGAAAACTGAATCTCAACCATATTCGATCCATAACAAGCTGTAACGACATTCCTTCATCATCCCACGTTGACAGAACTTCCGCAGGTGCTTTGTTGGGGAATACGCGAAGGCGATCGCTCTCTTTGAGAGAGGCCAACAGATAGAGGAATCTTAGGGTGAAATGTAGCGTTGAATGTAGTTGAGTAGTCCTTGAGCAATTGCCTCTCCCCATCGTCGAGCAATGGTTTCGATATAGATAGGACGCTGCTGTCGCAACAATGCTGAACTTGGGGAAAATTGAATTTTGGCTAGGGGGTAGGGGGTTGAAGGCTTGGAGATGGCAGGGTCTGTAACCTCAACGTCTCTTGGCTGCAGGTCAGTCCGCTCAACTAACTGCCAGTGAAGAGCTTCAGCTAAAGCGACAGGCGCAGAGGTAGGAGTGAAATTCGACGCTGATCCATTCTTAGAGATAGAGCCATGAGAAATCTGCCAAGTCGTCTCAGACTTATCGGCGTCGCTCTGCACCACAATTAGCATTGCAATATCTGGATGGGTCGTCTCCATAAGTTCTGTCAAGGTATCTTCCACCGATTGATCAGTGTCAGCCGAAAGTTGAGAAGTCTCTATTCCTTGTCGTTTGAGAAATTTAGCAACCGCCTTGGCGATCGCCTCAGAACACTGTTGAAGCTGATATTGGGTCGGTTCTGGTTCCGGCGGATCTTGTTGTTTGTCTTGCCGTTTTGTCTGAATAGCTGTGGCGATCGCGACGACAACTGGTTTGGGTGTAATGGCCGGGAGAGTCAATTGCTCTAGGCGAGCCGATGTTGAAGAGCGTGTCGCTGTATCGCGCTTGGCCAGAGTCGCTGTGCGCGCTGATGCTGACTTAGGTTCTTGCACAACAGTCTGGGCAGAGTCTCCAGACGACAAGAGAGATGAGGCGGCAACAGATGTTTTGCGTGAGGATTGCGATCCCAGCGCTTCACTATTGGACGGAGAGGCGATCGCTTCCGCTCGACGTTGGTAAACCAAGACTTGATAGAGGCAGGCCGCTACTTCACCTCGGGTTGCGGCCTTAGTCCAATCCCGCTCATTCTCAAGATCAGTTA
>CAKZMO010000415.1 GCA_937128595.1 uncultured cyanobacterium | reverse complement strand
TGGATACTGCTTATTGAAGATCGGCTCTGACCATAGTTCAGGAAAGCGGAACCATCCTTCACGCAAACGGTTGGAAAACAGATGATCTTGAGCCGCCTGGATCGCTTCGGGCGAGTCATCTGCTGGAGTAGGCGGTGAGACGGCGAATGCCATGCCAATGCTCGATTCAGGCACCCGTTCGCGCAACATCTTGACCGCCTCGCCGTGCGCCAATAGCGTATGATGCGCCATACGAAGGATGTCACGAGACGAACGACATTCGCCAGGGGCATGTCGTCCGATGAAGTAGCCATCGTTCAAATGCACCGTCGGCTCGTTCATCGTGATCCAATGCTTGACCCGATCTCCCAAACGACGTGCGACGACATCCGTATACTCACTGAACCATGCGACGACATCGCGATTGAGCCACCCCCCCTTCTGATAGAGCGCGTATGGCATATCCCAATGAAATAAGGTGGCAAACGGCTTGACACCCGCCGCAAGCAGGGCATCGACAAGCCGGTCATAGAAATCGAGGCCCGCCGCATTGATGGTTCCGGTGCCTTCGGGCAGAATGCGCGGCCAACTCAGGGAAAAACGATAACCGTTCATGCCGATCTGCTGCATCAGCGTGACATCCTGGTTGTAGCGATGATAATGATCACAGGCGACATCCCCGGTGTGTGATCCCCACACCTTGCCAGAATAATGTGTGAATTCGTCCCAAATAGACCACCCTTTACCGTCTGCGATGTGTGCACCTTCGATCTGGTAAGCAGCGGTCGCCGCACCCCACATAAAATCATCGCGGAATGTCATGGAATAAATGCCTTTCGCAAAGTAATTATTCGTCAATCATTAAAGGTTTTGCTGGCTCCTAGATCCACAGGAGTCGCGGATAATCAGTTCTGTCGGCAGCACAACAGATAGCAAAGGATCGTTTTCATGTACCGCCATAGTCTCTAACATACGAAGTGTGTAACTACCCATCTGCTCTACGGGGACGTGTATCGTAGAAAGAGCTGGACGCACGAGTGATGCCATCTCAGTGTCATCAACACTAACGATGGCGATGTCACCAGGCACCCGCAAACCGGCATTCTGTAGTGCGCTCATCGCGCCTATGGCAATTTCGTCGTTAGCAGCAAAAAAGGCAGTCGGCAATTTTTCAAGTCTCACCAACATTTCAGCGCCGGTATACCCTTCGCGTAGCGAATTCTGGTTACCTGGATGAATCGAAAAAGATTGGTTGATTGGCAATCCATATTCGCGTGAGGCTTTTAGATAGCCAGTGTGTCGATCATCTGCGCGTCCAAGATAGGCGATGGTATGATGCCCTAGTTTAATTAAGTGACTAACCGCTTTATAAGCTGCTTCTTCTCTGTCAAATGTAACGGCAGGTAAGTCAAACACCGATTTTTCTAAACATACAATGTGTTTGATGCGGTCTACCATCGACTCAAAGACATGACGGTTCTTGTCGTGTTCCAATGCCAGATGTGGAGATAGTAGGATCAGGGAGGAAATTTCTTCACTGTGTACATGTTCGTTGAACAACACTGGATCGTGTAACTCTTCAATAAAGTGAACAAAACGTATTCGCTTTGATTGCTTGTAGGCTTCGTCATAAATACCCGCCAAAATAGCGCCATAGTAGGGGCGCTTGAGCATGGCAGTCGTACCCCCAACGACAATACCAATCTGCCGCTCAGCTTGATGTCCTTCCGCTTTCAGGCTCTGGGCGAACTTGTTTGGGCGATAACCTAGTTCTTCAATTGCTTTCAAGACCCGTTGGCGAGTTTCCTCAGCTACGATGCGTGGGCCATTGTTGATCACGTAGGAGACCACTGCCGACGAAACCCCTGCGTGTTTCGCGACATCCTTTTGAGTAACCGAGTTCTTTGAGCGTGCCATAAAATTCAATCCTTCTCATTTGCAATCACATGCCACGTATTCTATATGGTTGCGTCGATTTGACAGGCGATTGATTAGATTGTATCCTATATCTAATCGTTTGTCTATACGTATAGATAAACTTTGGTCGCCGTACCCTAAGGAGAAAAACTATTGATCAAATACCTGTCTTGTTTCACTTAGCCGTTGAATTCAATTGGAGGACAAAATGAAAAAAATGCGTCTATTTACAATGATGTTTCTCATACTTGGCATGCTGATGATCATGCCGCTAGCATCGTCTGCACAAGATGATGTGGTTACCTTACGCTTCTGGAATGCGGACACATCGGGTGCTACAGAAGCCGCAATTGCCGAATGGAATGAAGCCAACCCAAACATTCAGGTTGAATTTGTCCCATACAGCAATGATGATGCCGGTAATGCTCAGATCGACACAGCTCTGCTGGCAGGTGAAGTCGATGTTTTTGTACAGTTTGGCCTTCAGCGTGTGGATAGCCGTGCCCGTGCCGGTTTAATTGAGCCATTGGGCGAACATGCAACGATGGATATCGAAGAAGAATTTGGCACCGCTGTTATCCAAGTTGCGGGTGATCCTGTGGCAATTGCCGCCTCAGCCGATCCTTATGTGGTTTACATCAATGCCAGCGATTTTGAAGATGCCGGTATCGAAGTGCCGGAAAGCTGGACATGGGACGAGTTCATTGAAATTGCCGACCAGTTAACTACTGGAGATGGTCCTTCCACCCGCTATGGTGCCTTCCTACCGACATGGCCGTGGATGGACGAGGTTGCCGCCTACCAGCAGACATGGGACTTCAACGTCAATGTCGAAGATTGCACAACCAACTTCGATGATCCAATCTGGGCACAGGTGGCTGACATCCGCTATCAGTTAGAGACTG
>CAKZMO010000414.1 GCA_937128595.1 uncultured cyanobacterium | reverse complement strand
GGTTTTGATTTTTATAGCAATGCGCAGATAGGTTAGGACAGATATTGATGGAGAAGCCGCGCACCGCGCGGTTTCTCCATCAACTATTGGTTTTATATCAGCGCGTAGCACTATATTTATTGACAATGAGCATCAATAGGAAATATAGTCTACTTCGAGCGTTAGTTCAGAATGGTTCTCATTAAAATGGGCTAGTTGAAATCAAGGTAAGAGCTGAAGTTTCTGTATGCACTGCTTCATGCAACCTTCAAGAGCAATGAGCCTTGCTCCTCAGTCCAAGATAATTTTTCTCTGAAATAACGACTTTTGTTTGCAACAATTTCCCATAGCACCAGTCTTTTACGAAACGAAGCTGGGTCTGTTTTCCGTTGATAACCTTACAAGCTGATAACCCTACAAACAGGAGCCTACATCCCTATGAAATTTACAAAGCGACAGCTACTTTCGACAATCGCTGGACTGACAGCAATTACAATTGCGAGTTGTTCTGGACAAGCACCTGATAGTACATCGTCTGAAACCGACTCCGCTACGCCATCGGATACGGCGGCAGAGATGGATGGTGAACTCAACCTCTATTCCTCACGGCACTACGATACCGATAATGCTCTATACCAAGGCTTCACAAGCAAGACAGGGATCGAGATCAACCTGATTGAGGGCGAAGCCGACGAACTCATCAGTCGTATGCAGAGCGAAGGCGAGAACAGTCCTGCGGATGTTTTAGTGACAGTCGATGCAAGTCGTTTGTGGCGAGCTGAGGAAGAGGGACTGTTTCAGTCTGTAGAGTCTGAAACGCTCAAATCTGCGGTTCCCGAAAATCTACGTCATCCCGATGGGCTGTGGTTTGGGCTGACTCAACGGGCTCGAGTCATTGTCTACAACAAAGACACTGTTGATCCTTCGGAACTCTCTACCTACGAAGACTTAGCCGACTCCCAATGGGAAGGACGAGTCTGCATTCGAAGCTCTAGCAATATCTACAACCAATCGCTCCTAGGTTCTATGGTCGAATCTATCGGTGTTGATGCAACCGAAGAGTGGGCCAAAGGGTTAGTGTCTAACTTCGCCCGTGAGCCTGAGGGAGGAGACACGGACCAAATTAAAGCTGTCGCCGCTGGGCAATGCGACGTGGCGATCGCCAACCACTACTATTGGGCTCGACTCGCAAAGTCAGAAGATGCAACGGAACAAGAGATTGCCGACCAAGTCGGCGTTTTCTTCCCTAACCAGGAGGGACGCGGAACCCATGTCAACATCAGTGGGGCTGGAGTCTTAGAAAATGCTCCTAACCCTGAGAATGCGATCGCTTTTTTGGAATACCTCACGACTCCTGAAGCACAAGAAATCTTTGCTAAGGGCAATAACGAATACCCCGTTGTTGAAGAGGTTAGTGTTGACGATGTTGTATCAGATATGGGTGACTTCAAGGTTGATACTGTCAACGTCAGCACTTACGGCTACAACAATAGCGAAGTACTGCAAATTTCTGATCGCGCAGGCTGGAAATAATTTTGCCTAAGCGATTCTGAGTAGACCAAAGAAGTCATGAATCGTTTGGGAGACTCAATCTATCGCTACAGTCAGTAGCCTTAGGATGTTTTTGTGGCCGCGTGCCACGCGGCCACAAAATGTCTATGTCTTACATAAGCTGACTACAGCTATACAAGACTTTCAGACGATTTAGCGGTTGCGCATAGCTAAACCTGCATAGGCTCAATTCAGTAACTTCACTCTCATGTTCGGGCGTTGCACATTCGAAGAATGATTTTGGTAGGGGCATCGCATTGCGATGC
>CAKZMO010000413.1 GCA_937128595.1 uncultured cyanobacterium | reverse complement strand
GGTAAGTTGTACCTGGTGGAATATGACCGCAGCCGTGGGTTGAACCTGCCCATTGACATCCTGTTTGAGTCCCTGGCGAAAGATCAGAAAAATTATGCAATAGGCTGTATCCTCTCCGGCACGGGGAGTGACGGCACACGCGGCATTCGTGCCATTAAAGAAAATGGTGGTTTCGTCATCGCACAGAATGACTCCGCACGGTTTGATGGCATGCCGCGCAGTGCTATTGCCACACAATTGGTTGATTACATCTCCACACCGGAGGATATGGCTGGCATCATCCTGCGCTTTATCGAACACCCGACACTTTCAGGTAATGGCACACAATCGGCATTCGGGCCGGAACGTGATCTGGTCGGTAAGGTGCTGGCGATTCTGAGTGATCGAAACAATATGGATTTCACCGGGTATAAACAGAATACGTTGATCCGTCGGATTGAACGGCGGATGAGTTTGCTGGATGTCGGCTCACTTGATGGTTACATTCAACACATTCAAAAGTCGGAAACAGAGCGCAATATCTTATGTAAAGAGTTCTTGATCGGCGTGACGCGCTTTTTCCGTGATACTGAAGCCTTTGAATTTTTGCAGACCGATGTTATCCCTGACCTGATCAACAGCAAAGATCGCAATGATCAGATCCGCGTGTGGGTGCCAGGGTGTTCAACCGGTGAAGAAGCCTACTCGCTGGCCATTCTATTTCAAGACTATATGGAACGCTCCGGTAAGTTGGTTGATGTGAAGATATTCGCCACTGATATAGACCGGGATGCACTGGAACGGGCCGGACGTGGACGCTTCCCGGAAAGTGTTATCGCAGATATTCCAGCCGCTCTGTTAGCTGCATACTTTGACAAGGAGGGTGATCATTATGAGATTCTGCGCAAGATTCGGAGTATGGTGGTTTTCGCCTATCAGAACATCATCACGGACCCGCCGTTCTCGCGCATTGATCTCGTGACGTGCCGTAACCTGCTGATTTACCTCCAACCGGATTTACAACGCCATATTCTGGGGATATTCCAGTTTGCGTTGCGGTCTGGTGGGCATTTGTTCCTCGGTAGCAGTGAAAGCCTGGGTGATAAGGCCCCGGAATTTACCGTCGTACACTCCAAATGGAAGATCTACCGTTACCGTGGTGAAAATACACAACTAGCGAGTATCAATCTAAACCCGCGCAAGGAACGCAACCCGGTACAATCCAGCTTTCGAGAACCAGCCGCTCAGATCAAGCCGGTTGAAGATTGGCGACGGAGTGAGCCACTCCTGCGTGCATTAGTGGAAAACGTGCTGCCGCCATGTGTGGTAGTCGATGAGAACTGGAACATGGTGCATAGTTTCGGGGATAGTGGTGAATATCTACACGCCCCACGCGGCTATCAGGTCAATCTCAATATTATGAAATTAGTCCGCGAGACGATTTCTATCCCACTGAGTACGGCTTTGCATCGCACCTTTAAAGATGGGTCGGATGTAATTTATCGGCGCATTCAGGTTGAGAAGGATAAAGAGGGTCATGCGCAATACATCGACCTCACCACCCGCCGCTTATGGACCCAGGGTGGTAACAACTATGCATTGATCTTGTTTATCCCACATGATGACGATGACCAGGTGGTCGATCATGCAGATATAGAAATTGAGGACTTTAAGCTCAGTGATGGGGTCAGCCAGCGTATTGATAACCTGGAGCAAGAATTACAATATACGCGGGAAAACCTGCAAGCTACCATCGAAGAGTTGGAGACCTCCAACGAGGAACTTCAGGCCACAAACGAGGAGTTGATGGCCGCTAATGAAGAATTGCAGAGTACCAACGAAGAGCTTGAGTCTGTCAATGAAGAGCTACTCACCGTTAATAACGAGTATCAGGTGAAGATCAGAGAACTCACCGCGCTGAATGACGATATGAACAATCTGCTGAATAGCATCGATTTTGGTGTGGTCTTCCTGGATAGTGAATTGCGCGTGCGCAAGTTCACACCGGCTGCCCAACGTGCCATCAACCTGATGACACAAGACATCGGGCGGCCCATCCATCACCTCTCACATAACCTTGGTGATTTCCAACTGGAAGCGGCCATCCAGGATGTGATAGACAAGCTGGTCTCCGGGGAGCATCAGGTGTGGTCCAAAGATGATGAATACTTTTTGCTACGCATCACACCATACCGCACCCACAATAATCAGATCAACGGCGTGGTATTAACTCTAGCGGACATCACCGAATTGCAAGAGGCACTGGAATATGCCCAACACAGTGATGCCTTTGCCGAGTCCATCTTGAATTCATTGACTGCACAGATCGCCGTGTTGGATGCCGACGGCGTGATAGTCCGTGTGAATGAGGCGTGGCGGGATTTCGCTGTACAGAATGGTGGTGGCCCGAAAACCACGGATGTGGGCGTTAACTACCTGGAAGTCTGTCGCACGTCCACAGGTTTGGATGCCCGCGAAGCCCCGGAAAGCTACGAAGGTTTACGTGCTTTGCTGGACGGTGACATTGAGGAATTCGACCTCGAATATCCGTGCCACGCGCCGGACCAAAAACGGTGGTTCTTGATGCGGGCAGTGCCTTTGGCTGGATCAATAAGTGGGGTTGTCGTATCACATATAAACGTGACTCGCGCAAAGGTGATCGAGAATGCGCTCCGGCTGAGTGAGAAACGCTTCCGCCTGGCGACGCTGGGCACGCGCACGGCCTTGTTTGAACAGGATACGAACCTGAATTACACCTGGGTCTATAACGCGGATATGCCATTCCCTGACGAAACTGCCTTAAATCTATCTGATGAGGAGTTACTGTCTGATGATGAAGCCAGGATCATCGCTAAGATCAAACGACGAGTACTGCGCGAAGGCACTGACGTGGATGAGCAAGTACAGTTGACGATAAACGGTTATGCGTACACCTGTCAGATGGTGTTGGAACCGATCATTGACGAGGAAGATCATATCATTGGTTTGGTAGGAGCGTTTAACGGCTTTGATCCAGCAACATAAGGCTGGATTGTTCGGCAGTTTATCAGCGTAATTGGATCAGGGATGATAGGATTATCATCACATAGCTACCATCCCTGCACGTCTATTTTATCCACCACCGCGCATGGTTTTACGCCGCATAAAGGCTTCAATATCTGGAACGGCGTTGTCATCGCCGTCAATCACCAGCATATCGCGTCGAACTTTGATCAGACCGACGTTGATAGGGTCCATTGCGATCAATTCGGCGGTCCAGCTTGTACCGCTGACTGCGTATTCAGCAGTCAGTTGCCCACCCGCCTCAACCAGATATTCCATAATGCGGAAACGTGGAAAATTGCGCAGGTCCATCTCGACGCGCATGCTCAACCCCCGGCGGAGGGTGGAATCAGTGCGACGATGTCACTTTCTTGGATGGTGGTGTCAAGGCCATCCAACCATTGAATGTGGCGGCCATGTACGAGGATGTGAACTTGCCCGGTGAGTTCGCCATCACTGCCGACGATCTCATCAGCGAGTTGTGGGCAGGCCACTTCAATATCAGCGACAAGTTGCCGCACGGTCTGCCCATCGGCAAACGGTACATCAATGGTTTTCACCCCTGCCAGATCACGTAGTGTTGCAAATAACTTTAAAGTTTTGATCATAATAGATACTCACATGCTCATTTTTGTCATTTATAGCCTGATGCCAACGGCTTTGCAAGTCTTACGGCAGAACGATCAACCGGTGTGTGCTTGACCACGGGCTAATGCCACCAATCGTATGGGCGGCGACGGATATCGTTCGTACACCGTGAACTTGAATGACCATCTGCAACCGGACACCGCTAGATTGTGGCTGAGGGCGTCGGCTTCGTCTGCATCCGTCACGGGCTGACTGAGCAAGCGCAGCGCGGCGAAATCAGCGTTGTATGCGGCCTGATGCTAGAGTGTGAACTGGTTTGTGGCCGCAAATTGGGTTGGGTCAGTGCCGGGTACGAGGGTAATGGCCCAGGTGGTTGGTGAAGATTGTGCGGTGATCGGCAATAAAATGATCAACGAACAACCGATAACGAAAATAAAATGTTTCCACACGTTAAACTGTTTCATAGCAAGCACACAACATTCAGTATAGCAGCGTTACAAAAAAGTCTAACCGATGTCATCAATCACTATGACATATGTCATTGAATCTGGAAGATTGTTATTCTAAAAGCTACGATTATGTAAGTCTTCCCTCATCTCTCCCTCATGCTAAGTTTGACAATACTATAATTTCCTGTATATTTATACAGAATTATGTAGATTTTTCGCTAGAAAGTTGTAGGTCAAACATGGGCAAACCTTCGTTTCTCAAAAATCGGCCCAAGCCGGAGCCAGCTCCGCGTGATCGGGGTAGTCAACTTACTAAACGTCAATATGTGCGCTTTGCTTACTACAAAGTAGATCCCGTTTGGCGGCGTCTACCACCAGAAAAACAAGCCGCACACAAGCGCGAACTGGTCGCCGTCATCACCGGGTTTAATCGGCGGATGTTACTGCGTCCCTACAGTTTGATGGGTACCCGTGCTGACGCTGAACTGCTGCTCTGGCAGATCGCCGAAACGCCGACGGTTTTCCAGGAGATGGCAGCGGCCATCACCCGTACACAAATGGGCGGCTACCTGGAACTGGTGTACTCGTATTTCAGCCAGACCAAGCGGTCCCTCTATGAGATCCGCGATGGTGGCGAGGACGACTCCGAAGAACGGTTGGTCATCGACCCGACTGAGGCAAAGTATCTGTTTATGTATCCGTTCATCAAAACCCGTGACTGGTATCAGATGAGCTTGCCAGCACGCCAGGGCATGATGGACGAACACATCACGATGGGTCGCAAATACCCATCCATCAAACTGAACACCACATACAGCTTTGGCATTGATGACTACGAGTTTATCGTCGCTTTTGAGACAGATGAACCCTCAGATTTTCTCGATTTGGTGCAAGAACTCCG
>CAKZMO010000412.1 GCA_937128595.1 uncultured cyanobacterium | reverse complement strand
AAAAACATGCGAGTTGCTGCAACCAATACATTGTGATATACATCTTCAGCAATTGTGAACGTTGACGATGACTCACCAGTGCGAGAATTCCTCACAACATAGGTACCTGGCTGTCGAACGGCAGAGAAATCAAACCAAGCCGCCCGATCGCCCGATTGAGCATGGATGGCTCCGTCTCTCCATCGTCTAGCGGAAGCCTCATAAATAGAGTTTTCGTTAGGTATATGAATGACTTGATAACGGTCAGACAGCTCAGTGGCAGGTGCTTCAGAGGAATCAGATATGAGTTGCTCGGGTTGAACAATGACAGCAATTTTAGGATCACTCGGGCGATACCCAAACTGATCAACGAAGATAGGTATCGTCGAAGACGATGAGAAAGATGCCCAGTTGAGGGTGAGGACTATAGTAAAAGTTGCGATCGCTAAAACGATTGCTCCAACTGAGCGGCGTAGTCGCTGCTGGTTAGGAAGAAGAGTCATGAAGCTTAGCTGCAGAAGAAGGGGCTAGCGATTATTGTCCATTCGAAACCCCGCCAGAGTCTCTCAGTTGTGAATTTCTCGCAGGGTTGTTGAACAGACTTTAGATGATGGATGTATCTGTTATGTGACCCAAACAATATCAACGCACTGTTTCCTACGATCTAGAGTCTAAGACTTTAGGGACAGCAGGCTTGCCGTTTTCAGAACTGTCTGAATGAGGTTGGTTTAAGGACTCAGTCGGTTCGAGAGCAATGGGTTCCCAGAAGTCGGGTTTGTCGCTGCGATGACCTAGCACCCAGTCATAAACCTGAAGATTTTTCCGAGCTTTTGCGTCCCATGAATAAAGTGCTAGGGCATGATGATAAGCATTTTCTCCCAGTTTCTTAACTCTCTCTGGATCTTGGACTAATGCTTCTAAAGCCTCTACAAAAGATTGGATCAGATGCTCAGTATCACCGATTGGGACTTTGACGCCTCGATCAGCGGCAACTAAGCCGCCACAGCCACCATAGTCTACGACTACACAAGTGAGGCCACAGGCCATAGCTTCAATCACAGCGCCTGCACCAAGCTCTCGAATTGAGGGAAATGCGAAGATATCTGCCTCTTGCATCAATTGGCTGACAGTCTCATGGGATACTTGCCCAAGAATCTGGACACAATGCTCGAGGTGTTTTTCAGCTACTATTTCTTCGAGGCGCGATCGCTCGGCTCCATCTCCAGCCATGATGAGTTGATGCTGTTGCAGAATAGAGCTGCGACCAAATGCTTGAATCACAACCTCTGGCATTTTATAAGGGACTAAACGCCCAACATAGAGAATAGTCAGCTTTTCCTTAGACCCTCGAACCGGAAGATTGAATAGAGATGGGTCGATCCCAACCTCAGGGAAATTGATTATGTTAGGTTGAGCTGCATCAGGTAAATCTACTATTGTGTGGTTGAACGCTGCTAGTACAGCATCACAATTTTTGTACGTCGACTTCTGAAAAGGAAGTAGTTTGTAAGCATCACGGAAATTGCTCAGCCATTCTCTTTCGCGGCCTTGCTCAGCACTAAATTGCTTAGGCCATCTTAGTCCACCATTGAGAGGTCCTAGCACGAAAGGAACAGGGCTCCATTTTGCTATGGGGCTAGGAAGGGTGGGAGTCATCGGTGTGAGTCGATGAACAATATCAAATCTTTCTTGTGTCAACTCTGACTTGAAATGTTTCCAGACGCTCCACTCGAAATATACATAGGCTGGGTACATCAAGGCACGATAAATAGTCCAACCTACATTTCTTTTGTGTCCTCCCATCAGGAAAACAGCTAGATTTTCAAAGGGACGTACAATACTTTCAACGTCAAGGAAAACAACTTTTGCTCCTTTGATCCCGCCATGCTTTTCGATATTTTCTTTATTCTGAATTTGAGTAACGACGACTAATTCATCAACATGCTGTGCCAATGTTTCAGCATAATAGTAAGCAACTGCCGGTAAAGAGTACCATTCTGGATTACATTCAAACGCTAAAAGTAAAACACGCATAATATGGTTCCTAGTTGAAAGATTGTTGACAAGTGACGAATAATAGGTCTTTACAGATGATCTGCTTTGGAGACCTTACGGTAGATGAAAAACACAACAAGCCATAGAGCAATTGTCTTGAAGAACTCAGAGCTAAGAGTGGCCCAGATAGCCCCTTTCCAGGAGTAAATGGGAATAAGGTAGAAGTTGAGGCTGACGTTTAAAATAGCTGCAAAGACCTGAATTATACTGCGCGATCGCTGAAGCCCAGCTCCTGTCAATGTATCGGCGGCAAGAAATTGCAGACCTGCTAGTAAATGAATCGGAGCAAGCCAAAGCAGTACTAGTGATGATTCCGCAAAGTCTGGCCCCAGAATAGTCGAGACGAAAGGCCTAAAGAGAATCAGTACTACAGCAGAGACACACCCGTAACCCAAGGCTGCAGGAAGCAACTTCTGAGCAAAATTAAGTGTTCCCTTAATTCCTTGTTCGCCATGCTTGAAAAAACGACCATAGCTAGCACTTAGAATAGCAAAAATGGGTAAGAATCCCATATCGATGAAACGATATCCTGCTCCGTAGATTCCCGCAGCAGCAGGGGTCGCAAGGCTCACCAACATCGTGCGATCAACTTGAGCGTTTATCCCCTCTGCTGAACTAGCGAGAGAGAAGTAAAACCCCTGTTTCCACTGACTAATGTTAAGAGTTTTGAAGTTAAAAATAGGCGCACTAATTGCACGATTGACCATGAGAAAGAAAATTATTCCCGGTATGATTGAGCCTAGAAAGTAGAGTCCTCCCCAAGCTAGTAGTCGAGATTCGGGAGGGAAAAAAGGTAGGGCAAGAGCTGCTAAAAACTTACCGACAACGTAAACACCCTTGATAAGCGCAACTCGTCGCATTTGATGTACAGCAGTAAATGCTTTGCTTGCTAATTCCCAAAGTTTGAGTCCTAATAGATCGGAGAGCAGAACTAGCAAGATAAACGGAGCTGAGATGGAGGGTATAAGTATATTTGTAATAGGAAAAAGAAAAACAATTGCCACTCCAAGGCTAATCATGAGAGCAACTAGAGTGTCTCCCCAATGCCGAGCAAAGGAAGAGGCATCCCTAGAAACATTTTGAACAAGGAGGTCACCTACGCCTAATCCAATAAAAGGAAATACGATGTGAAAAATTGCCTTAACACCTTCGAAGCTGCCGTAGTCTTGTGCTCCCAATGTGCGAGCAAGAAGTATAAAGTAAGCAGCTTGAATGACAGCGCTGAATGCCTGTGATAAGAGCATCCAGAAACTATCCTTAACCATGGAGCCACTCGCAACAGAGGCGAGCTTGCTTTTGATGCGAAGAAAAAAATTGAGCATAAAGGACTTCAGGCTAAGGAATTGAGTGTGCAGTAGCGTCTGGCTATTTGATTAGACGTCAAGATTGTTGAGATCCGGAGATAGACTGAGCAAGTGCAGGAAGAGTATCTTGATCTGAATGCTCTGAAATTCGAAAGCGCTCTCTAAACTCAATCGCTGTCGAGAGTACGGCAGTTGTGAAGAAAATCCAGGTTCTGTTGTTTTGGGAAAGTAGATCCGTCTCTGTAAAGTTCACAATGATCATAGATGCGAGGAAAACGATGGGCCAGGCGTGACTCCATTTGAATCGATTGCGTAGCAAGGCGAAGCCTTTGACAAATGTGCTCCAAAGGGCAAGGCAAAGGGGAATAAATCCAAGAAAGCCGAGTTGGAGAATATAATCTAAGTAACCATTGTGTGAGTTAGGAACATCCCAGCGGAGTGCTCGGATCATAAAAATAGATTCACCATTTGCACCATGCCAGAAACCGTTAAACCCATAGCCTAGCCAGGGTCTTTCCATTATTTTTACGAGTGTATAAGGCCAGATATCGCCTCTTCCAGTAAGGGATGCATCCTTTCCAATGGCTTCTAGAACCATGATGGATATATCTGTATACCAAGCCCAAAACGTTGCTAGGATGATCGCTAGAAGTATGAGACCAAGGATAAGATGCTTAGACTTGAATTGAAAAACTTGAAGAACAAGAACCACTAGGACGAGCATAGTACAATTGATTAACGCTCCCCCAGAGGTTGATCCTAAGATCAGAGAAACGCTACCTGCAATACCCAACCACATCCAACGATTCTGTGACCATAGGCGACGGGTTTGCAAAATGAATAGGGCAGTACTGAATACCATTGCTTTTCCGAGACCGTTTTTGTGGGTGAAGACGCCACGCAGCGTACCGGCGTGAACTCCACCCATAACGCCGTATTTAGGTAATGCCACAACAAAAATCCAGCTAAAGACCACCATTACGCCATAACTCCAGCACAAAAGTGACAGTTGCTTATCTAAGGAAAAGCGACTGGCTAGATAGACTCCAAAAAGTATGGTGCCTATCATTCCGACGGAGCCTGATGTCGTTTCGTCAGGATTGACTGACCACAATAAAGAGATCGGAATCATTACTGTGAGGATCAGCCAGAACGGATCAGCTATCAAGGTATGAAGTGTACTCTTCCAGCGTAGTGTGAGTAAGATGGCTGAGATGAAATAGTTGAGTAAAAATAAGAGGTTGAGGGGAGTGTAATTAAAGGACAAAATATCGACTCCATCGCCTTCGCTAGCACCTTGAGTGATGAGGAGAGGGACGATAGCATTGCTGTAAAGGATAACGGATGCAACGACGAAGACCTGCTCTGCGCGAGCAAAGAGACTTTGAAGTTCAAGATAAAGATTAAGGGGATGGATAGCGAGGTTCATGAGCGCGTGGAGTTG
>CAKZMO010000411.1 GCA_937128595.1 uncultured cyanobacterium | reverse complement strand
TATCCGTCGTGCCACCGATTGTTGTTAAGGATGAGCTGGACAGTGGTGTTTTGGTCGAGGTAGCGGAATTACCAGGACTGGCAGAGACCTTCTTTGCGATCACGCTGACACGCCGCTTTCCCAACCCACTGTTGAGCCTTGTGCTTCCGAGAAACACCGATTCAGGTTGAATCGGTGCCAATCACAGTAGAGGGTATTATTGCTGTTTACCGGTATAGGAATCATAAAAGGTGGGATAATTGGTATTGGGCAACCTTAAGGGTGAAATTGGGAGTAATTGGGGCTGGCTCCTGCGAGTAGCCAATGCATATGCACGTTGAAATAGGCCCTGGAAAGAGCCAAGTTTTGAGTATCAGGCACGTTTAAGTTGCCTGAACGAGCATAAAGAGTATCTCTTTCACGGTATATCGTCGGTGAACGACGCCCGTCGCCATGGCGGGAGTTCGATGTCGAAAGCGCCCCCGTTTTTGGCGATCTTCTAAAGTGTGATGTGGACGGCAGAAATGGTAGTAAACACACCCCAATGCAACATGCCTGGCAAGTGAATGCGAATTATCCGCAATGGACGAGGTACGGCAAGAAAGAGGCGCGATCAAGTGTCGGAGGGTGAAGTTGAGTCGCTCAACGAAAGCGGTCTTGACGCGTCCGGAGAATCCAAGTGACAACTTGACCGGAACAGAGCCACTTGAGGGCTGGGACAAATGGCTTAATAGCGAAGTCAATTTTTCAAAATGGTGCTAATTCTGCTTTAGAAGACGTAACTGCTCAAGTTGAGGGTTTCAGATAGGCAGAGGAGTACCGATGACTTGGGCGAGAGCAGAGAGAACAGGTATCTGTCGTTTACGAACGGTGCCTTGCTGTAACCAATGGGGCTGGGTGCGCATGGAGGATTTTATCGCGTTACATTGATTGGGCAGAATAAAGCTCGTATCGCAAAGTGTCAGTGAGATTGATCAGCACCAAGGGTCTCACAGATACTGGTTGGTCATCCCTTCTCCAAAAATGCTCGATTTTGAGCCGTCATTGTCTAAATCAGCGTATTCCATCCCTTGAGCGATTAAGCCAAGTTGTTTACTCTTGGACACAACGGCGAAATCAACGACTGGCTAAAATTGATAGGTACTTCGATTTGACAAAGACAAGAACCAAATTAGCCCGCTTATATCCGTGAAAATCTCTTTTGGTCGAGTACTACACTGAATACCAGCCAATGCAATACAATTATCAAGCAAACCAGACAACTTTGGTCAAACCATTGAAGGATTGAGACAGTGCCCAACGAGTATCTACTTTTCGTGGGGACTTATACCGAGTCCCCGCCAACACACATAGAAGGCATACACAGTTTTCGGTTTAATGGCGAAAACGGTCAGCTTACACCGCTTAGCACAACTAGCGGTATCGAAAATCCCTCATATCTTGCGATTGATCCTCATCATCGTCGTTTATACGCAGTAAGTGAAGTCGGTGATCTCGAACGGAGTGCGTTATACGCCTACGAAATAGACATAGCCACAGGCAATCTCACATTCCTGAACAAGCAATCTACCCATGGGACCAGTAGTTGCTATGTCTCGTTAGATCAACAGGCACGCAATGCGTTAGTCGCTAATTATGGTGCTGCCGATCAATCTGTAGTGATGCTGCCAATCAATATGGGTGGATATCTCGCGCCAGCTAGTAGCACCCATCGCCACTCCTGGCAATTTCCCGGTGCTAAAGCTAACCGACAGGAAGCACCACACGCTCATTCAATTTTAGTCGATAAGACTAATCAGTATGCACTGGCGTGTGACCTCGGCACAAACCAGGTATTGATTTATCAACTGGATGCAGAAAATAGTCAACTCATCCCAAACGCAGATAATGCTATTGATCTCCCACCTGGTTCTGGCCCACGGCACTTAATTTATCATCCTAGCTTGAGCATCGTCTATGTCATCAACGAACTCAATGCAACACTTTCAGTACTCAGTTTTGAGCACATTACCGGCAAGCTCACTGATATTCAAGCAATCAGTGCCATACCTGATGATTCCACGACGCTTGGGTCCTGCTCAGATATACATATCCTGCCTTCAGGTAAGTTCTTATATGCAGGCAGTCGTGGAAACAATAGCATCGGCTGTTATGCCGTTGATGAACAAACAGGCTATCTCAACTTAGTTAAGCATCAATCCACTAACGGGAAGACACCGCGCAACTTCATGATTGATCCCACTGGACGTTATCTGCTAGTTGCTAATCAAGATAGTGCTAACATTGTGGTCTTTGCGATTGATACCAAGACAGGCTATCTTCATGAGACTGGGATTGAGGTCAATTGTCCGACGCCTGTATGCTTGAAGATGATGTCCTTGTAGTGGCGAAGACTACGCATGACAAATGATAAATAGCTGAACTTGGTCGCTCCAGCTTCAAGCTGCTACGCTAGAAGGTACTCTACTGTGCCGATTCTACATAAATGTAGAATCGGCACAGTAGAGTACCTTCTAGCGTAGCAGC
>CAKZMO010000410.1 GCA_937128595.1 uncultured cyanobacterium | reverse complement strand
ATGCCAACGGTTCGCTGCACATTGGTCACGCACTCAATAAAATTCTCAAAGACATTATCAATAAGTACAACATGCTCAAGGGGCGCAAGGTTCGCTACATTCCCGGTTGGGATTGTCACGGCCTGCCCATTGAGCTGAAGGTGCTTCAGGCAATGAAAAGCTCTGAGCGGCGAGATCTCACTCCTCTCCAGCTTCGTCAGCGCGCGAAAACCTGGGCTCTTGAACAAGTCGATCAGCAGCGTCAGGGGTTCAAGCGCTACGGCATTTGGGGGGATTGGGATGCTCCCTACATGACCCTGACGCCCGAATATGAGGCGGCCCAAATTGGCGTCTTTGGTCAGATGTTTCTCAAGGGCTATATCTACCGAGGGCTAAAGTCGGTTCACTGGAGCCCCAGCTCGCGCACAGCCTTGGCCGAAGCCGAGTTGGAATACCCTGAAGGCCATGTTTCCCAAAGCATCTATGCGGCGTTTCCGATGGTTAGCGCGGCTGAATCTGCCCAAGGTAAATTGGCTCCATATCTGGAGCAGCTTGGGGTCGCGATCTGGACGACCACTCCCTGGACGATTCCTGCCAACTTGGCTGTAGCTGTCAACGCTGACCTGACTTACGTTGTGGTGGAATGTGCCCCAGATGAGGGTTCCGTTCCATTTAAATATCTGATCGTGGCTGAAGATTTGGTGGAAACGCTGAGTCAGAAACTGGAAGCCACTCTGACGGTGAAAGCGACACTACCTGGCAAAGAGCTAGAGCACTGCACCTATCGACATTCTCTTTATGACCGCGAGAGTCCAATTGTGATCGGGGGCGACTACGTCACGACAGAATCGGGTACAGGTTTGGTACATACCGCTCCAGGTCATGGAGAAGATGACTTTCGCGTGGGACAGCAATATGGCTTGCCAGTCTTGTGTCCTGTTGATGAGGCAGGAAACTTTACCAAAGAGGCGGGACAGTTTGCTGGATTGAATGTTCTCAAAGATGCCAATGAGGCCGTCATTCAAGCGCTCACAGAAGCAGGCTCGCTCTTGAAGCAAGAGCCTTACAACCACCGATATCCTTATGATTGGCGCACGAAGAAACCAACGATCTATCGAGCGACTGAACAGTGGTTTGCCTCTGTAGAGGGCTTTCGTGATGCGGCGTTGAAGGCGATCGCCAATGTTCGCTGGATTCCAGCTCAAGGGGAGAATCGGATTACTCCCATGGTGGGCGATCGCTCAGATTGGTGTATCTCGCGTCAGCGCAACTGGGGTGTTCCCATCCCTGCTTTCTACGACGAAGAAACCAATGAGGTGCTGCTTAACGAAGTCACCCTCAACTATGTTCAGGCTCTCTTTGCTGAAAAAGGCTCCGATGCTTGGTGGGAGTTGCCTGTCGAAGAGCTGTTGCCCGAATCTTACCGCAGCAATGGTCGCACCTATCGCAAAGGCATGGACACGATGGATGTCTGGTTTGACTCAGGGTCATCTTGGGCGGCAGTGGCGAAGCAACGCGAGGGGCTGACCTATCCCGCAGACATGTATCTAGAGGGCTCTGATCAGCACCGGGGCTGGTTTCAGTCGAGTTTGCTAACCAGCGTTGCGGTCAATGGTCACGCTCCCTACAAGACGGTCTTGACCCACGGATTTACCCTGGATGAGAACGGGCGGAAAATGAGTAAGTCTCTGGGCAATGTGGTTGATCCGGCGGTGGTGATCGAGGGCGGCAACAATCAAAAGCAAGACCCGCCCTACGGGGCAGATGTGCTGCGTCTCTGGGTCTCGTCGGTAGATTATTCCTCCGACGTGCCTCTGGGCAAGAGTATTCTCAAACAATTGGCGGATGTTTATCGAAAAATCCGCAACACAGCGCGGTTTTTGTTGGGAAATTTGCATGATTTTGATCCCCAAACGGATGCCGTTCCTTACGAAGACTTGCCAGAGCTAGACCAATACATGCTGCACCGCATAACTGAGGTGTTCGCAGATGTCACGGATGCGTTTGAGAGTTTCCAGTTTTTCCGGTTTTTCCAGACGGTGCAAAATTTCTGTGTTGTCGATCTGTCGAATTTTTATCTGGATACCGCGAAAGATCGGCTTTACATTAGCGCGGCAGACTCGCCTCGCCGCCGCAGTTGTCAGACAGTCATTGCTGTGGCGCTCGAAAACCTGGCGAAGGCGATCGCCCCTGTTTTGTCGCACTTAGCGGAAGATATTTGGCAGTTCATGCCCTATGAAACCCCCTGCCAATCCGTGTTTGAATCGGGCTGGATTTTCCTTGACAAGCAGTGGAAACGACCAGACTTGCTACCGTTGTGGACTCAGCTTCGAACCATGCGCGATGAGGTCAACAAGGTGCTGGAAAAAGCGCGGTCGGACAAGGCGATTGGGTCTTCATTGGAAGCGAAGGTGCTTCTCTATGTCCCGGACTTAGAACTGCGTCAGAAGCTTCAAACGATGAATCCAGAGGCTTTGCAAGACAACGGAGTCGATGAGCTACGCTATTTGTTCCTATCGTCTCAGGTTGAGTTGCTCGATTCTGCCGCCCCTTTAGCTGATCTGCAATATCAGTCTCAGTCTGAGGCTTTAGGAGTCGGCGTTGTCGAGCCTGAAGGTGAAAAGTGCGATCGCTGCTGGAACCACTCTGTCCATGTGGGCAAATCAAGCGAGCATCCTCTGCTCTGTGAGCGATGCGTTAGTGCCCTGTCTGGACAGTTTTAGGCTTACGACCTTGAGAGAAGAGTGAGAAGCCATGATTGGACTTCAGTACTCTTCTCTTTTAACTAAAGACTGGACAACTGCCTGCAACCGTTGCTTGCAACCGTGGAGCAAAATGATGACGCGGGCGGCAGCACCATCTACGGAGTCTACTTCACCTTCCAAGTTGGTTTCGATCGAGTGCGGTGACTCAGTTGCGTTTTGGTAATGATCGGATAGATGCCTGAACGACTCTATTTGGAGGTTGATTTCGCCAATCAGTAAAATTGCTCTAACAAAAAGCGATCGCCCCTACGACACAGAGAGCGATCGCTTTTGATTGGGATGATCTTAAATTTTTGATAAAGGCGGTGAGCACCTTATCGAAAGCCGTACGACTCAGTTTTGTGCAAGCTTCATCTGAAAAATCTTCTCACATGGATTTAGAAGGGTCGCTTCGAGTTAGCTAAAGCATCGCTAAACCGTTACATCAAAAGGGCTCATAATGAATTTGATATAGCGTTCCGACTAGGGTTAGCGTTTCTGTAGGTCTCAATACCTTGATGAAGTTGTTAGGCGATCGCAAGGCGGCTTTGTCAAGATTGCCAAAATTTCACTAAAAATTGACCTCATCCTCATTACCATTCCAGATATTTCTGATAATGTAGTCAGGTGAGGTATACGAGACTAGTCAGCAATGCTATAACAAGTATATGGATTGCTGGTTCTTAAGTATTAAAAGGTGTGAGGACAAATAGAATGCTATCCAACAATTTTTTGAAAGCTTTGCTGTTTGCCCCAGCTATTCTGGGCGCTTCAGTAGTTGCATCTTCTTCCGCAATGGCTTCTGAGATCGAAACTGGAGTGACCTCCGTTTCTTCCTTGGATCAGGTTAATGCGTACAGCGCTGAAGGTCAGAACAACAACCTGTCTCAGGTTACTTCTGTTTCTCAGCTATCCGACGTTCAGCCTACCGACTGGGCATTCCAGGCTCTCCAGTCTCTAGTTGAGCGCTACGGCTGTATCGCGGGTTATCCCGACGGAACATACCGTGGTCAGCGAGCTATGACTCGTTATGAGTTTGCCGCTGGTCTTAACGCTTGTCTAGATCGCATCAACGAATTGATTGCTGCCGGTCTGGCTGACAAAGTGAGCCGCGAAGACTTGGCCGTTCTACAGCGTCTACAGGAAGAGTTTGCTGCTGAACTAGCGACTTTGCGTGGTCGCGTCGATGCACTTGAAGCTCGTACAGCTGAACTTGAAGCAAACCAGTTTTCCACAACCACCAAGCTGAATGGTGAAGTAATCTTCTCCACCCAGGCTGTGCTTGACGAAGACAGCGCTTTCGATGACCAGGCTACCTTCGGTTACCGAGTTCGCCTAAACTTCGATACCAGCTTCACAGGTGAAGATCGCTTGAGAACTCGTTTCCAGGCTCGTGAAATCAACGCCTTTGATACCGACTACATCGGCTACTCCTACGGTGGAGACAACGATGGAAATTTTGCTCTTGACGACTTGGTTTATACCTTCCCCTTCGGCCCTGCTGAAATCGTCATCGGTGCAAACAGTATTGGTTGTGATGACTTCGTTGCTAGCACCATCAGCCCTCTAGATAGCTCAGGTGGTGGTTCTATCTCTGACTTTGGTTTCCCGAGCCAATACTCTATCGCTTGTCCTGCTGATGCCGGTGCTGGTGCAGTTGTCCAGTTGTCTGACAACTTCAGTCTTGACTTTGGATACTCTGCTGGTGAAGCGGATGATCCTAGTGCAGGAGCAGGTCTGTTCAATGGTGACTACAGCATCATTGGTCAGTTGACAGGTCTAGACTTGTTTGGTGCAGTTGATGCCGCATTCACCTACGTCCACGGATACGCAGGTGGCGATGGATTCTACGGCGGTACTGCTGAGTACGCTAATACCTACGCCGGTCAAATCAACTTCCGCCTCAGCGACACTTTTGAGATTGGTGGTGGGCTTGCCTACTCTGATATCGACGGTATCGGTGCTCCTGGCGACTACGAAGTATGGGCGTGGCAAGGAACCTTGGCAGTCAACGATTTCTTAGGCGAAGGCAACATGCTTGGTGTCCTGGCTGGTGTTCCAAGGTATTCTCTTGACGGTGTCAACGTTACTGGTGGGGCTCCTGCTTCGGATGATGGAAGTGGTTTCTTGGCTGAAGTGTTCTATCGCTATCAGCTCAACGACTACATCTCTTTGACTCCCAGTCTGATCTACCTTGCTGATCCAAACAACAACGACAATTTGGATGATGCGTTCATCGGTACTCTTCGTACAACTTTCGAGTTCTAGAACAAGCTAAACGACTTAAGTCGTAAGTTAGTTTAGAAAGTCCGGGTTCTTTTAGAGCCTGGACTTTTTTGTAAGAGGATGTTTGAGAAGTTGTCAATGTTACTTCAGATCCCCCCTTGCCCCCCTTGAAAAGGGGGGAACCACGTTCAAAGTCCCCCTTCTTAAGGGGGATTTAGGGGGATCAGTCTTGTTCCAGCATGTTGTCTAATACTTTTCAAACATTCTCTAAGTAGTGATTCAGTCCTATTTACAAAGCCCAAAATCTCTATGGACAAACCGGGATATACTGTGAAAGGCAGTACATAACCTTGACTGTGGAACTTTCAAATAAAAGCGAATATGCGTTGCTAGCGCTTTTAAGACTAGCTGACCATGCCTGCACAGGCGAACCATTGCAAATTCGTCAGATTGCAGCTGAAGAAGGAATTCCGGATCGGTATCTTGAACAGTTGCTGGCAATGTTGAGGCGAGCCGGCTTCATCAAAAGTCAACGAGGGGCGAAAGGAGGATATTTGTTGGCTCGAGAACCCTGGAAAATAGATGTACTACAGATCGTGGCTTGTATAGAGGGGCTTGACCACAAATCTTCTCTGACAAAAAGCAAGCCTCTTTCTGCGGAAGGAACGGTCATTCGTAATATTTGGCGAGAAGCTCGTCAGGCTGCGGATTTGGTGCTGAGTCGATACACGCTACAGGATTTGATCGATCAGCGAAATGCCAAATCGCAGCTAAATTTGATGTACTACATCTAAATATTTCCGGTTGTACATCGAGAGTTTCACCAGATATCTATTTTCTAATTTCAGCTACTGCTTATTCTGGAGTCATCAGTTCTCAAGAACTAGTACATTTTCAAAAACTAGTATTCAATCATGCGTATTGCGAACAACATCACAGACTTGATTGGACGCACCCCGATGGTTCGTTTGAACCGAATCCCAAGTGCTGAAGGGTGTGTTGCCGAGATTGTCATCAAGCTAGAAGGGATGAATCCATCTGCCTCTGTTAAAGATCGAATCGGCACGAATATGATACAAACCGCCGAGCGAGAAGGGCTAATTTCTCCTGGAAAAACGACTTTAGTAGAACCGACCTCTGGGAATACAGGCATTGCGCTCGCCATGGCGGCTGCAGCCAAAGGATATCGACTCATTCTAACGATGCCAGAAACCATGAGTGCCGAGCGTCGAGCCATGCTGAGAGCTTATGGCGCAGAGCTAGAACTCACTCCCGGTCTTGAAGGGATGGGAGGATGCATTCAACGGGCTCAAGAAATCGTTGACACCCTGCCCGATGCATACATGTTGCAACAATTTCAGAATCCGGCTAATCCCCAAATTCACCGCGAAACTACTGCTCAAGAAATTTGGGAGGATACCGATGGAGCTGTTGATATTCTTGTTGCAGGAGTAGGTACAGGCGGAACAATCACAGGCGCTGCAGATGTCTTGAAGCAATACAAGCCTGAGGTACGAGCGATCGCCGTTGAACCAGCTAATAGTCCAGTCTTGTCGGGGGGAACACCCGGTCCCCACAAAATTCAAGGGATTGGTGCCGGTTTTATTCCAGGGGTGCTGAAAGCGGAACTCATTGATGAAGTGATTCCTGTTCACGACGAAGAAGCCATCTATTATGGTCGGAGACTGGCACGCGAAGAAGGCTTGTTGTCAGGTATCTCGACTGGGGCAGCTCTGGCAGCGGCAATCAAGCTTGCTAAACGTCCTGAAAACAGGGGCAAAATGATCGTTGTGATTCAGCCTAGCTTCGGTGAGCGCTATCTTAGTACCCCTCTCTTTCAAGATCCTGAATTAGCCTCCGCAACAGTCGGATAGGCGAAGGATAAATAGGCGAATATTGACGATCTAAATTCTTGTTGAATCGCATCATCTCCAGGGCATGGGCGATAAAATAAGCTATGGCTATTAACTACTACGACACTTTGGAAGTAGCTCCAGATGCGACGCCGGCCGAGATTAAGATGGCTTATCGTCGCCTAGCTAAACTTTTTCATCCAGATAGTAATCGCAACATTCTTGACCATGGTCGTATTGCACATATTAATGCAGCATACGAAGTGCTTAGTGATCCGACACAACGGCGATCGCACGATGCTCAACTTCATAGAGTAGGTTATGGCAAACGCACTTGCACGCAGCAGGGATCGAAGCCTCCTGTCACTTATTCTCGGTCTCGTTCCGGATGCGGTATAGACGAGCTGATACATCAGTGGATTCGATTGGTTTACCAGCCTGTCAGTCGGACGCTGAGTCAAATTTTGAATAGTCTCGACGACCAGGTAGACGAATTATCGGCTGATCCATTTGATGATGAACTGATGGAAGAGTTTCAAGCTTATCTTGAAACCTGTAGCGAGTTAGTTACTCAAGCGCAATCTACGTTTCAAATGCGCCCTAACCCCCCAAACTTGGCGCGTTCGGCCTCTCATCTGTATTTTTGTCTTAGTCAAGTTGCGGATGGAATAGAAGAACTCAACCGATTTTCGCTGTGTTACGACGAGCACTATTTACACACGGGTCAGGAGCTGTTCCGAATTGCAAGGGGGCTCAAGTACGAAGCACAGATTTCTCTCGATCCCATCCAGTAGAGACTGAAAGTCTGTGCAGACAAGTTATTTCAGCTCGCTGATGTTGTTCTTCGATTAGGCGGCACTCTGGCGTTGTTGCTTCAAGTATTCAAAGACGCTCTTATCACCAATGTCTGGAGGGATAGCTTGCACGGCTTTTCGGAACGCAAAAACGGCCATCGATAATGCCCAAGTGCCCAATAAAATCTGCTCAATCGAAATTGGCAAAAGAGAAGTGAGATGACCTAACAAGAGTAAAGGAACGAGAAGCGTAAGCAGCTTGGTTTCTGCTCGGTTGAAACAAAATGCCTCTTTGAAGAAAATCCCGGTCAAAGCAGCAAACAAGAAACCGACTCCCAACAAGGTCATGGGGTGGTTGTAGATGGCAGCGACTAAGGGCTCAGGATACATCCAGACCACGCCCAAACTTGAGATGACTCCAATGCCCCAAAATATCTGGAGTGCTCGATGGAGAGCAGCCATGTAGATGTGAATCATGGTTAGACTAACGCCGAGGGCGATCGCCATACCCCAATAAAGATACGTCAGGCTGATCTGGACTGCTGAAGATTGAGGGTTGGTTAATGCTAGGCACGCACCGACGAGAAAGCAAAAAACGGCGGCACACAGCGATGCTCGATAGACGACAACGCTCTTACGGTCTGACGGAGTAATGGTAAAGGAGCCAAATTGCCCTTCGTAGATTTCAGGATTAGAAATCTTGGGATCCAACGGTTTTGATTGAGAAGACTGCACAAAATCACCTCGAAATTGTCTAGCCACACTCAACATCCTACAACCCAGCGATAAAATCTAGCATTTTGCCGAAAACATTCAGCCAAGCGTCACGAAAAATTCCAACTCTGAATAGATGAACGTAGAAGTCGAATGGCGATCGCTGATTCCTATCGCATTAGCCGTTGGAAACCACACTATTTTTTGGGCAAAAACATTCGTCCACAGAAACATTGTTGCCAGCGTAGTCATCTCTTTTACTGACGGACTTTGAGCGACTTAGCAACTGCTATGGAACGGAGCAAAACTGTTCTGTTGGGAATAAATACTTTATGTATGCGACTATTAAGACAGTAATCTTAAGAAAATAGGTAAATTCATTTTGTACAATGTGGTAGGTCTACTTTTTACTAATTTGAGGCATTGCGAGTCGGAGTAATTGCTGCTGAGTTCCTTAGAACTTGTGGCCTGTCAATTTTGACGGTCTGCCTCCCTTGAGTGGTTTTCCCATAGAAGAGACTTGGGCACTCTCAAAACAGACCATAGGACTCTTGATAGTTTTGATTGGTGTGGCGATCGCATTCTCTGCCCATTAAGCCTACGGAATACGACTCACACTCAGTCACTTCACACGAATACTCACTCTAGATACTCACGAGAGAGATGAACCAATGCTCTGTCTGATGAAGGATTGACCGCTTTACGACTGTATTGACGTCCCTGTTGCACTTTATCCCATTAGAATTGCGGAAGAAAATTTCATGGAGGCTGTTCCAGCACAACCCATCCAGTCAGAATCATCTATTCATCTCCTGCTATTTGTGGATAAGCGTCCTAGTGCACGGGAGAAAATCCGTCAAATTCGTCAATATCTGACCCAAAAGTCAGGTAAGTATGATTGTGAGCTACAAGTCATTGATGTAAGTGAGCAGCCCTATCTAGTAGAGCATTTTCGATTGATTGCTACGCCGGCGCTGATCAAGATCCATCCTGATCCTCGACAAATTCTGGCGGGAGACAATATCATCGACCAACTCGAAAATTGGTGGCAGCGATGGCAACGTTCAATGCAAGAATACTTGAAGACTGCCAAAAGCACCGTGGACTCTCCATCTGAACAAGAGGAACAAGTAGCGCGCAATGTTCCCTCAGTTGTTCAAGAAGCAGAGCTTATTAGTCTATCAGACGAGCTTTTTCAGGCTAGGCAGGAGAAAGTTGAACTTCAAGCTCAGCTTCAGTTTAAGGATCGTCTAATTGCAATGCTTGCTCATGACCTACGCAATCCATTAACGGCGCTTTCAATTGCTGTCGAGACTCTGGAAATGGGAGATAGTCAGGAATCAAGAGGTGAGAAATCGAAACTCTCGCCGGCCCTGAAAACTCAACTGATTAAACATGCCCGCACTCAGGCAAAGGCAATTGATCGGATGATTACCGATATTTTGCAGGCCGCCCGTGGCAGCAGCGGCCAGTTTCAAATTCATCCCGTCCCTCTAGACTTGAAAGATATCTGTGTGGATATCTTAGGACGTCTGGGGCAGCAGTTTAACACTAAGTCTCAACAGCTAAAAACGGATATTCCCCAAGATTTACCCCAGGTATATGCCGATCCGGATCGAGTCCGTCAATTGCTAATGAATTTGCTAGACAATGCTATTAAATACACTCCATCGGGGGGCGTTATTCAAATTGCGGCCCTTCATCGTACGACTCAAAAAGTACAGGTCAGTATTTCAGATGATGGACCCGGTATTCCTTACGATAACCAAGAGAATATTTTTCAGGATCGCTTTCGTTTGAAACGAGATGAATCGAAAGATGGCTATGGTATTGGACTGTCTTTATGCCAACGGATTGTACTCGCTCACTACGGTAAAATCTGGGTTGATTCTTCTCCTGGACAGGGGAGTAGTTTTCACTTCACCCTACCTGTTTATCGCTCTTGAGACGTTTTGGAGAAGCATTAGAGAGTTAGCGCCATCTGACAAGGATTTAGAAGAAACAGATGTTTCCCTGATTGCCTGACACATCTCCTGAAATGACCAAAGATCATAGGTTGTGGTGAATGGAAGGAAACCCACCACAGTCAGATTTCGATGGTATTGTTGGGTTTCGCAAGCTCAGCCGAGACTTACATCATCAAAAATTCTGACTACAAAATAAGATGTGTCAGAGGGTCAGGCTGTTGCCTGTGGGTTCAAAACTTTGGAAAGGAACTTTTGTGGATCGACCTAATTGAAACTGTGAAGTCGGTAGGCTGGCGTTGACAGAAGTGAACCCCAATATCAACAATAGTTCTGCAGAATTCTCTCAGATCACGCTAATCCAAAATCTTTGGTCTAGTCAGATCATTAGCCTACGACAAAACTCTGTAGCTGTAATATAGCAATGCGCAGATAGGTTAGGACAGATATTGATGGAGAAGCCGCGCACCGCGCGGCTTCTCCATCAATTATTGGTTTTATATCAGCGCGTAGCACTATAGCGCTGTGTCTTGCTAAGTTATTGGCTGCTGATCAAGAATCAATAAGCAAAAAAAAGGGAGGCTTAATACTCACAGTACAGTCTCCCTCTTCTTATATTTGCTCTTTAGATCCGACCAGGCTTAGCGCTCTTGCAGGAGCGCTACTGGGTTTACAGCACCTTGGTTTGGAACATGAATTTCAAAGTGGACGTGAGGCCCTGTGCTGAAGCCTGTACTGCCCATTTCAGCAATTTGCTGTCCCTGAGTCACAGTTTGACCAGAGCGAACAAGCAGCCGGCTGTTGTGAGCGTAACGGGTCTTACTTCCATCTGGGTGACGGATATCTACCAGGTTTCCATACCCGCCAGAGTTCCATCCGGAGAACTCAATGACACCAGGTGCTGCTGCATAGATAGGAGTCCCTACCGGAGCTGCGATGTCAATGCCTCGGTGCATTCGACCCCAGCGCCAGCCATAACCAGATGTGAATACACCTCTTGCTGGCCACAGATAACCGTTGAAGGTAGCCGAGCCACTTGGAATATAGTTATCAGCTCCTGGAAGCGGGGGAAGTTCCGGGGAGACGACACGCCCTGTAGCAGGCTGTCCCAAAGGAACATAATTTTCAGACCCCAGAGGAGCTGCCGCTACTAACGTTGGTGATGTCTCTTGCTCTGAGGGAGAAAGAGGCTGTTCGGAAGTGGGTTGAGAAGTAGGCTCTGAGCGATCGCCAGAACGTGAAGATTGCTCAAATTCAGCATTAACCGCGTCTCCGTCTTGGAGGTAGCTGACATCAGGCGCGACGCCTGTAGCTGCTCTAGAATCAATCTCTGTGCTCGAATTGGAACTTGAGGATCGAGACGAGTTTTCAATAGCTCGGATCTCGTTCAGTAGACCTTCAACATAGACATTGTTGCCCTGAGTCGGCTGGGCTGCTTCCTCTACTGATGCAGAGTCGCGATTTGCAGCAACAGCGTCATCTGAAATTTCCTCTACTGTGCTCTGCTCCTCATCTAAAGATTCAGGAGCCATCCCAGAAGGAAGGGGAACAACGGGAGCAGGAATCAAATCAGGAACGTCCGTAACACTGAACTGTGATCCAGGTGCGGTCGCGTACCCGACCAATGTCTCAGAATCTGACTGGAAGATGGCTTTAGACGGTACAGTTATAGCTGATTGTTGACTAGAGGT